>JBFYRY010000249.1:0-5954 GCA_041302025.1 Chloroflexota bacterium | reverse complement strand
ACGATTCGCCTGGTAACCGTCGGTCTTTTGTGCGCCAGGGGCAACATAGATCATGCCCTGCCACACGGAGCGGCTATTACCTTTCAATGCGCCCTTGAATAGCAAATCGCTGGTGGTGTGCGGAGCGAGGTGATTCTGTTGTGTGTCGTGGTCGAGGTGCTGGTTGCCGTCTGTAAAGTAGAAACCAGACATGCGTCCCTGTGCACCTTCGCCAGCGAGATCAAGTTCGGTGAAGTTCTTGGTGAGGCGTGAGCCGATGGCACCGAAGATCCAGTCGAGGTTGCCGCCACGTTCGACGCGGGCGCGCTCGTGACTGAAATTCCAGACATGACGTCCCCACGACTGCAGTTCGACAAATTTCATCGAAGCGCCTTGCATGACCTGGATCTCGACGATTCCAGCGTGCATCGAGTTTGCTCCCTTTAAATCGGGCGATGCCGACTCGTGGACGTACGTCACTGACGCTCCATCTTCAACAAGGACAAGAATGTGCGAGACATGGGCAATGTCCGTGCCCGGACCCCAGAGAATGGAGTGAAGGGGTTCGTCAACGACGACGCCTTTGGGGACGTACAAGACGACACCGTTCTGAGCGAATGCGCCAGCCAACGCGGAGAATTTCCCTTCCTCCACATTGACGGTCTTGCCGAGCATCTTTGCGAGTAATTCGGGATGTTCTTTTTCGGCGGTGAGAAGGTCTGTGAAGATGACGCCCTTCTTCGTGAGTTTCTCATCAAGTTCGAGCCTCACGCCGCCAGGGACGATGACGATCTGTCCGCCATGCTGGTCGGCAGTGAGGGGTAACAACAAATCTTGACGAACGGCAGGAAGATCATTGAAAGCGCCATCCGCAGCGAACTTGAATTTATCCGCGGGCAGGTTATGGATGTCTGTGCGACGCCAGGCTTCGAGCGAGGTGTCGGGGAGGGAAAGCCTCTTGAAAGCAGACCAGGCCGAGGAGCGGTAGGAAGCGACTGAGTCATTCCCTGCGCGGATGTCGGATTCAGCGAAGTTGAAATCCTTTGCGGTGGAAACAGCCTGTCGAGTTCTCGAAACAACAACTTTTGGTTTTTCTTCCATGTTAGCCGATGCTTCCTTCCATCTGTAGTGCAATCAAGCGATTCATTTCGACGGCGTATTCCATCGGCAGTTCCTTGACGAGTGGTTCGATGAAACCAGAGACGACCATGGTGGTGGCTTCTTCTTCGCTGAGACCACGGCTCATGAGATAGAAGAGCTGCTCCTCACCCACTTTGCTGACGGAGGCTTCATGACCGATGGTGACATCATCCTCATCAATTTCGATGTAGGGATAGGTGTCGGAGCGTGATTTCGGATCAAGCAAAAGCGCATCACAAACAACATTGGATTTGACGCCCTTCGCACCTTTATACACCTTGACCATACCGCGATAGGATGCACGCCCGCCGCCTTTGCTGATGGACTTGGACGTGATCTTGCTGGTTGTGTTAGGTGCAAAGTGGATCATCTTCGAACCCGCATCTTGAATCTGGTTCGGTCCGGCGAACGCCATCGAAAGCATTTCGCCGCGTGCGCCTGGTTCCATAAGATAGCACGAAGGATATTTCATCGTGATCTTCGAGCCGATGTTGGCATCCACCCATTCGTGCGAACCGTTCTCAAAAACCTTGGCGCGCTGGGTCACAAGGTTGTACACATTCGTTGACCAGTTCTGAATGGTTGAGTAACGAGAGCGCGCACCCTTCTTAACAATGATCTCGATCACGCCAGAGTGGAACGAGTCGGTGGTGTATTGAGGAGCAGTACAGCCCTCGACATAGTGTACGCTTGCGCCTTCTTCTACAATGATGAGCGTGCGTTCGAATTGACCAAGATTTGCCGTGTTCAAACGGAAGTACGCCTGCAAGGGCATGTCCACTTTCACATTCTTCGGCACATACACAAACGATCCGCCCGACCACACGGCGCTATTCAACGCGGCAAATTTGTTGTCTTCGATAGGAATGACCGTTCCAAAATATTCACGAAACAGATCGGGATATTGCTTCAATCCATCTTCGATGGACAGAAAGACCACACCCTGTTTTTCAAGATGTTCTTGAATCGAGTGGTACACCATCTCGGAGTTATGAACAATCAAACCTTCAGCAACGAAGTTATGAGGTCCATCTACTTCGATGTCGAAGACCTCTTCCACACCAGCGGGCATAACAGACTCGACACGGGCGTACCCGAAAAATTCATTGACGTGGTTTCGGAAACTTGTCCCTTCTGCCATCGAATAACTATGCTGAAACTTGCGCTTGCCCATGCGGGAAAGTCGTTGTTCAGAGCGACAACCCAGTTTGTCGAAGTCGCCGCTGAACATCATACGATATCCAACCATGGTGCGATCTTTATCGTGAGGATGTTCTCCCTCAAAACGATGGATGTTTGAAGTATGCACGCAGCATATTTCAGCCAGACCACGAACATCCTGCAACAGCTCAGGGTTTGCGCTGGTCAGCATTACATCCTTATTTTTCGCATGGTCACGGACATAACCATCCGCATCCACATATCCGCCGATGAAGGCAAGTATTTGTTCCTGAGGAAGCGACGCAACCCAATCAGGGACTCGCTTTTCGAGTGCACCGCCAGAGAAACCGTTCGCTTCGAGATAACGAGCAACAATGGTTGAGCCAACGGTCAAACGATACGGGTCGCCATTTTTTGCGGCAATATCAAACAATCGGGATGTGACTTGTTTGAATTCGCTTCGTAGAGGCTGGTCGGTTTCTGGAATGGCAAATTCGACACGAGCCTTGTCGCCGTCGGCATGGACAAATCCATCGCCGATATACAATCCCAGCCACCACATCAAATCTGTGGATGTTTGTTTTGGCAATTCAACATGGTTATGCCGCCAGTTTATTTCAACGTTAGGGTGTTCCAGCAAATAATCCTGCCCCACATCAGGCAGAGACTTGGTAACGGCGACCAAATCGCCAACTTTGATATCGCTCAAGTATTTCCAGGCGCGGACATAACGTCCACGGCGATTGCCCTCTTTGACATGATGCTCCAACACAAGGAAGGGATGATTCTCAGTCGCACGGATGGTACGAGTGCCAACCTTTACTTCATAAACAGGACGTTCACCCTTCGGCATGAAGTTCTTCACAGGCGCAGGGATGATTTCATTGGTCTCTTCATCGAGAGAAAAAACAACATCACCAGGCATAACATTACGAATCGGCACAACGCCGCGAGACGTGAACACACCCGTATCGCCGCTGAGACATTCATATTGCGCGCCCAAGCCTGCTAAAAATTTTCGTTCCGCTTCTGGCACGCCTAACTTATCGAACGTGCGTTTAATGTCATCAGGGACATCGTCCCATGACTTTTCGCTTTTCTCTGTGGGTTTGACGTAAAAATAAATCTCGTCGAAATTTAGTTCTTTGAGGTCGGGTCCCCAATTTGGCATGGGACGCTTCATAAAATGTTCAAGCGCCTTCAAACGGAATTCGAGCATCCACTCTGGCTCGCCCTTCATGCGTGAAATATTTTCGACCACTTCACGACTCAATCCTTTTTCAGATTTGAACGTGTAGTTATCGTCACGGTCATGGAAGCCGTACTTGTACTCGCCGATATCTTCTAAGATTTTTGCGTCTTCGCTCATGGTGTCTCCAGAAAGTAGAGATTAGATAATTAGAGACTAGTAGAATAGTTTCTACTCTCCAATCTCTACACTGCTTCCTCGTACTTTTCACGTACCCAGTCATATCCATGTTCTTCGAGATGAAGCGCCAAATCAGGTCCTCCCGATTCGACGATCCTGCCGCCGAGCATGATGTGGACATAATCGGGTTTGATGTAGTTCAACAGGCGTTGATAGTGTGTAATGACCAGAACGCCCATGTCCTTGTTCATCAAGGCATTGACGCCTTCAGAGACGATGCGGAGCGCGTCGATATCCAAGCCTGAATCTGTTTCATCCAAAATGGCGATCTCTGGCTGGAGCGTTGCCATCTGCAAAATCTCGGCACGCTTCTTCTCGCCGCCTGAAAATCCATCGTTGAGATAGCGACCCGCAAAGGTCTGATCCATTTTGAGCATCGCCATCTTCTCTTTGAGCAGTTTACGGAATTCAGGGATAGGCATGCCCTTGTCATCAGGGTTGAGCGCACGGCGGCGGGCGTTGATGGCAGTACGCAGGAAGTTGGCAACCGTCACACCCGGGATGGCAACGGGATATTGGAAAGCCAAAAAGATGCCAAGTCGTGAACGCTCGTCGGGTTCCAATTCAAGGACATTTTGCCCCTTGAAGATGACTTCGCCTTCAGTCACGGTATAGGATGGGTGCCCCATCAACGTATAAGCCAATGTGGACTTCCCCGTTCCGTTCGGTCCCATGATGGCATGGACTTTGCCCTGCTCAACGGTGAGATCGAGACCTTTTAGTATCTCTTTTCCTTCAATATTGACGTGCAGGTTCTTGATTTCGAGTTGCGACATTCCTATAGCTCCTAAAAATTAAGCCATTACTGGCGTTTTTACCAATTCGGCGGGATTATAGCAGGGTCAAAGGGAAAAGTCAATATTTATGATATTTTTCTAGTATATTGACAATACTCACTTGGACAGGTATACTCCCAACCAATGAAAAGCACGAAAGATCGTATTCTCCAGACCCTTCTTCGCAAGCCCAAGCTCACCATCAACGACCTGGCTGAGGCTGTCGAGATCAACCCCATTTCAGTCCGTCATCACTTGTCGAACCTTGAAAAGGAAGGTCTGATCTCGGCGGAAGAGGAACGTCACGGCGTGGGACGCCCACGACTGGTCTATTCGCTTACCGAAGATGGCATGGAGCGCTTCCCCACAAAATATCTAAGGCTGACTACACGCCTTCTGGCACAGATGAAAGAATCAATGCCAGAACCCGTGGTGGCACAGTTGTTCAATCAGGTTGCCGAAGATCTTGCAGACCAGTATGCCGCCGAGATCAAAGGGCTCAACATGGAAGAGCGCCTGGACTTTGTTAAAGAACTACTGGCACAGGAGGGTTTTACTGTTGAATGGGAAAGGAAAGACGAACAATATGAGATCCATGAGATCTCCTGTCCCTATTACCAGATCGGCATCGCACATCCAGAAGTCTGCGCCATGGACCAAACCCTGATTTCAAAGATGCTGGCCGTCCCCGCCAATAAAGTACAATGTATCCTAAGCGGAGGCGCACACTGCACCTACGTTGTACAGGCTGCGGTTGTAAAAAATTAATTTGTATGTCATTGCGAGCCCGCCAGGGCGAAGCAATCCACTGTTTATCACGAGATTGCTTCGTCGGGCAAAGCCCTCCTCGCAATGACAGAGGATATAAATGACCGAAGAAACCATCAACGAAATCAAATGGACGATCCACGAGACACACCCCGAAATGGTCAAGCCTGCACGCGAGAAGCTCTCCGAAGTGGTTGACCCCGAAATCGGCATGCACATCATCCAATTGGGATTGGTGCGTGACGTTTCCATTGACAATGGCATTGCTCATGTGAAAATGATCCTTACCACCCCATTCTGTCCATATGGTCCAGCCATGATCGAGATGACCAAAGCCAAAGCGGTGGAAGGGCTCAAAATGCCCGTCACCATCGAATTGGGTATGGATGTTTGGGACTTCTCGATGATGGAAGACCCATCCGCATTGGATTGGGGCATGTACACCTAAAGCGAGCGGGAAGCCTTTTGCACTGAATCAAGTATCGGCGAGAAAGAAGCGAAGCGATCCGAATGGGTCGCTTTTTTATTTGCACAACAACCGCAAGTCGTCCAGATACAGGGAGAATATTCCTTATTCATCCGTTCCGTGGTGCATATCGTGCAATCCTTCTTCATCCCCAAAACACGAAACGACCACAAGAGCAGAAGCAACCATGCCGCCTGAATTTTTCCAGCGGTGTTTTAGCCGCGCGGCAAACAGG
>JBFYRY010000248.1:0-5954 GCA_041302025.1 Chloroflexota bacterium | reverse complement strand
ATAGAGTTCGGCGTAGTCCATCGGGAGCATGACGTTCTCGAGCAGTGTCAGCATCGGCATCAACTGAAAAAATTGGAAGACGATGCCCAGGTTGCGTCCGCGCCATTTGGAACGCTGGCTTTCGGTCACGTTGGTGTAAATATCCGTGCCACCGATGATCATGCGACCATCCGTGGGATGGTCGATGCCGGTGATCATGTTCAACAATGTGGATTTTCCACTGCCCGATTTGCCGACAATGGAAACGAACTCGCCGCGGTTGATGGTCAGGTCAACACCTTTGAGGACGGTGAATTCCCCTGCCGCATTCTTGAACGTCTTGACGATACCGTGCATGTCGATCATGGCTTCAGCGGAGGTCATGGCATGTTGTGTGGAAACAGCCTTACGGGAGGAGCGACGCGTGGTTGTCATTTCGATCCCTCCACGGCAAACGAGTCGACCAGTTCCCCATCTGCAATTCGCAGTGTGCGCGAGAATTTTGGCGCAAGGGATTGGTCATGAGTCACCATCACGATGGTTTTGCCTTGATCTTCCACAAGGTGCTGAAAAAGTTCGAAGATGTGTTCGGCAGTGGCAGAGTCCAGACTGCCTGTCGGCTCATCGGCGATCAAGATCGACGGGTCATTTGCCAACGCGCGCGCGATTGCCACGCGTTGCTGTTGTCCGCCCGAGATGAAGGCAGGGAGTTTGCCGGCATGTTCTTCGATCTCGACCAGACGAAGCAATTCAAGGGCGCGTTCACGTGAGTATTTGGGGTGGAAGTTGCCGCACAAGTCCATCGGCAGGGTGATGTTTTCGATGAGCGTGAGCATCGGTAAAAGCTGGAAGGACTGAAAGACGACTCCCATGGTCTGACCGCGCCACAGGGCGATCTCATCCTCCTTCATCTTATGGATCGAGACGGACGAGCCGGACGAATGGACGATCACTTCACCCGAGGTAAGATGATCCACGCCCGTGAGCATGTTCAGCAATGTGGATTTGCCCGCACCCGATTTGCCCACAATACCGACGAATTCACCCGCGCCGACCTGCATGTTGACACCTTTGAGGGCGGGAAAATCGCCTGCGGCGGTAGAGTAGGTTTTCACCACGCCGCGCATTTCAATGAGAGGTTGTGTTGATGTTTTTGCCTGCATGATTATCCATGGTATTGCAAGGAAGGCTTTTATTTGACGCCACTTGCGCCTGCCGTATGATAAAAGGGTTGAGACTACTTCAGATTGACCAGGTCGAGATTGCTTCGGGCAACAAACGCCCTCGCAATAACTTTCACCTACACACAAAAACGGTCGCCGCATGCAACCGTTTCCCTGACGATATATACGACATTCATTTTACCCCCGCAGACACCAGGTAGCAAATTACGAAATTATTAGTCTTGCCGAAAGCCCATATCTACAGTACCCTCGGTACACGAACAACATCCCACCCAAACAGGGACTCACCATGCGCAGACCCATTGTCATTTTGCTGATCGTTGCAGTATCGCTCGTCCATGCTTCTTCAACATTCGCATCGAACACCGTCCGCGTTTATTATGCCGGTGAACCCGAGAGCAATGTCCGTTTGGCGCTGGGGCTGGCTCCCGCTGGCACGTTCACCTTCGTGGACGACCCGTCACAGGCGGACGTGTTCGTTCTCAACGGGGATTTCCCGCAAACAGGAACAATCACAAAAAGGCTCGAAGAGGGCGCCGGGCTTGTATTGATCCTTGGAGAAAGCACATCGGCAGAAGATGCAAGTACCGTTCTCCGGTTTCCAGTTGAACTGACAAAGCAATCAGGCGCAGTCAGCCTGACTCACATCAAAGTGGACGACCCGCTCCTCAAAGAAATCGTTTGGAACGGCGCACCGCAGGTTCGGGAAAGATACGATATTATGACACCCGTTTCCGCCATTCAGCCTTTGGTCACCGTATACGAAACAGGCGAATGGATTCTCTGGTCGGCGCACGGCGGGCGGACGTTCGTCTTCAACGCGTTTCTTAACGGTGCCAATCCGCAGATACAGGAATGGGCGTATTTCAATTATTTGATCTATCACATGACCGTCCGCGCGGCGGGGCAGGAACCGCTGTCTTTCGCGGATTATCCCGCCTCCCCGGTCCCGCACGCGGCAGAACGCAACATCCTTTTGATCGTGATGGGATTGATGATCACAACCGCGGTCGCCGCTTTCATTTTGGTCCGACGGTACAGCCTGAAACATCCCGAAGAATTGGACAGCATCGTCTCCAACCATGATCGCTTTGAGACGAAAGAACAAAACACGGATTGGGAACAGGTCGGCTTTCACCGTCCATTGGGCGGATTCCTTGTCGCCTTTGCCATCGGACTCGTGCTCTTCATCCCGCTCATCATTTACCAGAACCTGATCCTGCCTACGTACATCCTTCCCTCCGCTGAGGCTTTGGGGATCTGGGGACGCGTCACGCAGTTCTTCAACCTGGCGTGGATGTTCTTCGACATGGGCACGAGCATCGCCTTCATCAAGTATTTGTCCGAGTACCGCGTCCATGACCCGAAGAAAGGCATCCAATATGGTCAAGTCTTCATCTGGTGGCAGGCTTTATCGGGTGCGGCGCAGGTTGCCATCGTTGTCGGGCTGGCAAGTACCCTCGCGCCAAAATCTGCCTATGCTTTATATGCATGGAGCATCATCATCCATGCATTGATCCAACTCCCCGGCTTTTATCAGGTCTTTCGACATGCCTTCAACGGCTTCCAGCGCAATGATTATTCGCGCCTGCTTGATATTTCGCTTAACGTACTCCTGCCCATGCTGGTACAGCCTGTTTTCGTGACCATCATGTTCGCCTGGGGCAGGGCGCACCCGGCATACGGCGGCGCATTCGGCGGATTACTCGGACTCGGCATCGCGGCATACGCGGCGGAATTGATCACGTTTGCATGGGGGCTGTGGTTATATCGCCGCATCGGATTCAATGCACGCATCCTTTTCCTGGCGCACTTTGACTGGGAAGTGGTCAAGACTTCATTCAAATTCGGCGTGTTCGAAATGCTTGGATCGGCGGCATGGTCATTTGGGCAGGCGGCAGAGATCGCCATCACACAGGCACGCTTGATCAACTACGCAGAGATCTGGGGCAACTGGGGCTTGGCTCAAAATTTCATCTTTGCCTTCAATGTAACCCAAACACTGAATGACGGGGTCATGCCTGCCATCTCAGAGGCGATCTCAAATGGAAAACGGATTCTGAGTCAATATTACAGCGCGATGACTTACAAATACAACGCGCTGACAAGCGCGTTCATCGGCGCGGTCTTGCTGGCAGTGGCACCCAAGTTTATTATCGGCTCCACAGGCGTGGACTTCCAGCGCGCCGCGATTTACGTCATCCCGCTCACGATCTGGGGCGCAGTGCAATTCCCTTCGTGGGTTGGTGATAACGTCCAACTCGGCTCGAACAAACCATATCTCAAATCCATTCTGGTCTTTGGGGAGCAACTCATTCGCGTGATACTGGCATGGATACTGCTGGCACGCTTCCAGGTGACGGCACTGATCATTGCCTATTTTGTCGGATTGTTTGCCAAAGGGATCACGGCATATTTTGTCAATCACAAACTTTGTTACCCGCAACGGTTTTATGTCTGGCAGTCACTGGTCGCGCCGTTATTGGCTGGCACTGCACATTTCGGGGTTCTGTCACTCCTCAGTAATTTCATCTGGAAAGGCGACCAGATCACCAGCGTTCTGATCTTCTTTATCGGCATCCTGCCGAGTTTTCCGCTCTATATCTTCTTCTACGGACTCTTCGGCGGCTGGGATAAAGCCACGCTCAACGAATTAAAAGACGCAGTGGCGTTGACCGGTAATGCCCGGGGGCTGGCGCGTTGGGGATTCTATGAACCGACCATGTTCGGCGCGCGGCTGAGTCCGTTGA
This sequence comes from Chloroflexota bacterium, assembly GCA_041302025.1. Taxonomy (GTDB): domain Bacteria; phylum Chloroflexota; class Anaerolineae; order Anaerolineales; family Villigracilaceae; genus Defluviilinea. Next base: position 2,041 of record JBFYRY010000248.1, on the reverse strand, counting down.
ACGGAAGATTCCCCATCACCATCCGCGCGGAGGCGATGGAAGAAGCCAAACAATTGACAGATGCAAAGGTAAAGTTGTAAGATGAAATAGAAGGAAGTCAAAATGAATCACAAATTACCAGATGGTCGCAATCTCGCCTATGCCGAATATGGCGATCCACACGGGACACCAGTATTCTTTTTTCACGGCTCTCCCGGGTCGCGTCTGTTCCATCCACCAGATGAGGTGACCAAGCGTCTGGGTGTGCGCCTCATCTGCACGGATCGTCCCGGCTACGGCGACTCGACCTTCCAACCCAACCGCCGCATCCTGGACTGGGCGACTGATGTGGCGCAACTGGCAGATCACCTGGGTTTCGATAGATTCGCGGTTGCGGGTCATTCAGGCGGAGGTCCGCATACGTTGGCTTGTGCTTACGCCCTGCCCAATCGCGTCACAGCCGCGGGGATTGTTGCAGGCGCGGGACCAGTGGATACACCCAACGCCACAGAAGATATGATCTTCCTGCATTGGCTGGGTTTCAAGATTGGACAATACCTGCCCTGGTCCGCCTGGTATTTGATGATCAAATATTTATTCCGCGAGATCGCCGCCGACCCCACCAAAGCAATTGATCGCGATAAAGATACCTGGCCCCCCGCAGACAGGGAAATTCTTACCACCCCTGAGATTCGCGAACTCTGCATCAAAAGCGACACAGAGGCTTACCGCCATGGACTGCTTGCCTTTGCCTGGGATACCCACCTTATCACCCGTCCATGGGGATTCAAATTGGATGAGATCAAAGTACCGGTCCATCTCTGGCACGGCACCATGGATAATTCCACAACTGTCGCTATGGCTCGTTATATGGCGCAGAAAATTCCCAACGGCAAACTCACCATCTGCGAAGGTGAAGCACACATGCTCCTGATTCCTCGCTGGGAGGAGATACTCACCACCATCAAGCGGATGTCAAACGTAGCCTGACGAACAACCTGTCTTTTGCCGTGTTCGTTATATCCTGCGGATTCGGTTTACCGCCCTCCATGCGTATCTTCATCGGTTTTGCCGCTTGCGGAACGTGGCGCAAATATTCGTACATGCGCGCTTCCACAGCCTTCTCATCGAGGTCTGGTTCAGCAAACGCATTCACTGGCTTACGCTTCAACAACAAATCCACCTCCGCGCCGCCGCGCAGGTTCTTCCACCAGGTTCGGTCATGACTTGTGATGACCCACAGGTGCTCGCCTTCACGATAATATCCAACGGGGAATGTGATTTTCTTTCCCGTCTTGCGCCCGGTCACGGTCATCAACATCATGCCACCGCTCAACATGCCATGGAACGGAGAGCGCAATACCCAACTCATGAAATCGTTGCCGGTCATTTCATCACTCCATACATTTGATCTGGCGCGAGTTCTTTGGGGAAACGCGCTCTCAGCGTAGTCCGCGCTTCGTAGCACAGGTGACAGGCGTCGGCGTAGTGCGAAGCGTGCTCAAGGTTGTACTCGGTCACCAGTGCGGCGGGTCCGCCCGAGTACAGGAGTCCGCAGATCGGGTGGGAGTCCACATCGTATTCTTCGCAGATTTGCTTCAGCGGTTTCTCAAATAAATTGCCGATGGAAATTCCCTGACAGATGTGGAGGTTGCCAAGCGGATCGAGATGGATGCGTCCCGGCTCAACCAGGTCTTCATGCGGACAGGAATCGAATCCTTCCCAGGGATGGCTGGTCGCCGTGACTGCGAGTTTTTCCGCCGCCCGACCGCGGTACATGATCCCACTCTCCTCCTCCGCAAGTTGACCGTGTGATTCTTTGGCTTTGTCCTGCGGTTGGGCAACGGTAATGACACCGGTCGGGATGCCCAGCCACTTGGCGGCAACCACTGCATTCTGTGGACATTCGCCCAGACATTTATCACAATGATAGAGATCACTGCTCACCGAGAGATCGCTCAAGCGCCCCACGAACGGACGAAGCCACTCGGTGGCATCAGCCACCGATGTTGCCCAATACGCGTTCGAGACAATGCCGACGGAGAATCCCATGTCCGCCGCC
>JBFYRY010000247.1:0-8342 GCA_041302025.1 Chloroflexota bacterium | reverse complement strand
AGCCAGCCGGGCAGTGCGAACCATCTGCGGCGTCACGTCGCCGCTTAGCAAGGCATCAACGATCTGGCGCGTGTGCGGCGACAGGCTTTCCGTCATTGTCTGGAAGTTGGCATGGCGTCTGACCGCGTCGCGGAGTGACCGGTTCATTTCCTGCAAGTCTATATGTCCTGACATTGATTTCCTCCCGGCAACAAAATTAGATTTCCTGCCGTCACTTATTGAACCACAATCCACTGACCTCATGCGGCTCAGCGGCGCGGAACACTACACGGACAGCGACCGCATCATCCTTTTCAAAGACCGTGTCGTATATGACGGCATAGAAATCACCGATCTGCACCACGCTATTCACCTGGCGCGAGACGTACAATCCGAGTTTGGCGTCACGGTCAGCCTTCAGTTTGTCAAATTCGCCTTGCGGCATGGCAGTCAGCATTTCCTTGTCGAAATCCTTCGAGAACGTGGAGTAATCACCTGCGTTCATACCTGCCAGCAGGTTGTCGGTCTTGGCTTCGCTGTAGGCGAGGACCGTGTCCCGGTCTGCGCCGGCGACGGTCTTCCCGCCCGATCCACACCCCGCCAGAAGACTGACCAACATGACAGCCAGTAAGAGCGCATGGAATTTTTTCATCTTATTTTCCTTTCATTCAACAGCATCGCATCCATCTCCCGGATACCCGAAATAACTTTGGACACGGATCGCACGGGACGATACCAATCCGCCATGTCCATATAGTCCGTGTCCAAAAATTTTCTGCATTACCTGCTCTTCTTCTGTTTCTCCCAAAAGCGCCTGTCATCCATATTTTCAGGGTCCAGGTCACGGGGATGTACTTCCTTTGTAACCTGGTAGCCGTGCGACGTCCAGATATCTGCGGCGAGTTTTCGCGCATCACGGTGAAGACCCTGTGTTGCAAAATATTGACAGATGCGGGTCACATCGCGCAGGAAGATGGTCCAAGCCATTGGGTTTGACTCCGGGCTGACGACTTGGGGAAAATCGATCAGTGTGATGTCGCCGTCCCAGTAGAGGATGTTGTAGGCAGACAAGTCGCCGTGGATCCGCTTATTTTGGAGGAGCAGGTTGAGGTTAAGGATGACTCGGTCAAAGAGCTGGCGAGCCTCATCACGGTCGAGAGTCACTGAGTTGAGGATTGGCGCGGGCATCCCGTCATCCCCAATGTATTCCATCAGGATGGAGTTTTTTAGCATGGCGTATGGCTTGGGGACGTCGGCTCCGGCTTCATACAGTTTTTCGAGAGTCGTGAACTCATACGCGATCCATGAAGTATGGCGAAGTTCCTCGCCATACTTGGTACGATGCATGATCGCCCTGACATCCGCATCCTTGAACAGCGCTGTGCCGTCCTCATCCAAATCGGTGCGACCGGTGCGATAGATGGCGTCGTTCTTCAGATTGCGCAATGTGCGCGGACGATACACCTTTGCGGCGACCAAACGGACATCGAGAGACGAACCGGAACGGCAAAGGTAAACAGACGCTTCCTTCCCGGCTTTGACCTTGCGGAGCACATCCGAGATCAATTGCTGACCGGCAATCTCGTTGAGGGAGTCCAGTAACCAGGCTTCCTCGAAGCGTGCGGCTTTATAGGTGAATTTGAATTCGCCCGCCGCCTCCTGCGCGCGGACAAATAGACGCGCATCCATTTCCTGCCGGCTGGACTGGCGTTTTTTAACCGTGCGTCCTGGTGCGGATGCCTGCTCATCGGCGTGCATTTCGTCCAATTCTTCGTACAATTGATTGAGTTGGTTTTTACTCATTCGTAAATTTTGCCTTGTCATAGAGACCTGACGGGTCTGCCTGTTTCGGCTTGCGTCCTGAATCCTGCATGGAACTGGGCGCATATCGATCAACCTTCTGCGGAGACCCGTCAGGTCTGTAGAACAAAAAACCGCAGGGCTGGTGCGCCTGCGGTGGTGTGAAAATAACAAGTAGTAACGACTTAAGTCGTCGCTACCCCGACAGGAGGCGCACTCAATACAAGTTGGGTGGATGATAAGATGGCTTTCATTTGTACGTGCCTCCTTTCAGAAAAGAATTTACTTGCAACGGCTGGAGTTTATCACCCGTGATTTGTGGCGTCAAGGAAGTTTTTCAGCTTTCTCCCTGAATAGTTACCTGCCGTTTGTCATGCAGTGTCACGATTATTGCAACGTCTTGATAAACTCATCCCCCACCCCTATCAACTCATCGTGATCCTCAGAATCGGCTATCGCAAGCCGGAAAAATCAAGCACGCGCTCAGACCAGCACTTTGCTTGCACCGAAAGCAGTGTACGTTGCTCTTTATTTTGACTGGTTTTATACCACACTCTAAGCCAAAGATTTACCAGTGTTTGCATGGAAACCAATTCCGCCGCAACTTCTGGCTCGGCGTCGGCGGCAGTCCATTCGATGAGATATTTTGCTTCCTCAAGTAAACGGGTTACATTTGTTGGGTCAGACGATTTTCGTGCAACCGATGAAATTCTTCCCAATGTAGCCGCCAGTCCGCCCAATCGGCGCGGCAATGGATCGCGCAAGAACCGCTCGCGGAGTTTTTCCTTGTTTGGCATCATCGGACATCTCCCAAAATTCTAACGGCGATAGATTCAACCTGCTGGCGAAGTTCTTCACTTTGAATCAAAATGCTTCGATTTCCCAATCTGGGGCGGATATTGATCAAAGACTCAAACACAATCTCCTGCTCGGCAGGATACCAGTTCGCACCCCACAGATCGTCCTGCTCGCTACCGTCATCCAACAGAACAGACTCACAATCGGAGTGCATCTCCCCACCGCCAGACAAGATGCGGCGACGAATATCCACGACGATCTTTATCATGGTTTCGTATTCCTTGAGCATTTCTGCGATCTGTTCGCTCGTCGCTTTTCCGCGAAGTATATATATCATGATGCGATTATACCTTTTTCAATCACCAATGACTCTTCGGATAAACTCCTCCCCCTTCCCCATCAACTCCTCATGGTCTTCAGGGACAGGCAAATCCTTCAAGAACTCAACGGCATACTCTCTCAACCACTTCTGCGCGTGCGGCTGGCCTGCCTCCATCCACTTCTCCATGCTCCAGCGCGGGAAAATGGAGTTGACGTAGTAGCCCGTTTTGTATTTCTTGAGTGTCGTCGGCGCGGTGACATAACTCTGCCCTGCGCCAACCGCCTCGATTTCCTCCAACCCGACGTGCATATCATCGAGGTGGAAGCCGTTTGCGATGCGTAATGCCTGGTCAATGATCTCGTGACAGTAAATGAATGTCAGCGGAGAAACAGCCTTCGAGCCAAGCGTATCTCCAACGAACGGCGCAATCCCACCTTTCGTGAGAGAGAACGTGAGCGTGTTCATCCAATACGTTTCGGCGGCGAGCAGGTCCATGCCCCAGCCGGTGCCGCTTCCCGATGTGCCGCAATGCGGGATGCCGTAGAACTCCATCATCTCGGCGCACGCCAGATTGACAAGAATGCTTTGCGGGTCGTAAAAGTTCATCAGCGTCTTCATATCGAAATAGACCGGCAACATGCCGAGCAACATCGGCGCGCCTTCTTTATATAACTGTCCGATCACCAAGCCCGCGAGCAATTCAGCGAGCAACACGGCAATCGTCCCCGCGGGAGTGATCGGCGTGGTCGCGCCCGACATGCTGTAATTCGAAACGATCACGGGCAACCCGCGCTCGATGGACATCTTCATCTTGTCCACCGTGCCCGCGTTCAATACCAACGGCGACACAGGATTGAAGTACGGAATGATAAATGGCTTCTCGCCCAGGTCGCCGTGCAACAACTCGAACATGCGCAGAACATCATCAAACTTATGTTCGTCCGAAACCAAAAGAACCATCGGCTTCGTGCCATTTGCAAAATGCTCAAGGCTTCCATATACATCCGTCAAATGCTCGGGCACATCGCGCACAATTCCCACTGTCGAAACCATATCGTAATGCGGCAGTTTATTTCCAAGCCGCACCATGTCCCGCATATGTTTGCGTTCGAACAACACAGGCGTATCCGTCTCAGGCTCCTGATAATACAGCGCAGTCACCCCGATCCCAAAACGGATGCGATCCTCCACCCCTCCGATCTGGAATTGCGGATTCCCGCGACGGTCAAAGATCTGGATTCGCTTCGGCGCGACTTGAATCGCCCACTCGACCACCTCCTTCGGAATCCGCACGGTTCTTCCCTCGACGTTCGACCTGCCGACTCTTTTCTCAAGCATTTTCAAAGCTGATGGCGAGTCCACGCGTACGCCAGTCGTCGCAAGCACCTGCAACGTGTACTGATGGATTTCCTGCTTCTGTTCTTCGGTAAGCATGCTTAAATGTGGACGGACATTGTTCATATTTGCAAGTTCTCCTGTCCCAATTTTATCCGAGCAACCGCCACTTTACAGTAAAATTGTGGTCAGATATGAATATAAAATATGGGTCTGAGAGGCTGTATGCGAGGGTACGTACAAAGCAAGCTTGTCACAGTAAGCACAGGTAGATTAACGGCAATTTCCATCATTATCTCGGTCGTTATCACAGTTTTACTGACCGGGATTCTAAGTTTCTTGCTACTAGGCAGGCTTTCCCTTGAACTGCTGCTGGCGAATTCGATCATTGGCACAATTGTCCCCGCCATTGTTGCGCCGTTCGCCGTCAACTTGTTGAAACAAGCCATGAATTGGGAACAGATCAACCGGGAACTTGAGCATGAAAATCGGGAGAGAAAACGCCTTGAAGCGGAAGCCATCCAAAAAGCCAGGGATATGCACGCCATCAGCGAACTCGCCATCGAATGCGCGGCTGCGACCGTAGAAACGAACAGCTACAAACTGATCGCCGAAAAATTAAGAGATATCACTAACGCGCTCGGCGTTGGCATCACCCTGTACGATCCCGATGCACGGACACTGACCACCAAATACATCGCCGTCTCTGGTCAGGTGCTCGAAGCCGCCAACCAACTTGTCGGGCACAACCTTGTAGGCATGGTCAACCATGTCACGCCGGAGATGGAACGTCAAATGCTGGAGGGAAAGGTCGAGACGTTCGAAAATCTTTCCGAGGTCTCGTTTGGAGCCGTTCCAAAGCCCGTCGCCATCATCATCAAGAACACACTCGGCGTCGGCAAATTCACGGGTATGGCGCTTGCCCACGGAGAGTCCCTGATCGGCACAGCCATCATCGCACAGCGCGAGGGACAGCCCAAACTTAACATGGATGTGTGTAACACTTTGGCGCATTTCTCAGCTGTCGCCATTCAGCGCAAAAGGACAGAAGCAGAACTGCGCGAAAGCGTCACAAAATTCAAAGCACTGATAGAGAACCTTTCCGAAGGGATCCTGCTGTTGGATGAACAAGGCATCATCATTGAGTGGAATCGGTCCCAGGAGCAATTGACAGGTTTCAAACGCGAGGAGGTTCTCGGCAAGCCTATCTGGGATGTGCAATTCCAGCTCATGCCTGAGAGCCATCAAACGCCTGAGCTCCGCGAGATGATAAAACAACAAGCCCAAAGCATCCTGGAATCCAGTGAGTTTCCAAATTTCAACCGCCCCATGGAGGGAGTGATCCAGCCAGTGGACGGAAAAAACAAGCACATCCTGCAAACATCGTTTCCCATCCCAGCAGACTCGGGGCTTCGCATCGGCTCGATCATGAGGGACATCTCCAATCAAAAACAAACCGAAGCAGACCGCGAAAGATTGATCGCAGAATTAAAGTCAAAGAACACCGAACTCGAACAGTTCACCTATACCGTCTCACACGACCTAAAAGCGCCGCTTATCACCATCAAAGGATTTTTGGGGTTGCTCGAAAAGGACGCGCTCGATAGAAACATGGAGCGAATGAAAAAGCTGAACGAACTTCTCGAACTCTCCCGCATCGGCAGGATCGTGAATCCATCACAGGAAATCCCCTTCGAGAGGATCGTCCAGGATGCCATCAAATCAGTCCATGGCAGGTTGGATGCGGGCGATGTAAAAGTGGACATTGCTGGAAATCTGCCCGTTGTCTTCGTTGACCAGGCAAGAGTCAATCAGGTCGTTCAAAATCTTCTGGACAACTCGGCAAAATTCATGGGAGAACAGGCTGAACCGCACATCGAGATCGGCACACAGGGGACAGACAAAGACGGAAAGCCCATCTTTTATGTAAGGGATAACGGTATTGGAATAGAATTCAACCAACTGGAGAATGTATTCGGATTATTCCAAAAACTGGACACAAATGCCGACGGGACAGGTATCGGATTATCGCTTGTAAAACGAATCATCGAAGTGCATGGCGGCCGGATATGGATCACATCAGATGGACGCGGTCAGGGAACCACAGTTTTCTTTACACTCCCCGCACAAACATAGTGGCTCATCTGTAAAGTAAGCGCAGGTGACAGTCACTTGCGAAGTGACGGTCACCTCATTGCATAGAGTCTACATATGAGCCTACATAGTTATCGCTTTATCACTTGGTATTCCTTACATTCGAATCGAAAAACCTGCCGACCCGACCCATAAAAGCAAACCAGGGATCCGGGCTGAAAGAATGACCCTCGCCTTCATATCCGAGCAATTCAACTTCCTTATTCAAGCCCCTGAGAGACTCATACAACTTCCTGGACCACTCCGGCGGAGTACCGGCAAAGTCCTGCCCATCCTCCGTCCCATAATGGATCTGGATCGGCGCGACAACGTGTTCCAGATGAAAGATCGGGGAGATTCCCATGAGAAGGTCCGCATCCTCTGCCGCGCCGTGATAGGCAGTCTGTAAATTCAACGGCAGATCGAATGGCACGATATCCGATGAATTACAGCCAAAAGTCTGCTCCCCTTCAACGACATCCCCAAAACAACCATTCCCCCAGCGTTCAATGATGTCGGCATGATCCGCGCTGACCGTGGAATACAGGACAGCCGCATCGACGCGCGAATCGATGGTCAACACCTTGATCGTGACGCCGCCACCCATACTGTGCCCCCACATGCCGATCCGATCCGCATCCGCCTCAGGGATGGATGATACTGCGTCGACCAAGTTGATAACATCGATGACCAATCCCGAATAAAAGAGACTGGTGCCGATATCCGAATCCCCCCAACTACGATAATCTGAGGCGACCGTGATATAGCCGCGCCTGGCAAGATAGGCGGATGCACGGTCCGTGCCATCACCGGATTTGTACACGCTTCGGCTATAAAACCCATGATTCATCACAATGACCGGAAACGGACCTGTCCCAGCAGGGATATTCATTACACCAGTAATCGTTAGATCATCACTCGGATAATCGATCAGGTAACTGGTGTACGCCTCATTCGTATCCAACTTTGCGCGGATATTGATCTTCCCGCTTTGATACACATGCTGGCGGAGTCCATCAATCGTGTAAGGAAAGACCAATTCTTCGACCGTTGGGGTCGGGGAAGGAGTATACGTCCGTGTTGGGACCGGCGACAGCGTCATAGTCTCGATCACAACGAGCGGCGGCGGCATTGTCGCAACCGGAGACACAGGAACAGGCTGGCATGCCGCGAGAAAAATAAAAAAGAACAGGCAAGCGTGCTGTTTCATATACAGATTGTATCATTTGAATTTGGGACAGTTAATATCGAGTACCATTCCAGGCATCGCTGATAAAAATCGAATCGAACTCCTCGTCGAAAAATGACGAGGAGCTTTTTGATACTGTTCAGTACGTCTGGGGAATAAAAAAATGGATGCAGTTTCCTGACTGCATCCATGTTGCTGTACTGCGAATTTAGTGGTTGCCCCCATTGCCTTTGCCGTTCCCGCCCGACCACAACGGCTGACCCGTTTCACTGCGGAAGGTGTAGGTAACGCCTGTCGAGTCCATGGTCACTGAGATCGCGCTGTACAGTCCCTGGTCGCCGGCGAACATCACAACCGTCACTCCTTCACCGACGGCCGGAGCAAACCCAATAGACTGGTTGTAGCGCGAGTTGCCGAGTTGGACATACTGTGCCTGCCCGTCATCGGTCGTGATGCTGATCCCCATCAAGTCGAAGGAGTTGACTACACCGTGGACGGTGACGACACCCGTGATATTGGCCTGCGGAATGCCGCTTCCGGTCTGACCTTGGGCTGACTGCCCGCCCTGACCATTCCCACCCTGTCCGTTGCCGCCCTGGGTGCCGTTGCCCATCGAACCCGCGATGATGCTCTGGTAGGCGTCCGCGGAGAGGTATTGCGGCTGGTAGACCTCACCGGTCTGTTGCAACAGCGCACCGGTAAAAGCCTTGAGGTGATTGTAGGAGCCGTTCATCAGATTGTTGTAGACCATCTGAATATCGGCATTGTCGGTTTGGGCGAGGCGGG
>JBFYRY010000038.1:0-32718 GCA_041302025.1 Chloroflexota bacterium | reverse complement strand
TTCCTCTGCGTCTTTATTGCCCGGGTTTACGTCAGGATGATGCTTGCGTGCCAACTGACGGAAGGTTTGCTGGATCACCTTCTTCTCGGCAGTTGGCGCCACGCCCAGGATTTCGTAATAATCCTTAAATTCCATGAGACACCGTTTTACTCGTCTTCTTGTTCATCATTGGATGCTGTGCCTTTTGTGGATTGCCATCTCTGATAAGCAGACTTAATTTCTTCTTCCGTGTGGGTGTCGCAGGCAACAAGCGGTCGTTGTTCATCCTGCACGATGTGACCGCCGGGACTGGTCACAGTGCAATCCAGCAATTTACCTTCCGGGGTATACACAACAAGGATATTGAATAATCTGGCACATACGATACAACCATGTAACTCAACTACATTTTTATTTCTAGAAGTGTTCATGACAGTTCATCTCCCTTTTGGAGCCGGCCTTTCTTTTGCCAGGAAATATTCTCACAAGGGTTCGAAACGCGCCACATCGCCAGAGGTTGGATGTTTCCGGCGGCTCAGACGCATTGCCCCAGATTTATACTAATGTGCAAACTCCCCAGCCACATCCAACGGCTGGGGAGTTTTTGCCTCCGTCACTTGGGGGAGATTTAAACAGCAAACCCAAGCTATTCCTGAAACAAGAAAGTCTCTTAGGGTCTTTTTTTATAGCCTCGCCCCGCTGCCTCCGCGGTGAAGACTCTGGGACTTTTGCAAGAGATTAATTGGAAGGTCTAGTAGCTGGTCACATCGGCGTAGACATTCGCACGTGTAAGCTACTCTTTCTTCGCTGCGCGTGTCCGACGAGCTTGCCGGGCTTTTTTTATATTTTCGAGCCTGGCTTTCTGTTGCGCCTCTGTTGGCTTTTTATTCTCAGGAATATTGGGACTGTCTTTCGCCTCAAATATGTCTCCCTTATCATGTTTGGGCTTTGATCCCAGGGCTTCGATCACACTTCTGGCATCATCGGTATCGGCAACTAATGTATCGCCTTCAATATGGGCATCGTTCTTGCTGATAAGCCATACTTGTGTATCCCAGGACCCGCTGCTCCTTTTGCCAGCAAGGCGTAGAATATGACCCTTTTCACCGACATCGTGGTAGCGAAACGTGGTGAATTGTTCCTTTGATCATACGACAATTCGGAAATACTCACCTTCCCCTTTCGTTCCCGGTTTTGCCCGCTTTTTTCCTTCAGATTGAGCTACCGCGCGTTCCCGAGATGTCATTTCCTGCCATCCCTGTTTTGCTTTCTTGATGTTTTCTTCGCTGTTTCTTTTTGCTTGTCTGTAGTCATCTCATTTACCTTCTTTACAACTTGTGCAATTTGCGTATCCTGCTTATGCTGCAAGTGAAGCCTAACGGTTTGCATCCGTCCCGCACCTTCTTTGCAACGCGGAGCAGTGGTGTGTGGGCGGACTACGAAAAAAGCATGTCTGATAAAGGCAGGCTTTTTCATTAGAGAAGCAGCAAGGCGATCATCAGACAGAAGAGGACTCCTGCCATCCAATCTATCCGGCCACGTGATGCCCAACAGGATTTTGAGAGCATCAATGGCGAAGAAAACAGCGGCAAGAGTGACAAATGTCCTTGTTTTCAATCTAAAAGTGAACCGGGGATCTTCCCGCCATTTTCAGCAATCTTCTTGAAGAGGGCTTTTCGCAGAGCTTCGTTCTTCTCTGCGCTTCCGCTTTTAAAGCTGGCGTCAACACCCAGCTCTTTTGCAAGCGCGTCCCGATTTTCTCTGCTGCTGTCCGCGCCGATCACTTTCAAAAAATCAACCACGGAAGTTCTCCATTCAAGTCCCTTGCCCCCAGCCAACTTGTCAAGTTCGGCGGTAAGGTTAACATCTGATATGGTATTAGCGCCAGGAACCAGACCCTTAATCTTTCCAAGGATTTTGTTAAGGATATCAGTAAATATGCTCATGTTACACTCCTTTTAGGTGATTTGTGCTTCAATATCATCATACGATAAACACTCCCCGGCCGCATCCAACGACCGGGGAGTGTTGAACTCCGCCATTTGGGGGAGACTGTCAGGAGCAATTCGTGATCTGATTTGATGTTATTGCGAACAGGCCGAAGGCTGACGACACTTGCACCTGCACTGCGTTCGGTGCAGTGCAGGTGAGCAATTTCAGCTTACAAGGTTTCACTTTGTCGAGCAGTATCACTATATTAAGCGAGGATTATCACTCTGCTGCGCTGCGGGTACGCGTGCTACGTCGCGCAGAACGCTCCTCGCAATGACAGATTGAATCTGTGATTTATTGTATGTTTATGGTGTCCATCCCGGCGAATCGCAGGTGGCCATATCCCCGCTCTGCAGACCGTCCTTGAGCGCCGCCTGCCGCTGCTCGGACGATCCATGGGTCCACGACTCAGGTGAGACGTAGCCCTCTGTCTCGCGCTGGATGCGGTCGTCGCCCACGGAAGCTGCGGCGTCCAGGCTTTGGGCGATATCCTGATCAGTCACCTGCGTCAGGTAACCGGTCTCGGTGGCGTGGAATGCCCACACGCCGGCCAGGCAGTCAGCCTGGAGTTCCGTTTGCACGGACTCGCTCTCTGGCCCGGTGGCATTTGAGCTACCCGATAGTACGCCGAGCAGGTTCTGGATGTGATGGCCGTACTCATGCGCCAGCACATACGCCTCGGCGAACGAACCACCCTGGGCGCCAAAGCGCGTCTGTAGTTCACTGAAGAAGTCGAGGTCCAGATAGACTTTCTGGTCGGCCGGACAGTAGAATGGCCCCATTGCGCCGCTGGCATATCCACAGGCGGCCTCCGTTGACCCCGTGAAAAGAACTGTATCGGCCGGTGTGTACTCGCTCCCGCGACGGGCAAATTCATCGGTCCAAAAAGATTGGATGCTGTTGACGAAGCCAACGATGCGGCAGTCCTGGCGGGCATTCGCGTCTTCCCCTGTCTGGCATTGTGACTCCAGGTCGTTGATTCCGCCAGCGCTTTCAGTTGAAAATGGTACTTGCTGCCCGGAATCACTATTCGTCAGATCAGTAAGATTCCCGCCCAGCAGCATTATCACTATTGTGATGATCAGGCCAAGTCCCCCACCACCGATAGCGATGGCAGTCCCTGCTCCCCGGCCACGCCGGTCTTCCACCTGAGACGGATCCAAGCGGGATCCCTTGTTGAATGACATTTTTTTATCCTTTCATCTGAACTTCTCCAGAGAGCGAAACTGACGCACCGAAAATGTTGCGCGTTTGGCTCAAGCTGTTTTGCCAGCCTTGACTCCATCATATGCCGAACACTCCCCGACCGCATCCATCGGCTGGGGGGTGTTTGTCTTCGCCACTTGGGGGAGACAAATGGGAATTGTCAGCCAGGGATTATTTCACAGTTACAGTCACGTTCAGGATGCAAAGGGTTGTATTGCTGGAGACAACTGCCCATTCGGCGGTGTAGTTGCCAGGCGTGTTCGGCGCAACCATATTCACGATGATCTGTCCACTTTCTCCATCCTTGATGGTCTGAGTGAAGTCATAAACAGCTTTCTGGTGCATCTGCGTGCCGCTGAGAAACATGTAATCCACCGAGTTCATGGACCAATCTGATCCGCTGGTATTCTTGACCGTCCAGATGGTTTCGAAATCAGCACCCGCGGTAAGGATTTGCGTGGGCTGGGTAAGCGTCACCACACAGGTGTTCCCGCCGGATTGTTGGGTTGCCACGGGGGTGGCTTGGGCTACCAAGGTGGTAATGCCGACCCAAATGGTTTGACCAAAGCGCCTGCCACTGGCATTTTCCATCTGCCAGAAGCCTTGATAAATTAATGGTGTCACCGGGGCGATGAGGTTTACGCTCAGGTCAATGATCTGACCCGGAGCGACATTCGCCGGAATAGATAACGGCTGTCCGCTCATTTGTGCGCCAGCGATATTGCCGTACGCGTATAACAGTTTGTAATTCGGCGTCCAGGGGCAGGTCCCTGTATTTTGTACGCGCATTCCATCCCAACAGGCAGGCGGAGTAACTGTCGAAACAGGGGGAAGGGGTGTAGCAGTGGGCTGATTGGTTGGAAACGGGGTCGGTAAAACCCCGGTAACATCACTCTGAATATATTGTTGAATCAGGCTAAGAATGGTTCCATCTGTGAGCATGGCATCCATTACCCGGTTGATCTCTACATGTAGGCGCGGTGTTCCCAGCCGCATTGCAATTGCCAGATCCTGTTGCTCGAACCCCTTGCCAACGATTGGCAGTCCCATTTGGGAATTGTAATAACTGGCGGTAGCCTGGCCAAGGACGACCATGTCAACCCGGTTTTCCACCAGGTCGCGTACAGCTTCATCCGCCTGCATGTAACTCAGCAATTTGTCGGAGCCCATCAACCCGCTATCAACCAGCAGCTTTTGAGCCATTTTCTCATACACGGTGCCTCGTTGCACACCCACCCGGAAGCCAGCCAGTTGCTTAAAATCAGTAATACTTACCTGTGAGTCATTTCTGGCAAGGACGGAAGTTTGGTTGACATAGTAGATCGGTGAAAAGGACATTAGACCGGTGCGTTCGGGGGTAATGGAAATGGCGGCAATGGCCAGATCAACCTGGTTGATTTGTAGTGCACCGGGAAGTCCCTCAAAGGTGAAGTTCTGGATATCGATCGGGATATTCAAGCGACGCCCGATTTCCTGGATCAATGCGATATCAAAGCCCACCGCTTGAAAATTGGAATCGATGGAAGCAAACGGCGGGTAATCCCAGGATACACCCACGACAATTTTATTATTTGCAACGATACGATCCCAAACATCATCACGTGGCAACGGAATGGTCGTTGCGCTTGCCGCGGGCACGACCACCGGTGTGGCTACTACAGGCTCTACCACGACAATGGGGATGGGGGCAGTGCAGGAAATAAGGATCATGCTTAGGATGACGAACACAGGCAAAATACGTAGAAACAGCGATTTCATATAATCTCCTTCGTGAATATTGTTAACGATCAGGCGTTCGCTTGGGCACTTGCTTTTCGGTGAACATTGATTTGATAACCAGTCCAACTTTGCCTTGCTGCAACGCAGTTTGATCATGTCCGCTATGGTCGCGGATATGACTTCATCTGGAATCATGGACTCCGTTATGAAACCATCATACGATTAACGCTTCTAGACCGCATCCTTCAGCGGGGGAGTGTTCGTCTCCGCCACTTGGGGGATGTGTCAGGCTTCATTCGGTTGATGATCCAAACTTTGGATGAGTTCTGCTGCCGGGAATCTGGTTCGAGAAGCACACCCCTTCCCTGGGCGAGAGTGACATTCTTGAGATGAGTCGTTGTGGATTAACAAACTTCAAATGAAATCACCACGGGCTGGGATAGAAGAATATCAGGATCACAATCAGGATCAGGGTCAATAGCCATGTGGGGAATTTGTAAATAAGTGACATATCGCGCTCTATTTTCTGTGTTTTAACAGGAGGATAATGGATCAGTCCTGCACACCGAAAGCAGGACTAAATGGATGAATAGATACACCGATACTTAAGCCTATACTACGAACTCCCCAGCCGATGGATGCGGCTGGGGAGTTCTTGCCTCCTTCTCTTTCTTGGGGGAGGCGGTAGATAACAACGAATCAGCACGCGATCTTCACGGTTGACCGCCTTTGGGTTGGATTGATCTCTCAACTTTCGTGATATCGAGGCACACCATTATTAACCCTAGGATTGTTGGGTTGCTTTCTTGCCTGCCTTCACGGCATCCGATACATACTCTAATTGGTCGGCAACCAGATTTTGACCTTGATGCAGTAAGTGATTGGCCTTCCGGCGTCCGTTTCTGGCGACTTTGTTGGCATCCAAACGCACCTGCGCCACGATATCATCCACCATTCCGATGGCTTGATCACGCAGCTCCATGCCTTTTTCCTTGATTAGTAATCTGGTTCTTTTTCCAGATTGTGGTGCCAGTAATAGCATGGTTACAGCGCCAGCCAGGCTGCCGATCAGCATGCCGACTAAAACGCCTACAATATTATTATTGTGGGTTTCGGGTTTTTGATCCTTATTGACCATTGTGTTTCTCCTTATAGACTTATAATGACCGCTTGCGGTTTGTGTATTGTTATGGGGTGGTATGGTGTTCGCTGGTCGTGGTTTCAGTCACGCCTACCACGGGTCCACCACGCGGGCGGTAAAAGAGCAACCAGATGGTTCTTTCGACAGCCCACCCGATCAGGGCATAGATCAGTATTGCAAACATGGAGGAGACTTCCAGAACCATGCCGCCAACCGTCGGCGAACCGATCAACCCTGTAAATGGGAAGAGAAACAGGGATGTGAAGCCATAGATCATGGCAACGATCGGGCTATCGGGATTGGCTCCGATCAACTTCAACCCGATCCGCAGGGCGATCAGGACTTCCAGGATGCCGAATAACAGCCAGATCATCTGACTGGCTTTAAAAGTGAAGATGCGTTGCTCTCGTTCGGGTTCGCGTTGTGACGTTCTGACTTCTGATACTTTATTATCGTTTGACATGTTGACCTTTCTTTCTACGCTTGGGCTTGATCCTGTTATGAGAAGAATCAAGCTTGCTTGATGGTTTGACCGGATACTAAAACTGGACGGTCATCAGTGAGACAGGATCAGCGACGGACCGCCTTGACAATCCAGAGCAGAATAACGGAACCCAAAAGGGTTACAAGCATGGTGGGGATGGTGATGGCATCGTTGATCGTACCGATCTTCAACAGTGGACTGATGAAGTAACCAGCCAGGAATGCGCCAATCACACCAATCACAATATCGAGCAATATACCCTGCTGCGAATTCGTATGCATGATCCTACTGGCGACATAACCAACGATCGCTCCGGCAATGAGGTAAATAACCAGGTTCATTTTTTCTCCTTTTTGAGTGTTACTAAATCACGATTGCCCGTATTTGATTCAATAGCGGGACATACACTCATATTACAATGAACACACCCCAACCGCATCCGTCGGCTGGGGTGTGTTGGCCTCCGCTACTTGGGGGAGATTGTTTTATTGCTTGGATGTGGCGATACCGTTTCGTAACGCGAGTGTTACGGCTTCCGTGCGGTTGGTGACGCCCAATTTGGATAGGATGTTACTGACATGCGATTTGATCGTGGAGGGGCTGACGGTCAGCCTCCCGGCGATCTGCGTATTGTTCAACCCCTCGATCATCAACGCCAGGACTTCCAGTTCGCGTTCCGTTAAATCCAGACCCGGAGGCGCTGGCAGATTGGCAGCCTCAACAGCTTCCAGCACATTCTTGATCAGTTTCCCCTCCTTGAAGCTGGTCAAGGCAATGACTTGTATTTCTGGATACTTTTGGCGGATGAGGCGGGTTGTTGTTGCTTCATCCATATCCGGCATGGACATATCCATGAGGATCACATCCGGTGAGACTTCCGCGCAGAGCCGGATGGCATCTTCGCCGCTTTCGGCTTCGCCCACCAATTGCAGATCATCAAAGACCTTCAGGAAGGTTGCCAGCCCACGACGGACCATCGTATGGTCGTCAACGAGCATGACGCGAACGGGGCTGGATGGAGATGTTTTCATATCCCCTCCTTTTTTCCGGGTTTTGTCCAGCGGAGGGTTAGTTCCATACCATGAAGGGGTTGACGCGCAATCTTTAATCGTGCGCCCACGGCTTTGGCTCGTACTTTCATCATATTCAAGCCATAATGTTCAGAGAAGTTTTTTTCGGGGTCAAAGCCCTGACCGTTATCGCGAATGCGCAGTTCGATCACATCTCCAGTTTGCTGTAGATTGATCTCGACCTGGTTGGCTCTGGCGTGCCTGGCAACATTCAACAGCGCTTCCTGGCAGACGCGGTAGAAAGCCATCTGGACTTCGGATTGGAGATTAAACTTCCCTGTAGCCGTAACAACGACCGGGATGTTGGTGCGACCTGAGAGCGCATTTCCCAATTGACGTAACAAGTCGCCCAGATCTGTATCGGTCAAGGTGGAGGGTTGGAGTTCAGCCAATAAGCCGCGCATCTCAGCCAGTGCGCCACGCGTCAAGCGACTCAGGTCCTCAAGGGACCGCCGCGCCTCCGCCTGATCCCGATCCCACATGCGCGGCAGGACCTCGGCAATCAGGCTGGCAGAGAAGAGCGTCTGATTGACGGCATCATGCAGGTCGTGTGCCAGTTTGTGGCGTTCTTCCAATAGCTCGCGCGCCGACTTTTCAGCGGCGACAACCGCTCTGGTGTTATTCTTCTGCTCGGTCAGGTCGGCTGCCACCAGTCCCAGGTAATCAGGTGTCCCACCCACAGACAGGCGGTTCACTGAAAGATAAACAGGCACCTGTGTTCCATCGCTGGCAGTGAGAGACAGTTCCTCGCGGCTTTTCTTGTCTGTGCCTTTTTGCAGCAGCGCCTGCAGGATCTTCTGGCTATCAGGCACGATCCAGGTTTGGATGACAGAACCAATTACCTTTTCGAGCGGCGTCTTGAGCATCTCGGCAAAGCGACGGTTGGCGTACAGGATCACGCCGTCCATCGCCAGGGTCAGTGCGCCTTCGTTCATATCCTCGATCAATACGCGGTAGGGAAGTTCGGCGCCCTTGAGTGTAAAGATCTGGTCCCCCTCTGCACTCGAGACGACGAGCGCATCGACCTCTCCACTGCGAATGGCGCGCAAGGTGTCTTCGGCTTCATTGAGACGTGTCCGCAGGTCGGCGTTTTCGTCCACCATTTGCATTTGAGTAGGGAGTGCGGTTTTTTTGTGCATGTGAATCCTATGCCATGCAAATCACAATCACTTCTGCTTTTGCAAATCCAACCCGTCCAGTACGCGCTGGCTTTTTGACATATCGCCGATGATACGGCGCTGGGGGAGCGGCAATTTTTTGATGAGCGTCGGCGCGGCGATGATCTGCTCACCCTGCGCGAGTTGAGGTTGCTGGTATAGATCGACCACATCCAACTCGTAGCGCCCCTTCAGGTGTATCTCGCAGAGTTTTTTGATGTTGGCGATGGCGCGCACAGACTGCGGCGTTGTGCCGGTGACATATAACCTTAAGACATAGGGCTTTTTCTGCGGAGTGACCCGCGCACGTTCAAAGGCTTGAGTGGAACTGCGCACTTTCTTTTTTGGCATGGATCCTCTTATTTCCGCGGCAGTAAATCCAGCCCGATCAGCACACGTTCGGTGTTGGAGAGATCGCCAATGATCTTGCGCACGGGCTCAGGCAGTTTCCGCACCAGAGTCGGGATCGCAAGGATCTGATCGCCGCGCGCCAGTGTTGGGTTTTTCAGCAAGTCCACCACTTCGATCTGGTAACGCCCTGCCAGATGTTCTTCGCAAATGTTCTTAAGATTGGCAAAAGCCGTCATGGACTTGGGCGTTTGCCCGGCAACGTACAGCCGTAGGAGAATGGGATCCGGTTTTGGTTTGTTCGGTTTTACTTTCATTTCGAGCCTCGCCTGTGTTGGTTTGGTTTCGCATCTGCTTTGCGACTCAGCGCCATGTCCACACGTTCCTGAGACCGGTGCGCTTCCCGTGCTAGTTCCTGCCCAATGATGTTCAGCGTCTCGACTTCCTGCGCTTCAAACTCGGCGCGCATCGCCGCGATCTGCGCTTCGATGACACTGCGTTTGCGTTCCAGTTCCAGTTTTCGTCGTTCAACTTCCTGCTCGTG
The DNA here is from genome assembly GCA_041302025.1 of Chloroflexota bacterium. Classification (GTDB taxonomy): domain Bacteria; phylum Chloroflexota; class Anaerolineae; order Anaerolineales; family Villigracilaceae; genus Defluviilinea. Next base: position 23,078 of record JBFYRY010000038.1, on the reverse strand, counting down.
CATCGTCTGGGTGGCTTGTTCCTGCGCCTCCTGCGCCAGCCGCGCCGAGCCGGTCAGTACGCCGCTCGGACCGATGTATACATCCCGCAATTCCACGCCGCTATCGGTAAGCAGGAATTCGCGGATCTGGTTCGAATGCGCCATGCCGCGCGATTTCAGGATATACAAGCCGCGATTGCGTTCGCCGCCAATTTCGATATCGCGCAGTAACAACCAGGTGTCGATCAGGGATGAAATGGCGATATCGGTCTGCTCGAGCGCGCTGCCGCCTGAAGTCAAATTGGTGAACAAGCCGGTGATCTGATTCATTTTCAGGAAATCCACCAGCCGCATCAACATCGCTTTGACTTCGGTCTCATTGCCCCCGATGACGAAACTGTTTAACGGATCCACGACCACGACCTGCGGTTTGAAAGCGTTAATCGCTTTATGCATCATTGTCAGGTGCATTTCCAGGCCCGCAAAGGTGGGGCGGTTCGCCTGGAAATGGAGCAGACCTTTCTTTACCCACACTTGCAGATCGATCCCAATGGAACGCATGTTGCGCATGATCTGGCTGGGAGATTCTTCGAAGGCAAAATAGAGGGTGCGTTCGCCGCGACGGCATGCGGCAGCGGCGAAGTGCGCGGCGAGACTGCTCTTGCCGGTACCTGCCGTGCCGGAGATCAGCACGCTGCTGCCACGGAAATAGCCCGCACCACCGAGCATCGCGTCAAGGCGTGGAATACCGCTGGGAATGCGTCCGGTGGAGGCGATCTGTTGCAAACCAAGCGAGGTAACCGGTAATACCGAAAAACCATTTTCATCGATCAGAAATGGATACTCGTTCGTACCGTGGGTGGAGCCGCGATACTTGACCACACGCAACCGCCGCGAGGAAACCTGCTCGTTCGCGCGATGGTCCAGCACGATAACGCAGTCGGAAACGTACTCTTCCAAGCCCTGGCGCGTCAGCGTATCTTCGCCGCGTTCGCCGGTGATAATGGCAGTCACACCTTTGGCTTTCAGCCAGCGAAAAAGGCGGCGTAGTTCGGCGCGCAGGATGAGCGGATTGGGCAAGCCGGAGAAAAGAGACTCGATGGTATCCAGCACGACGCGCTTGGCGCCGATGGAGTCAATGGCATGCCCGAGACGGATGAACAACCCTTCCAGATCGTATTCACCGGTCTCTTCGATCTCGCTGCGCTCGATGTACACAAAATCGAGCACCAGCTTTTTGCGCGCGATCAGGTCTTTCAAGTCGAACCCCAGTGAAGCGACGTTTTGCGTCAGGTCCTGGGCGGTCTCTTCGAACGCCATAAAGACACCCGGTTCATTGAACTGGGTTGCGCCGCGCACCAGAAACTCCATGGCGAGGAGCGTCTTGCCACAACCTGCACTGCCACAGACAAGTGTCGGTCTGCCTCTGGGCAATCCGCCGCCGGTGATCTCGTCCAGTCCTTGAATACCGGTTGGTGCTTTCGGTAGTTGCCTTCTTGCTTTTCCCATATTAATTTCTCCTTTTTGCCCCAAGAATCTCTGTAAGGTAATGCAACAGCTTGACCCGCTTACCCCGGTAGTTCATTCGCATCACGCTTGCGGTCGAGGATACAGGCTTGCCCACTTATTTTATAAAAAAGCACCCCCAGCCACATCCATCGGCTGGGGGGTGTCACTCTAGTCCACTTGGGGGAGATTTATTTTATTTTCCTGGGGGGGGGGGACGATTCCATTTCGTAACGCGAGTGTGACCGCTTCCGTACGGCTGGCAACGCCCAGTTTGGACAGGATGTTGCTGACATGCGATTTGATCGTGGATGGGCTGACGGTCAGCCGCCCGGCGATCTGCACATTGTTCAGCCCCTCGATCATCAGGGTGAGAACTTCACGTTCGCGCTCCGTCAGGTCGAGGCCGGGCACTGGCGGCAGATTGGATTCCTCAACTAACGCTTGAGCAGCTTCGGGGGAGAGCGTTGCGCGTCCCGCATGGGCGGCGCGTATGGCTCGGACCAGATCATCCGCAGAGACATCCTTTAGTAAATAGCCGATCGCTCCAGCTGCCAGCGCGTTCTTGATCAATTTCCCCTCTTTGAAGCTGGTCAGCACGATGACCTGGATTTGCGGAAAACGCTGACGGATGGCTTGTGTCGTTGCCGCTCCATCCATTGCCGGCAAAAACATATCCATTAGGATCACATCCGGCAGGACCTCCGCGCAGAGTTGGACGGCGGTTTCACCGCTTTCAGCCTCCCCCACCAATAGCAGATCTTCATACACTTTCAGGAAGGTTGCCAGCCCGCGCCGAACCATTGTGTGATCGTCCACGAGCATGACGCGAATGGGTTGGGAAGGAGAGATTGTCATACGACCTCCTTTGGTTGGTCTTTCTTCCAATGCATGACGAGTTCCGTGCCGTGACCAGGCTGACTTGTGATGAACAACCGCGCTCCGGCTGCCTCCGCCCGTTCACGCATCATGCCCAAACCATAGTGACCGGAGATGGTTTGTTCAGAGTCAAAGCCTCGTCCGTTATCACGAATATGTAATTCGATGGCTGTGCCCTCATGCTTTAGCTCGATATCCACATGGCTGGCTTTGGCATGCTTGGCGATGTTATTCAGCGCTTCCTGACATATGCGGTAGAAGGCTACCTGGATTTCAGCGGGCAGGATGACCTCCTGCGCTACTTTCACTTTGACCGGGATATTGATCCGCCCCGAGAGGGCGTTCCCCAATAGATGCAACAGATCGCCAAGATCCGTATCGGTTAATGCGGAAGGACGCAGTTCAGCCAAAAGCGCGCGCATTTCAGCCTGTGCGGCGCGAGTCAAGCGGCGCAGATCAACCAGTGATCTCCGTGCCTGGTCCTGATCCTGATCCCACAACCGCGGCAGGACATCGGCGATCAAACCGGCAGAGAAGAGCGATTGGTTGACAGCATCGTGCAGGTTCTGCGCCAAACGCTGACGCTCCTGCACGGCAGCCAGCGCCTGGGCGTGTTCAAACAGTTCAGCGTTGATCAGGGCAATGGCGGCTTGATTGGCAACCGTCAGAGCCAGATCGGCGTGATGAGCCGTGAAGTAATCTTTCTCAACATGTGCAACGCCAACACTACCGATCACACGGTTCTTTACCGCCACAGGAACCCACATCCATGCCCGTACGCCTTTCAATAGCAGATCCACCTGATCATCCAACAAAGATCGGAGAAATTGCGCCGAGGGATCAGTACTCCACACATCGCCAATGCGATCAGGCTGGTGTTCATTGAAAAGCCTCATCAGGGTTTCGGGACCTTTCAAGTGTATGCGGAAGGGCACTGTCTCTTCCAGTTTTTGTAATCCGCGTACAGCCAGGGCAACCATGGCTGTACCATCAAGCACGAACAGTTCGGCATGGGTGTATTCGATCAGCACCCGCAGTTGGTCGAGGATCAGGCCCGGCTTGAGTTCCAAGGCGGAGGCCAGTGTTTTGGAGATCTCCAGCAGTGTGGCCTGCTCGCGGGTATGGAGCTCCACACGTTCGTGGAGCAGGCGTTCGGCATTGATTCGGTCCGTAACATCCCGGACGATGCTTAGCACACATGGTCGCCCCTGAAACTGGATGGCGGTTCTGCGCACATCCACGTAGAAGGATGAACCGTCTTTGTGCAAATGAACCGCCGGCACATCGAGTGGACCTCCCCTCGACTGCACTGCGTTGGGCGACTGCGTGAATAGGTGCTGGCTGTCAGGGTGGATGTATGCCGACAGGTGCAAACCAATAAATTCCTCGCGTGTAAAACCGTGCATCGCAATGGCAGCCGGGTTGGCATCCACCACGCGACCGGTCTCTATATCGCTAATGATCATTCCGTCGCTGGCGGCTTCAAAAATGATGCGGTAGTGCTCTTCTTTATCTTGCGTGTTCAATGGGGGAGGAGGGTTTTCGTTCATCAGGATACCCTTATGTCGTGCTCACGCGCAGTAATTATGATCGTGCGAATATTCCGCCCAATCACTTTGCTCAGTGCCGGGTTGTTTTGCTCCCGGCCTTCTTTTTCGCCCCGATTGGGTTGACTCGCTTGCATAAGCACGTCCTTTCGCTCTGCTTACCGACGACAACGCCCGCTTGTTGTATATTTATAATACTACAATTTCGGCAGTTTCATCGTTGAAGCTAACGATAGACTCTGCGTCACTTTGATGCACCTGGCAATTCCCTGCAGTTCCAATACATCCCCCACCCATCTCTCTGCGAGATGCCGGTAGGGATGGTGCGCGCTCATTTAAGTAGAATCAGGCCGGGGCCAGGAAAGAACGCTCCCCATCCACCCACGCGGAAACCGCGAAAACATTTTCTGCGTCAATTCAGTCCACGCTGGTAAGGATGGAATTACAGACCATCAGGACTTAATTAGGGTCCCGCTGAGTATTATTGTGCAGCAATTCCCTGAACCGCGAAGGATGACGCACCGCAAGGAGTATCTTTGGCCGCCCAATAAAAAGAAGAAGCAGCGCAAACAGGAGCGGTACGCCGATGAGGACTGCCATATCGAGATAGCTGATCATGGGCACTTCAATACTTTGATCCTGCGATAAATGCATGGGGGTGGCAAGTGCCGAGCCCCACCCGCCAATAATGGTTACGCTATAAGAGCCGCGGGCAAGCGAGGGGATTTTCAACTCAGCGTTTGGGGAATCAAAGAGAAATTCTTCAGTGTGACCATCAGGATACGTAAGCGCTATGCCCCGGCCGATGGGAAAATTGAACATGGCGTCGCGTGCAGAGAAATGGGCCGAGTAAAGTAATACGTTGATGGGCCACACGGCGTCGGGTTGAATTCGAAATCGTTGTTGACTCTGATTGATCACATTTGCGCCGTCGATCCTGATCTCTCTAAAGTAATATAAGATCTCCTGGCTTTCGAGACGCTCGCCAATGCGACGAGTCAAGCGGTTTGCCGGCAACCATATCGGACCGGCCTGTTCAAATGTATAGGTCCGGCCGATCCCGCGGATGGTCATCGTAGAAATACGCGCAGGGTCCACCAGGGCACCTGTCGAGTCGAAAAAGACCTGATCCACCGAATACTTGAAAACAAAGCCTACTTCAAGCGGGCGAGTCCTGGGAAAGTAAACCTGCCGATTGGGTGTGAAGACATTATCGTTCCAACGCGAGAACTCCATCGTAACATTGGGAGGCAATAGATCATGGTCAACCGGCAAAACTTCCAGGGGAAACGATCCGCTCATATTGACCTGGAAGTTAACAAACCCATCCTCATCCGATGTGTAGATCTGATCGTTAAACTTGAAGTCAATGCCAGCCATAGGCGGGATGGTTCGAATCACAGCCTTTGCGGGTTGTATGATCATGTCTGTTTCAACACTTGCCGCGGGCAAGCCCAGAACAGGCACTCCCGCATACATAGCTTCAAGTTGATATTTTCCAGCAATAAATTTGTATTTTAGAATAATGGATGCCACCCCATTGCTGTCAGTTTGACCGCTGGCTTTGCGCTTGCCGTCCACAAAAATAATGATGGGCTGATTGGGAATCGGTTTCCCAAATTCAGTGGTGAGGTGCACAGAAATTGTGGGATGATCACCCAGAGCGAACGGCCTGAGGGGTTCCATGGTCAAGTTTGTTGGGTTCAGTTGCAGCGCTTTGTCATTGTGCAAAGACGGTTTTTCCGAAAAGAATCCTCTGGATTCCTTCATATCCCCAGCGGACAGGGCGTATGCAAAGCCGGTAAATTCAAGCAGGCTTAGTAGCATTACCAGCAGTGCGATCGACAGGCGTTGAAGGAAGATATTCATGGTTTCGTCTCCTCCTGCGACCGAACAACATATGCAGGTTTTCGGACAATATCGCTGGTGGCATTCGCCCAAATGAGAATGAAAAATGCGAGGAGCATGGCCGTACCATAGGCTATGTAAATCACAGAACGGCGGGGCTGGATGGATGGTTCCGTCACTTCCCGAGTTCCCGAAATGAACACAGGCTCGCGCGGGGGTGATATAAAATCAAAAGCTGACAGGAAGTTGTTCGCCTTCGCGTCCCGCTCGGCAAGCGGTTGAATATCCCAATTCTCCTCTATGAACTTCAATATGGAGGTATGGTCGAGTTGGGTATGATCGATATATCCCTGGCGGGCATATGCGCTGATGAGCAGGGCAGGGACCCGAAACCCATAACCATAATTATCAACCTGGGGAGGTGCCACGTGATCATACCAGCCGCCCCAGTCATCATAGGTAATTAATAACGCCGAGCTATTCCAGACATCACTCTGCATGAGCATTTGAATCATGGTTCTCATAGTCCTTTGACCTAGTGACAGGTCTGATAGCGGGTGTTCAGTGGCACCCAACAATAGAACATACGATACGGAAGGCAATGTGCCATTTTCAAGATCAATGTAATATTCGTCGAGGTCCACTATGTGGCTGAAAAGCTCGGGGTTGTCCAGAAAACGATCAAAGCCCAGCAACGGCACCCACTGGACTTGCGGTGGCAAATAATCCAGTTCCTGCAGGTTGCGATAATTGAGGCTGGGGTCGTAGTCTTTAATGTAATACTTCCATGTAATACCCCGCTCCTGAAGTTTATCGAAGATCGTTGGTATGTCCCCGAAACCCTTTTCGGGAATGCGATTAAACCCATCGCCAGGCCCTCCGCTAACAGAAAACATGCGGTTGGTGATACTGCCGGTATGCGCCGAACTAAAATAATTATCGAAGAGAACGAACTGATCCGCGAGATTCCAATAATAAGGGACACCTTCCTCACCATAGTACCCCATTGCCAGGGTGCCATCTTGATTCAGGCGAGTCAGGGCCTCTATGAACCCATTCATTTTTCCGTTTTGATACTGTTGTTTAAACGTAGCACTGGAATGACTCAGATCTTCTATGGGATACGAATCGATGCTAAACGGAGCTACGCAGTCCATGCTGCCGGGATTCGAAAGCGAAATTGGCATACAGGTATCCGGCGGAAATCCATTCGCATCAGGATAGGTGCCAAAATAGTTGTCAAAGGTATGGTTTTGCTGCATGACGACAACAAGGTGTTGAATCGGAGTGGCAGTTTCGGCTTGCGATCCAGGCGCGGCTGAAACTCCAAGAGAAGGCATGGCCGAGACCGCCAGACTAAGTAAAATGAATGGGTAGACGATTTTGTTCCTGATTGTCATGGGTGCACCATATAAATAATGATCACGGGTTTCTCCACCTGGGTTCCATCCTCCAGAGTCACGGTTACCGATTGTGTATGAATGACCCGGCCATTGAAGCGCTTTACCAGCTCTAGGATACGTTCGGAGAAGAAGCTGGAACGCTCGGCTGAATAAGAGTCCCAAACGATATATTGAATATTATTTGTGCGGATCTCAAGGTCAGGGTTGTTTACCGGTTGGTAGGAAGGGTTGCGATGGAGAGGGTTCGGGCTGACTGATAAGCCATACGTTTGGCGATACCCATAAAACTCGAGGATATTTGCCATGGAAGGTCCAATGGTCAATATTGTGGATTCAGCTGGGATATTTTGTTTTATCCATTCGCCTGCCTCGCGGCCACCCGGGACGCCGCCCGTTCCTGCAATGAAGGTGCCCGAGATCCCTGGTTGAATGGTTTGTCCGCTTAAAACCAGGAGACTGACGATCATGATCCCTCCCAGAATTGATCTGATCCAAAAGGTGTTTATACTTTGGCGTTTGAAAACCTTTACCTCCAGCGATAACCATCGGATCAACGTCCTGCCAGCCAGGATTGCGAGAGCAGGTGCAATCGGAAGGAGATATTGATATCCCTTGGTAGGCCATAACTGAAAGAAGACCACCGGAACAATGATCCACCAGCCCAGAAGCTTTTCACGCCACGATCCCTCCCTGCGTAATAACAGAATGCCTGCGGCCGCCAAAATGATAACAAGTAAACCGATCGCCACAGGAACTGTTGAAAGGTAAAAATCCCAGGTATGGTTGGGGCGTCGGAATAGCTGCCAGACCAGGTATTGTTGACCAACCCTCGAACCGCCGGCAAGCATCAGCGAGAGTGGAAATGGCAGGACCATCAAAACCATCAAAAAGAATGAGAGCGCCAGATCGCGAATACGAACGTTAATCTCACTGGATAGAGCAAAGAAGCCGTAAACAGCCCCGATGAGAATAATGCCTGTCTCTTTCGCGAGAAATGTCAGACCCAGCCCGATCCCGGTGGCATATAGCCATTTAGGGTGTTCTGTAATTGAATAACGAGCCAGAAAATATAGTGTCAATGTGGAAAATAACACCATCGGTCCATCCAGCAGTACCTGCCGCGTGACAATCACATGGTAGGGCATAACGGCCAGAATCAGGGCAGACAGTATTCCGGTATTTTCTCCATAAAGAAGACTTCCCAGGCGATAAACGACGTAAACCGTTGCGACACCAATCGCGACAGCCAGCAAACGCGCCGCCAGGTCACTGACCCCAAAATTGAACAATAACGCCAGAGAAAATTGAAACAACAATGGGTGAGCCCGGAAGACAGGAAAGATATCTTTAAGAATTGGAACCTGTGCTATCGCTGCGGCCTGGCCCGAATATACAGCCTCATCAGTGTTGAATCCGATTTGATTTAGCCCCCATAGTCGCAAGCCGATCGCCACACACATGACAAATGCAATGCGGGCGAATCGAATGATGGCCGCACGATCTAGATTTCTCCATAGACCAGCTGCCGGAGTATTGGATAATGGGTGTTGAGTAATACGCTCACGCACGGAGAACAACGTTTTAAGATCCATGGCACTCTTTGATCAATTTACATATTGTCATTTTCACGACCAGATCCGCCTGCATAACCAAGGTAAATTTCATATTAAACCTTCCTCTAGTCCATCCGATTGGCACGGATAACGATTTTTAACAGGCTGATGATTATCAGCACTCCAAGCAGAAAAAGGGCGGTGAAACGGCTTATAGTGCCAAGGTTTATTCCTGCTGGTGCACTAGAATCAAAATCACTTACCTTTGGTGTTGGCGCATTACGAACTTCCGTAAGCACCTGCAAATAGCGATTGCCGAATGTCTGACTGGGTTCAATGTGCGAATTCTCGCTGAACTCATTCCAACTGATCAATCCAATGGCATCCGGCGCTGACTGGAGGGCGGTATCCATTTCAATTCGCAGGGTCTCGCCATCCAGCCTCTCAACAATGGATGTTCCACCGACTAGCCGCGCATCAAAACCGGCTGCGGCTGGCGCAATCCATACCCCCCCTCTTTCATGCACCGCCTCTCCCATTGCTGTCAGCTTCTCAGCGTATCCGGGATGAGTGGCAGGATTCACCGATGACCAATAATAGGCATTGCCGTCTACCAGATCAGCGAGTCGTTGGTATCCTTCTACATTCTTTTCGGTTGCCAGGATCAGCACACGATCTCTTTTAGGTTCAGCCACTTTCTGAATTTCCTGTGCTGAAAATTTCCAACTCCCTGACCAGATGACCATCGGCTTGCCAAAAAGGTCAAACACCGGGTGAGTCGCATAACGATCGATGAAATAAATTAGATCAGAGTCAATTTGTTTCAGCGGAAGCGGATCGCGCTCAAAGTCCAGACCTTGATAAATGATAGCCAACTTGAAGTTTTCCTGTTCTGAAAGCTCCACAAGCTGATCAAGGCGGCGATTCAGTTTCTCGGTGCTTTTCCAACTGACAATGAATCCATCGATCCCAGCCGCTTGCGCCCATTGAATATGCTGCCGCATGACATCCACATCATCGCTGCTGTAGCGGCCCAGCAACGGGTAATCTGTCTTTGCCCGATCCCAGGATTTGGCGTCGAACCAGATATAGTAATATGCCAGGACCGGGATGGGGTCTACAGAAGCGTTGTCTCCCGTAACAGGCTGAGACAACGCTTCGATAACAGGAACAGGCCCAGGCATGGAGAGACCGCTAGTCGTCGCCATAAACGATATCGAAAGCAACATGGCTGTCGTCAACCAAAGGCGGGATGCCAACGATTTAAACAATTTACCAATCCGGGATACTCTTGAACAAACAAAAATATTCCAATTCAGTTTGCGTTGCGTTTTTTTTACATATCATCTTATCTATTAGCTTTAGTCATCAGCGCCAACGAGCTGCATAGGTGCAGTCGCTGTGTTGTTGGCGACCACCGGCAAGCGCTGCCACCAGTTAAATTTAGAATCGCGCATGCGGACGGTGGGGATCGCCGTGAGTGCTTCAGCCACGATCGCCTGTTCAATGGGATGCAGATCTTGCTCTTCCCATTTACTGATGAAATTTACCAGGACTGGGTAAGGTGGAAACCCATAGGCATCCTCGGCATTGCGGACGAATTCTTTCACTGCCTGATCGTGTGGAAGAACTTCTTCGTGCTCGGGTCCGCGTTCAATGATGACTGCATGCGATAGCTTCGCATGATTGGTATACGTCACTTTTGGAATCAGACGATGCACCATATATTTGGGAGGCGGGATCAACATCTGCACGATGGCGTTCATGGTTGCCGCCGGCAGATTCGTTTTGCTAAGTTCCAAGCCTACATGACGCCCGGATTTCGAGTGTAAACGGCTTTGGATCTGAAGTGCAATTCGCTCCATGAATGAAAGTGAAGCATTTGCATTAACGGCACTCAACGTGTGATTGCTAATGGTCAGCGGCTTCGGGTAACTCATCACCCGGCCATCACGGCTAACGATCGTCATATCATCAGATAAAAATGAGCAGGCGTAATTATCCACGGCACGGAGAATGGTGGATGTTTTGCCCGTATCGGTCCTGGCAGTAATAAGCACGGCTTTTCCATCTGCGGCGATACAGGCGGCATGGACAAGTGCGTATCCTTTTCGAACCATCGCCCAACGCAGGACTGGCTCAATGACATTGGTATAAAGAACATGCAGGGAATGCTGAAGGATCGAGGATACAGCAACTTCTACACCTTCCTTATGCGTAATCGAGACTTCAAACCCGAACCGGCCGAACGTCTCACCATAGTGAATTCCAGCGTCAGAACGTCTTGGCGCAGCACCAGATTGGCGATGTTCCTCACGAACCTGTACACGATCATTATTTCTACGACGATTTTTGCGCCGGCGTTCGAGACGCAACCGAATATCAGATTCTTCGAACAAGACGGGCACACGGAAGTATTCAAGTTCAGGCAGCTTGAACATGGAGGCAACACGGAGGATGTTGTGAATATTGTAGGAAAAAACGAATGGGTTGGATTGTTGGCGTTCGGCTATTTCCGGCACAGGGGTACGCAACGGATTCGAATCTGTTTGAGGCTTCTTCATCTTTATTCTCCAATTCAATAGGGGTTTGCTTAGCAAGGCACGAGCTTTGAGCGGGGTTTCCCATAACCAGCGGTCAGCCGCTGTGTAGCGGGCGAGTGTCAACACAATGAGCGATAACAGGTTGGATATCAGGTAATGGATTCCCAGTTGTGTCACCATGAGGGACAGCATGGGTCCTCTTACAAGGAGTAATAGATTGTTGATCAACATGAAACCTGCCAGGCGGTAAAGCAATGGCCGTTCCGTTGTACGCTTTCGGAATACCCAGGTTTCTGTCAATCCAAAATTCCATAACGTGGAAACTTGAGTCGCCAGCACTGCTGATAGCAAAAGGTTGAGTGCCGCGAATTCTGTGAATGCGGCAAGCGCCACAGTGTTCACGATCAAGCCGGAAAACCCCACCACCAAAAAGCGAATAAAGTTTTCATTCCCGGCAAGTCTCAAACGGAATAGTCCACGCACAAAACGGATCGTTTCCTGTAGCGAAGCTTTACTTTCTCCAGCATTTCGATATCCAAATTGAATGGGGATCTCGGAAACGGTTAAGTTCGGATGACTCACAAGAATCTCCAGCAGGATCTTAAAACCGTCCGGATGAAGGTCATCAGGATTGACAGCCGCACGCCGAAGGATGAAGAAACCGGTCAACGGATCGGTTACATTTCTGAGTCGCTGAGGGAAGGTGACGCGCGTTGTCATCGCAAAAGCTTTTGAAATAATTGTGCGTTTAAACCCCAGGCTGGAAGCATCCCCACCCGGAGCAAGGCGGCTGCCCACGACGATATCTGAACCGGTCTTCTGGGCATGTTTGAGTATCTTGGGAATGAACTCCGGTGGGTGCTGCAAATCAGCATCCATGACACAGACCCAGGGAGCCTGGGCAACTTTAAACCCCTCCACTACCGCCCCACCCAAGCCACTTTTTCGTCGTTCGGGCGGACGGGCAATCAGCGTGATACACAACGGAAAACGACCTTGCAGACTCCTGATTACTTCCGCAGTATCGTCTGTGCTATCGTCAACGAATATCACCTCAAGTGCAGTGCCCCGGGTGGCTTGATCAATTCTCGCAAGCAAAGGCTCTATGTTCCCGGCCTCATTCCTTGTCGGGATGATCATGGACAACGCAAACTGTGTGTGAACTACATGTCCTCGAGATTGAGAATCCAATGTTGCCGGTTCACCGATCTCCAAAGGCGGAAATCTTTGCTGTAAATCGCTTTTATACATAATGCCTTTTAGTTGGGGAAGGTTTATCTCCGCCAGTTGGGGGAGAACAGAATTGCCAGGGAATAATGCAATTATTCAGGACAGGTGACAAAACTTTTGTACTGCTAGAAACACCTATCTGGGCAGGATGTTGACGACAAGGGACTTGATCGTGGCTAAACTCATGTTCAGCCTTTCGGAGATCTGCCTGTGGTGAAATACTACTCAGAGTAAGTTTGATGCCATTGGATTCATGGATGAGCTTCACAGGATCAGCCAACATTAAACTATGCTGTGATGAATTTAATGTATTTCCCTATCATGGTCTTATCAAGGACATGATGTTTTTTTCCAGGTATCAGGCTTACAGTACTGATTGGTTTCTCAGGACTAGGGTCATGCTCCCACCGTTTGCCAAACCTATATAATGCGCATCGCTGTATGAGCTGTATAGGGCAATTTTGACTCCGCCTCAGCATTGATATAGAGGTTTTTATAAGCCGAATCAGCGCAAGCTGGTTCCGCAATGCGACGAGTCGAAGCAGCGGTAGTTTTGACTTTGAGCAAGGAGCAGAAAGTGAAAAGAATCATGTACCGGATCATTGTGATGACAATGGCGTTTGTTGTCACAGCGGCTGGCTACACAGGTGCGCAAGCTGCGACCAATCAAGCGACTGCACCCGGTCCGAAAGTCTATGCCTATTACTATCTATGGTGGAGTTCGCAACATTGGCACGACAAGTTGGGCGCAAGTTACCCGTATACTTCGACCCCGCTGCCGTTGCCAGCGACAACCGATGCTGATGGTTGCAATGCTGTATCGAATTATTCCGGCAACCAACTACTGGATGTCCCGGCCGCCTTAGCCAGTCAGGATACCCCAGGTGTGATCGAAGATGATATTCGTACGGCGAAGAACGCTGGTATTTCAGGCTTCTGGTTGAACTGGGCCGGTGATGGAACTGCCTCGCAGACTCGCAGTAGTGTCACCTATAATTCCAGGCTGGCAGAGGCATTTGCCGCTTCCACGCGCGTAGGCGGCTTCACCAATTGGGTCTCTTATAAGACCTCGTCCATGCCGTCCGCCGATGCGATCATCAACGACTTGAACTTTCTGTTTAATGAGTTCGGTCAGGAACCTGCCTGGGAAAGATTTGATGGGAAACCGGTAGTCACACTTACAGGTTCACGGAAATACGGCGATGCCGACTTGATAAAGATCAGCACCGCTGTCCGCGACCGCATGTTTCTTATCGGCGACGAATCCGGTTCAACTCTAACCGACGCACGCCTGGCGCTATTCGATGGGCTGACGTACTATTGGTCAAGCCAAAATCCGTTTACCAATACCGGTTCATTTACGACCATAAACAACATGGGTGACAAGGTCCACGCGGCCGGCAAGCGCTGGTATGCACCGCTGAACCCTGGTTACAACTCTGCGCTCATCGGTGGGACCACCTGTGTTCCGCGTCGCAACGGTGATGCGATCCGTGCCCTGTGGAATGGGAATATGGGTTCCAACCCCGATGGCTGGGGCTTCATCAGTTGGAATGAAATTGCCGAGAATACCCATATCAAACCCATGCAGAAGTGGGGCAGCGCTTCCCTGAACGCGCTTTCAGCGCTGATCCAGTCGATAACTCCCATCCCGCCGACTGCCACACCTACACAGGTAATTCTCCCCAGTCCCACACCTGCGTTGATCGTTCCAACAGCAACAGTGGTTAACACACGTGTTCCGCCGACTCCGGCTCCGGCAACAACGTTTGATGACAAGAGCAGTTCCTTAGTCTATTCCTCCGGCTGGACAACAGTGTCTACTTCTAAAGCTTATAAAGGTGCCTACAAGGAAACCACCAGGAATGGTGCGACTGCAATACTTGACTTTACCGGTCAATCCTTCAGCATTATTTACAAGGGCGGTGTGACCTTCAGTGAATTGGATGTGTACGTGGATGGAGTTCTGGTGGGCACACTTAATGAAAAATTGGCAACCACCACCTATCAAAGCCGCTGGGACTACCCCGATCAACTGGCTTACGGTACTCACACATTAAAGTTGGTTTTCAAGGTTACAAGTGTTACCGTCAATCGCGGTTCTTTGGATGCTGTGATCGTTCGCTAGCCAAGATCCATTGAGAGAATAAATAAAGATGCCTCCGAAATTAATTGTTTCGGGGGCGTTTGTTTATCCGCTTTTATGATATCTGTGCAGGCTACTTGGTTCACCTACCATGGTTTTGGTATACAATAACTGCTGTGGAAACCAGAACCTGACCCCGGAGGCGCAATGACTGAATGGCATATGCTTGAAACACAGGATGCTGTCCGCCAGATCCAGAGCGATCTGGAAAATGGATTAACCGCGGTGGAAGCTGCCCGGCGGCTTGAAGAATTCGGGCCGAACGAACTGGTCGAACGGGTAGGCATAAGTCCTTGGACGATCCTGCTCGAGCAGTTCAAGGGCATCATGGTTGTGATGCTGATCATTTCCGCGGTCGTTTCTGTGATCCTGGGGGAGACGATCGATGCGGTTGTCATCATGATCATCGTGGTTCTCAACGCGGTTCTCGGCTTTGTCCAGGAGTACCGCGCCGAACAGGCGATGGCAGCTCTCAAGCGCATGGCTGTCCCACACGTCCGCGTCCGGAGGGACGGACATTTACAGGAAGTTACCGCATTCTCGCTGGTTCCCGGCGACATCATCCAGCTGGAAACGGGGAATACCGTCCCGGCTGATGCTCGCCTGCTGGAGACAGCCAATCTGAAGGTGCAGGAAGCGGTGCTGACCGGGGAATCGGATGCAGTCGAAAAGGATACAGCTCCATTGGCGGGGGAGAACCTTCCGCTGGGTGACAGAGTCAATTCCGTCTACATGGGAACAGTCGTCACGTATGGTCATGGTACGGCTCTGGTGACAGACACCGGGATGAAGACCCAATTGGGCAAGATCGCCGATATGCTCCAATCGGTTGGCACCGAAAAAACGCCCCTGCAGCGGCGGCTTGAACAACTTGCCAGGGGACTGGCACTGGCCGCCTTGGTGTTGGTCGCAATTGTGTTTGTGTTGGGCTTGCTGCGTGGTGAGAACTGGATCGAGATGTTCCGTGTTTCGGTCGCGATGGCGGTGGCGGCGGTTCCGGAAGGGCTGCCGGCCGTGGTGACGATCGCGCTGGCGCTTGGCGCGCAGCGTATGCTGAAGCGTAACGCCCTGATCCGAAAACTGCCGGCCGTGGAAACACTCGGTTCTGTCACAGTCATCTGCTCCGATAAGACCGGCACCCTCACACAGAACCGGATGACCGTTACGTTCGTGGATGTAGCGGAGAATTCGCTTAACCTACAGGAGCGTTTACGCAGTTTTAGCCCAACCGTCAGCCCGGAGGATCCTGTTGAGCCGTTGCTACAGGAAAGTCCGCCCATCGTCCTGACATTGGCAGGATGCGCTTTGTGTAATGATGCTGTGCTTGAGGCGGTTTCGGGCGAAGCGGGAACGTTTTCAACAGTAGGCGACCCAACCGAGGGTGCGCTGGTGATTGCCAGCGCCCGGGCGGGATTGTGGAAAGCAGACCTGGAACAGGCTTTCCCGCGTGTGGCCGAACTGCCATTCGATTCAGATCGCAAGCGGATGACGACCGTTCACCGCCCCAACCCTGACCTGGTCCCTGAACTGCTGAACCCTTACCAGGATTCACGCCCGGATTTCTTCGAGCCAGGCCACTACCTGGTGATCACTAAGGGGGCTGTCGACAGCCTTTTGGAAGTATCGAGCCAGGTTTGGGCGGCGGGCCGGACAGAACTATTGGATGAGATCTGGCGCGAACGTATTCTGAATGCAAACAACGATCTGGCCAAGAATGGGATGCGGGTGTTGGGTTTGGCCTTCCGTCAGAGTGATACGTCTGAGCCGGTTGAACAGGATCTGATCTTCATCGGCATGGTGGGCATGATCGACCCGGCTCGTCCGGAGGTTCAAAGCGCTGTACAGGAAGCCAAGGCGGCAGGGATTCGTACTGTCATGATCACCGGGGACCACCCGCTGACGGCCGCGTACATCGCTGCGGATTTAGGGATTGCCGAGAGAGGGAAAACACTCACCGGTCGCGACCTGGATGGGATGACCGTTGAACAGCTGGAAGCGGTGGTGGAAGATGTGCCGGTCTATGCTCGTGTCTCTCCCGAGCACAAGCTCAAGCTGGTCCAGGCGCTCCAAGACCGCGGGCACGTTGTCGCGATGACAGGCGACGGTGTCAACGATGCGCCAGCACTCAGGAAGGCGGAGATCGGCGTAGCCATGGGGATTACCGGCACCGATGTCACCAAGGAAGCTTCCGATATGATTTTGCTGGATGACAACTTTGCCACGATCATCGCGGCGGTGAGGGAGGGCCGGCGGATCTATGACAATATCCGTAAATTCATCAAGTACACGATGACATCCAATGCCGGGGAGATCTGGGTCATGCTGCTGGCGCCGTTCATCGGCATGCCGCTGCCGCTTACCTCACTGCAAATCCTATGGGTCAACCTGGTGACCGATGGCCTGCCCGGTTTGGCACTGGCGATCGAGCCTGCCGAACGACAGGTCATGCAACGACCTCCCCATCCACCCCGCGAAAATATTTTTGGACGGGGGATGGCGCGTGATATCCTGTGGATCGGCTTGTTAATGGGGTTGGTCTCACTCGGTGTTGGCTTCCTGTACTATCGGATCGACCCATCAGCCTCCCCCGCTATCTGGCAAACCGTGACATTTACTACGCTCACCTTAGCGCAGATGGGCAATGCCTTGGCCACCCGCTCGGACCGGGATACGCTGTGGCAAATCGGACTATTTTCGAACAAAACCATGCTAGGCTCCGTGATGTTGACATTTGCCCTGCAATTGGCTGTGATCTATGTGCCGTTCCTCAATCGGGCTTTCTCCACGACCCCGCTCAGCCTGCGCGATCTGCTGATCAGCCTCGGTTTTGGCACTATTGTCTTTCTCGCGGTCGAATTGTTCAAGTGGATTCAGCAACGGCGGAAGTAACAGCTGTAGCTTGCCAGTTTAGCCTTGACTAAGCCGTCGCGAGGAATTTCTCATAGCTGTGCTGTCCGTTTTGTCATCTGCCTGGATTTGCGGGGTAAAAACAAATGGAAGAAATTGCCCTGATTGTCTGACAAAATTCCCGCCTGGAATCTGATGGGTGAGTCTTCTAACCAGGGCTCGGTAGTTCTGTAAATGCAGGTTGAAAAAAAAAGACAGCTTGATGATTATGTCATCAAGCTGTCAATCTCTGCGGTCCCGACGGGATTCGAACCCGCGATCTCGGCCTTGACAGGGCCGCATGTTTGGCCGCTACACCACGGGACCAGTTCTTCCAAACAAAAGCGGGCGAGAGTTTACCATGCAGAAATGGTTGTGTCAATATGCGCGCAGATTTTTCGCTCTGGCAAAGTCCATCTTGCCGGAGCGACAGGATGAATTCTCGATATTGATAAGTGCCAGTAACAAGACAAACCCAGCCTGTACGGCACCCAGTGACGGACACCATCATCGAATAGCACCTGGATTTGCATTTCTGTAAATGGTTAGGCATTTTTATTGGGTGTCGGCTTGACACTTTCCCTCCACTATGCTAAATTATCCACAGTTCTTTTGAAACCCCACCGGTTCGTTTCGATACCGGAGACCATCTCTGTGCAGGAGGGTTGTCTTGTCCAAGTCTCGTACGCAACAAATGGTAGATCGATTGCGCGAATTGCAGGCTTCATCGCCAGATATTGAAGCATCTGCAGTCGTTAGCGTTGATGGCTTAAGCATCGCATCCGCTTTACCCCAGGGCGTGGAGGAAGATCGTGTTTCCGCGATGTCCGCCGCGATGTTATCCCTTGGCGAGCGGATCGCGACCGAACTCGGGCGCGGTTCACTTGAGCAGGTTTACATCAAAGGGGAAAAAGGATATGTTGTACTCATGTCAGTAGGCGAGGAAGCCGTTCTCACTGTACTGGCGCGTGAACAGGCAAAGTTGGGCCTGATCTTTTTGGATATGCGGCGCGCCACCGAAGATTTGGCGAAACTGATTTAAGCGGAGATATTATGACCCCTCTTCAAAAAGCAGGTTTATATTACCCCAACAAATTTGGACTCATCATCATCAAATCCCTTGAGGAGGTGATGGGTAAAAACGGTCTCAACGCCATCCTCAACCTGGGCGGCTTGAACAATTACATCGAAAATTACCCGGCAGACAACCTGGATAAGGGATTTGATTTCGCCGAACTCTCCGGAATCGGCACTGCGCTGGAAGAAATGTACGGTCCACGCGGTGGACGCGGGCTGGCTTTGCGCGCCGGACGTGCCACCTTTGCGGAAGGGTTGAAAAACTTCGGTGCCCTTGCCGGAGCCGCAGATCTGGCATTCGTTGTTCTGCCGCTTCAATCCAAACTCCGGATCGGTCTTCCAGCATTTGCCAAGATCTTTTCTCAATTAAGCGACCAATACAGCACAGTCGAGGAGAAGGAATCGGAGTTTATCTGGACCATTCATAAGTGTCCTGTGTGTTGGGGACGTACGAACGCGGACAAGCCTGTCTGTTATGTTGCCACTGGACTCCTTCAGGAAGCTCTCAAGTGGGTTTCCGGCGGTAATGAATTCCGCGTAAATGAGTCGAAATGTGTGGCTGTCGGCGACTCAGTGTGTGAGTTCGTCATCCAAAAAGAACCTATTTCCTAGCAGGGCAGGGTTGAAGTGGCAGATGCCAAATCGAAGATCCTGATCGTTGAAGACGATCCTGATATAGCCGAGATGCTGAACGCGTATTTTCGCGTTCAGGGTTATGAAGTATTCACCGTCAACTGGGGGGAGGATGGTGTACGTGCCGCGCAAACCGTATCGCCTGATTTAATGATCCTTGATATCCGCCTGCCGGATATCGATGGTTATGAAGTTGCGCGCCGCGTACGAAGCGACCGCCGCACAAATGAGATTCCCATCATATTTCTTACAGAAAAACGCGAACGGGTTGACCGTCTGCAGGGTTTTGAAGTCGGCGCGGACGATTACATTACAAAACCCTTCGATGTGCAGGAACTCCGTCTTCGAGTCCGAAATGCCCTGAAACGGGTCAGTCAGGGATCTTTGACCAATCCTGTCAGTGGATTACCCGAAGGCGGGCTGGTGGATGAACGCCTTTCGGAGGTGATCCACAAAAGCGGATGGGCATTGCTCCTTATCTCGATCGGTCACCTTGAGTCTTTTCGTGAAGCGTATGGGTTTGTTGCTTCTGATGATGTCTTGCGTGCCATCAGCATGATGATCCACAACACCATTAAAGAGACCGGTTCGCCGGATGACTTCCTGGGTCATATAAGCCCGACTGATTTTGTGGTGGTCCTCTCCCCGGCGAATATGCCTCCCTTCCAGGAACGCATTCGCTCAAGATTGGAGCAATCGCTCGATTATTTCTATCCCATCAAGGACCGGGAGCAGGCATCGAAAAATTCAAATCGTCTCGCGGTCCGAATATCTGAAGTGCCTTCTGTGTATGGACGTTTTTCCGGCGTTGATCAACTCAAGAAGGAACTGCTGAGCAAACACTAGTGCGCATCACTGTCGTTATTCCAACCTACAATGAAGCGGAGAACCTGCCCAAACTGGTCTCCGTTTTATTTTCGCTTCCGCTGGATCTATCCATTCTTGTTGTGGACGATAACAGTCCCGATGGAACAGGCGGTCTCGCGGACAGCCTTGCAAATGAGCACCCCGGCCGCATTGACGTATTACATCGAGCCGGAAAAATGGGTTTGCGATCAGCCTACATTGAGGGTTTTCATAAGGCTTTCGAATTGGGAGCGGATGCTGTCGTCCAAATGGATGCGGACTTTTCCCATGACCCTTTCGTGATCAAAGAGATGGCGCGGTGCATCGAATCCTCCGACGTGGTGATCGGATCCCGTTATGTAAAGGGGGGCTCTGTTGATGAGCGCTGGCCCCTCTGGCGCAAGGGACTTTCCGCGTTCGGAAACTTGTATGCCCGCACGATCCTTGATTTTCCCGTGCGCGATGTGACCACTGGATTCCGCATGTGGCGCCGTGAAGCCCTGCAGGGAATGCCGCTTGATCGCATCCGCTCAAACGGCTATATCTTCCTGGTCGAGATGGCATATGTTGCCTTTTTGATGGAATATGATATTACCGAAGTCCCCATCTATTTTGCGGACCGGCGCTGGGGCAAGTCCAAAATGTCGCTCAGAATCCAGATGGAAGCCGCGATGCGCATTTGGGACGTGTGGTGGCACTACCGTGACCTGCGCAGGAAAAGCCATCCACATCAAATCAAATCCAGTCAACAGAACAAGTGACGGTCGTTTCGAAACGACCGTCACTTTATTTTTTCGCAAAGCCTCCGCCACTCTGGAATGCTCAAAGTTTCTGCGCGGCGTTGCGGATCGATATCGGCTTTGGTGAGCAGTTCCGATGCGTCGGCAGGGGAGATGTGCAAGCCAGAGGAAAGCGAATTGCGGAGTGTCTTTCGCTTTTGGCTGAACCCGGCTTTGATGAGTTTGAAAAAAGCGCCCAGCAAACCACTCTCGATCTGAGGTTCCGGATATACATCCAGGCATAAAACGGACGAGTCCACTTTTGGGGTGGGGAAGAATGCTCCAGCCGGGATGTGTGCCGCGATGCGCGGCTTGCCGTAGACCTGCACGCTCAATGCCAGCAGGCTCATATCCCCGGGTGCGGCGCAGATGCGGTTCGCGACTTCCTTTTGGATGGTGAGTACGATGCGGCGCGGTTTGGGTTCGTTTTCCAATAAATGACGGATGATGGCAGATGTGATGTAGTACGGGATGTTTGCCGCCACCAAATAACCCGGCTGGTTGACAAGTTCCGATGGCTTGAACTTGAGAATGTCGCCGCGGATCAAACGGATATTGGCATACGGGGCGATAACGGCTTTCAATGGCGGGAGCAGGTTCTCGTCCAGTTCGACCGCGACCACATCCCTGGCAGAAACCGCCAGGTAACGGGTCAAACTTCCCAGCCCGGGACCGATCTCCAGCACGGAGTCCATCGGCTGGATGTCCGCGGCAGAGGCGATCTTTTCCAGCGCGATCGGGT
Source organism: Chloroflexota bacterium (assembly GCA_041302025.1). Taxonomy (GTDB): domain Bacteria; phylum Chloroflexota; class Anaerolineae; order Anaerolineales; family Villigracilaceae; genus Defluviilinea. The sequence goes on along the minus strand of JBFYRY010000038.1, from coordinate 1,481 downwards.
CCTGTAGAAAATTTTGCCCCAGGCTTTTATCGGCATGCAAGCCGTGACGTTTGAGGAGGTTTGCGGCATTGAGCGGAGGGATGTCGTTCATGGACAGAATGGTACCTCGGTTTTATCTTCAGGTGTGCCGACAATGAGCGGAGGCCATGTGCCTGCCTGAAATTGGGCGATGTAATCGCGCAGGATATCGTAATCCACGTCCCAGACGAATACCCTTGCCTTGAATACCGGGTCATAGATGCGGGTTTGTGTGAACAGTTCCTCGGGGAATGCCGCGAAACGGATATTTTCCGGTCGGATCTGCGAGCCGATACAAGCCAGTTGACCGAGTTGTGCAGGACTAAGATCGGTCTGCACAGAGTCTTGAAACGATCTGATCAGGCTGGGAATCTTCGTGATGACTTTTGGACTGACAAGTTTATCGCGCAGGGCGCACAGCACGCGGTCTTGATTCTCGGCGCGGTTGAATACCCCCGATATGCGGATGCGTGCCAGCGTGAGCGCGCGGTCACCATCCAGGTGGTGATCCCCTTCCGGGAAGACGAGCCGCTTGCTGGTATCTTCCGCGGTGCGCCCGTCCACGGCTTGGGGCAGGTCAACGTCGATGCCGCCGACCGCGTTGACGATGTTGACGAAGGTCTTCATATTGACGGCGGCATAGTGATCAATCTGTGTATCGAAGTTCAGGGTCAGCGTGCGTGAAAGCAAGCCGGGACCTCCGGTGAGATCGTCGGTATATCCAAAACCCCTGTTGCCATAGAGATAAGCCTGATTAAGTTTTTCGTGATCCTGCCCGTTGATGTTGTCGGCGATATCGGGGATCTCCACCCATAGATCGCGCGGGATCTCGAGCACGGTCACGCGCGCGGTCACAAAGTCCACCCGCACGAGTCGGATCACGTCCGCGAGACCGTAGCGGTAACTATCGCCGCGCTGGTCGCTCCCGATGACGAGGATGTGCATCACGGGCGGAGCGCCGCACAAGCCGATGTTCGGAGTAATCGTCGGTTTCGAACGGGGTGGCGGTGGGATAGGTCTGCAACGGAGGTCCCAGCGGCGTTTGCCAGCGTGGGATGATCCAGATCAGAAGTCCGATCAAGCCAACAGCAATAACGGAGAGAAAAGCGATAACGGCTTTTTGAAAATTATTCATTGCCTATTCAAGTGTGTACAAAATATTTGTTGGCACTGGGGTAAGGAAGTAGACCGTGACCCACGAAGACCAGCCTTTGTAGTCGGCATCGGTGTAGCCGAGATCGATCCACGGTTTGCCGACGCATCCGCCGCACACATCTTCCACGGTGCCGTACCCATAGCCGGGGATATACAACCGTTGTCCTTGCAACGAGTAATACCAACTGAGCCGGAGCGCTACCATTCCGTTCGTCAATTGTTTTCCGCTGGCGGTGGTGGAGCCGCAATTCGCCACGCCCGAATTACACGGCGAGTAGGATGTGGCATACATCTGCACGGCGCGATAG
>JBFYRY010000037.1:0-18436 GCA_041302025.1 Chloroflexota bacterium | reverse complement strand
GCATTTCAGATCCTCCTCAGTATTTTGCTTGTTTCGTCACTCGCAATTGTACCGAGAAGGATCTACTTTTTAACTTTTGTCAAGCGACCTTGGAATCACTATAGCGAAGGATGGATGGAACCTAGTATTTGATCGCGCTGAAATGATGCAGTTTTTCCATGCTGTGGGTCGCGATGATCTGACGTACGGTGCCGGTCAGACCGCGCACAACCAGCGAATCGGTTTTTACGCCGTCGCCAAAATAACGTACACCTTTGAGCAGTTCCCCGTCTGTAATTCCAGTGGCAGCAAAGAAGACATCCTCGGAGGAAACGAGATCATCCATCGTGAGAATTCTGTCGAAATCATAACCGGCTTCATGCCCGCGGCGCAGTTCATCTTCATCGCGTGCATACAACTTGCCCTGGATCTCCCCACCCATCGCTCGTAACGCACATGCCGCAATGACGCCTTCCGGTGTGCCGCCGATGCCGATCAACACATCCACGCCAGAATCGGGCCAGGCGGTCATCAGTGCCGCAGCGACATCACCATCGGGGATTTGCCGGATGCGCGCGCCCGCCCGGCGGATCTCGGCGATCATGTCCTTGTGGCGGTCACGGTCAAGGATGATGGTGGTCAGGTCCTCCACTGCGCATCCCTTGGCTTTGGCAATCGCCTTGAGATTATCGGTGATCGGAGCCTCGATATTGATCTTGCCCTTCGCCGCCGGTCCGACACAAAGTTTATTCATATACACGAACGGACCGGGATTGAACATCGTCCCGCGCGGGGCGAGAGCCACCGTCGCCAGCGAGTTCGAGCGGCCAAATGCCAAAGGGCGGGTCCCGTCGATGGGGTCCACCGCAACATCCACATCCGGAAAAGAGCCGTTGCCCACGTTCTCGCCGTTATACAACATGGGGGCATTATCCTTTTCACCTTCGCCGATGACGATGACTCCGTTCATCTCGATCGTTTGGAGGACGATCCGCATCGCGTTGACTGCGGCCTGGTCCGCCCCCTCCTTGTCGCCGCGTCCCATGAAGCGGCCGGCGGCCATCGCCGCGGCTTCAGTCACACGCGCCAATTCCAATGCAAGGTTTCGAGTGGGATCTGTGTTGTATTCCATTCGCCCTCCGTTCTATAAAATGAAGATTTGGATGATGAAATAACCCAATGCCGCGCCCCAGATCCACGAGTCGATGCGGTCAAGAAAGCCGCCATGACCGGGGAAAATGTTGCTCGAGTCCTTCAATCCGCTTTGGCGCTTGAACATGCTTTCCCCAAAGTCGCCCAGCGGGGCAAGCGCGCCGATCACCAGACCGAGCAATCCGCCTTGCAGGGGATCGATCATCCCATCCAGGGGACGGGGACCCATGGAGGAAAAGGCATAAGCGAAAAACGCGCCCACCAGGATGGATGTGAAGATGCCCGCAAAATACCCTTCCCAACTTTTCTTTGGGCTGAGTCTCGGCGCCATTTTATGTTTTCCATATACTGCGCCGATCGAATACCCGCCTGTATCAGCCGCCCACACAAGCGGAAGGACAAGCATAAGCCACCATACGCCCATCTCATTACTGACAAGATTGCGCAGGTCGAGCAGGTAGGCTCCGATCCAACCCAGATAGACAATGCCCGCCACTGTGACCCCAAAGTCATGTGCGGCCTGGTCGCGCCCGCGTTCGAACGCAAAGAGGTGGACTGTCATGGCGAGAAGGATCAATGCAACAAATACCGGGATCGAGACGTCCGCAAAAAAGAAGCGTGCAGTGACCATCACAAGCACGCCTCCAACCGTGACAATTTCATTTGGTTCGTGTTTAGCCGCCCGGTACAAGCGGACGTATTCCCACGCCCCACCGACCAGAAAAGTGCCCATAAGCAGATAATAGAACACTCCCCCGTAGATGATGGCGGGTAATCCCACTGCCGCCATTGCCAATGCTGTCAGTGTGCGCTTAAGCATTGGATGCCTCAAACTCGCTCGATGAAACCTTTCCAAACCTGCGGTCACGCGAGGCAAATGCCTCCAGCGCGCGGCGATATTCTTCCTTGTCAAAATCGGGCCAATATTTTGGCGTGACATATAACTCGGAATATGCCCCCTGCCAGATCAGAAAGTTGCTGACGCGCAACTCGCCTGATGGGCGGACGATCAGATCCGGGTCTGGTACGCCAGCGGTATAGAGATAGCGGCTGACCAGCGCTTCGGTAACATCCTCGGGCGGAATGTCATCCTTTATGATGTTTTGTATTGCGTTGACGATTTCATCGCGCCCACCGTAATTGAAGGCGACATTGAGTACGAGCCGGTCGTTGTTTTTTGTCAATTCAATGGCATCCAGCACTTTTTCCTGCAGATTGGGGGCAAGCCGTTCCAGGCGGCCGATATGCCGTAATTGCACCCCTTCCTTGTGAAGTTCGGCAAGTTCACGGTCAAGGACATCCTCCAGGATGAACATCAATCCCTGTACTTCCTCGGGCGGACGTCCCCAGTTTTCGGTGGAGAAGGCATAGATCGTCAGGTACTTTACCCCGAACTCAACCGAAGCACGGATGATACGACGCAAATTCTCGGTGCCTGCTTTGTGGCCTGCCAGCCGCGGCAATCCACGTGAAAGCGCCCACCGACCATTGCCATCCATAATGATGGCAACGTGCCGGGGCAGTTTATCAGCAGGAATATTTACGGGAGGGTTGGTCATGGAATATCTAAATCGGTGGTTTGACAGGAAACTCCCGTCTACACTTCCATGATCTCCGCTTCTTTGGTCTTGCCCAACGCGGCGATCTCGTCGACAAATTTATCGGTCAGCTTTTGCAGGTCTTCCTCGCCGCGTTTCAACTCGTCCTCCGAGATCAGTTTCTCCTTCTCGAAATCACGCATATCGTTGTGAGAGTCACGGCGGATATTCCGCACGGCGACACGCGCCTCTTCAAGACGATGATGCACATGCTTGACCAGGTCGCGGCGTCGTTCTTCATTCAGCGGAGGCAGGTTGAGGTGGATGACCTTGCCGTCGTTATTGGGATTCAACCCCAAGTCGGAGGCTTGAATCGCTTTTTCTATCGCCTTGAGCGTGGTCGCGTCGAAGGGCTTGATCATCAGTGTGCGCGGTTCCGGGACGCCGATCGAAGCCAGTTGCAGCAAGGGCGTGGGAGTCCCGTAATATTCGATGGGAAGTTTCTCGACCAAAGCCGGGCTTGCGCGTCCCGTGCGTATGGCGGCAAGATCGTCATGAAGGACCTGGATGGCACTGCGCATGCGGTGCTCGGCGTCGGCAAGGATATCTTTTATCACCACAGTCTCCTGATATGTAAAATTATCTTGATATTAAGGATACCCCAAAACGATAAAAAACGCTACATGAAAGGAATTTCGCTTCGAGAACAACAGGGATTAATTCTGCCGGCATACTGCCCGTCAAGGAACGTTCTGAATTTCAAGATAAACGGTCCGCTTCCGGCGATACAGTCAGCCCATATACGACAGGGCAAACCATACAAAGAAGCAGACCGTTCCATGACTGCCGGCGATCTTGTATTTTCTATTTCTCAGGGGCTCCCGCATCGATCCACTGGATCAGGATCTGCAGTTCATCATTGGATAAATTGGCAAAATGCTGGGCGGTCTGAATTTTGACGATCACACTGTTCGCCGAGTCGCCTGGCACAATCACCGCTCCGTCCTTACTGCCTTTCATCAAATCGGCATAGGTGGAAATATTCAAACCGGCAGTTGCCGCTGTGCCGTGACACATGCCGCATTTCGTAGTGAGTAAACCGCCAATATTGGCATCGTAGGTCGGAGTACCCACCACCGGAGCAACGGGTTCAGCGGGGACAGGTGCGGGAAGCTGGGATTGCAATATCTCACGCAATTTGGGAGCGTCAAAGCCTGCGTACGTGAAGACACTTCCATGGCAGGCAGAATTGGAACAGAAGGATGTGTTGCTTGTACCGCCGGGATCGTCTGTCTTATGGCAGGAGGAACAGGTCTGGTCGAAGGCCTGGTTGTGGAGGCTGATCCAGTTCGGATTGCGGTGCGATTCAGGCTCCAGCCCGCGGCTGATCTCGATGTTCGTGACGAAGTCCTCCTTCCCTGCCACGACAGGGATCGAGTGGCAGATATTGCACTCAAGGCGGATCGCTTCATTCCCGGCATTGAGATGTTTCCCGTCATGACAGCGGAAACAACCCGGAGCGTTGATATGACCAAGGTTGTTCGGGTGCGTCGTCCAATCGACCTTTTGATCATGGAAGACGGTACGGTCATAAACATCCTTCATCGCTTGAATGGCTGATGAGATCTGCGCTTCATGGCCGGCATAATAGTCCGTTCCCATGTAGTATGACTCGAGGGCATCGAAGGCTATGAATGCAACCTCCCGCGATTTATACTGCACCGATAATGTTTCGACCGCCCGTTTATGGATCTCTGGAATTTCGGGGCTGATCAGTCCGCGCGCCATCGCATCATTTACAGATTCGGCAGGGAATGTAAACTCATGCGTAATGCGGTTATGACAAGTCACACAGGAGACTTCCTTGAGCTGGCTTTCATCAAGCGTGGAGACATCAAACCCGGATTCCACATCCACGTACTCAACGGTCGTGCCGTCGTCGTTATATACGCGGACATAGGGAATGTCCTGGCTCAACTCATCAACAGCGTAATATTCCACCTTGTTGACAATATGCCAGTGAATGCCGCGTCCCAAGCCCTCCCGTTTGGCGCCGCCACCGGTTTTCAAGATGAGATAAATACTGCTCGGTGTATTTTCCACATCGTCGGAATAATGCGGGATCACCCGCAGGCTGTCATCTGAAAAGGTTTCCGGCATATGACACTTTTCACAGGTATCCCGGGCGGGACGCAAAGCCCTGGCACGGATGGGATATTCATAGAGTTTGAATATCATGTAATACGTTTCATGAAGACCCTGGGATTTACGAGTCAACTGGTTGATGAAAGAAGTCCGCCCGATATGACATTCCTCACAGGTGACATTGGCATGGGGAGACACCTTGTAAACCGCATCCTGCGGCGGCATGGTATGGCAGGTTGTACCGCAGAATTGAGGAGAGTTTGTATATTCCCAGCCATAAACGCTACCGCTGACTACAAGCAAGGTCAACAAACCTAGGGTCAGGTATGGCAAAACGAATAACCAGCGGGGGGAACCAGCGGGCGGATAAAAGAACCTGCCCAATCTTTCACGTAATTTCATTTTCACCTCCATAAAATGAGCACCGGTATCTGGCTTCAAGGATACCGGTGCATGTTTCAAATATTATTTTACTTTTCCGGAATTCCTGCGTTGATCCAGCCGGTGATCAACATCAGATCCTCTGGCGATAATTCCGCGTATGGATGTTTTCCGCTTTCGAACTTGGTGACGATCAGGCTGTTGACGGCATCGCCGGGGACAAAGATTAAGCCTGAGATGCCGCCCTTCGTTGCATCTGCGAAGGTGGAAAGGTTCAATCCGCCGGATGCAAGCGAGCCATGACAGGTCAGGCATTTTCCAGCAAAAAGCGGACCGATCTGCCCGTCCCATGTGGCGCCACCGCTGGCGGTGACTGCATCTGGGATGGCACTCGGCTCCTCGGAGACAGAAACAACTACCGTAGCGGTGGGAAACGGCGTCTCCGTCGGCGGGAGGGTTGGGGTCAATGTCAATGTTGGGATGGGTGTCAAAGTCGGAGTGGCGGTCTGTCGCACAAAGGCTTCGTTGGTCTCTCCCAAAACGGGGTTCGTCACAGCGGTCGTTTCATATCCGACGAACAAATAGAAACCATAGAAGAAAACAACCAGAACCACGGCGGCAATGGGAGTATAGATCCTTTGCCGCTTTTTGATAACATCCGCAGGGATCGGTTCGGCATGTTTGCCGGATTCGATCATCGCCAGTTCAGCCGGATGCTCGTGTTCCATCTCTTCACGCGTAAGAGTGCCTATGAACATGCTCTTATTGAGTTGTTTGATATGAACGTGATAGAAGTGCCAGACGATGATCGCCAGCACTGCCAGCACCGCCTCCCCGCCGTGGGCGGCTTTTGCGGCAGGGACCGCCTCGCCCGGCAGGAAGCGCAACGTGGAGATCGGATTCCACATCATGAAGCCGGTAAGCCCCATCACGATGGTTCCCCAGATGAGCGCCAGGTATTCCATTTTCTCGGCGTAGGAATAACGCCCGTAGTATGCCTTGTGTTTTTTGAGTCCAAGATAGTATTGCACATCGTGGATCACATGCTGGAGGTCGTTGATCCATGGGATCATGCTGATGGGGGTGCGCAGGACCAGCACGCGATATGCCACATCCAGGACGTGCACAACGCTGATGATCATCATCACGATCGCCGATGTATGGTGGATGAAGCGTGAGACTTCGATACCGCCGATCAGGTTGAAATATCCAACGCTGATGGGCGATAGCGGATATTTCTGCGGCAACCCCGTGAGACCCAGCAACGTGAACGAGATCAGGAAGATGATATGCTGGATGCGCTGGAGCAAGTCGAAGCGGGTAAATGTCTTCGTTTCGGATATTTGAGGCTTACTTGTCATGGGAGGCATCCTCCTCTTCATCCGATGATTTTGCATCTTCCTTCGCTTCAGACTGTTCTTCAGGCTGGTTCAATTCTTCCGGCTCGGCGGGCGACGTCTCTTGCGCCTGTTCAGGTTCTGCTTTTCCTTCCGGTTCAGCCACCGGTTCCATATCTTCCGCCGTTTCAGCTGCAACCACATTTTCGGTTACGGGTTCAGCCTCAGGCTCTTCCGCTACAACAGGCTTTGGTTTTTTGAAACGGTTGATCATCATGCGTCCAAAATCCATCAAGACAAGGATGATCATCGGTCCCAGCACAGCGGGGATAAAGAATTTGTAGAACAGGTTAACGTAGTAAACGATCGGGTATTTTTCCGTTGACGGGATGTAATGCGACATCCACGCATCGGGGAAATTTGCAGTCGCATCCGGATGGCATGTTTGGCAACGCGCCAGCAGGTTCTCGCGTGTGCTCAAACCCTTCTTTGGGTCGTCCGCCCGCACAATATCATGGACACCATGACAATCCGTGCAGACCGGCTTGTTCGTCGGCTGGTCAGGGAAGGACTTGTCGAACAACACCACCGTCGTACCGTGGAAGTCCGCCACGTAGGTGTTCAACACCTGGGTGGAAAGTCCGTACTGTTGCATCAACGCATTGTTGGTATGGCATTCGGCACACAGGAACGGCGTGCTATTGCGGAACGTGGCTGTATTGGGGCTTTGGATATTATGCACACCGTGACAATCGATACACGTTGGCACATCCAGGTTGCCATCCTGTGTCAATGCACTGCCGTGAACGCTTTGCTTATACTCGTCATAAATGGCGCTGTGACACTGAGAGCATGTCTCTGGCACATGCAGGCGGGCATAATCGAGCAGTTCGCCCGAGTCATTTGTGAGCCGTTGCTGTGTATGCGGGTTATGGCAGTCCGCGCACACCGCCGCGTTGTTATTCCCGGCGGCAAGTTCCCTCTGATGCACACTATCCAGGGTCAGGTTGAATTGCTCCTCATGGCATTGCTGGCAGGAGGTGTAATACTTCAACTTCACTTCACGCAGAGTCTCTGTGGTGCGCTCGGGGTGCGGAAATTTTTCAATGTCGGTGTGACACGTGACACAGGTCACGCCGTTGGAACCGTGCGTGCTTTTTTCATACGCCAAAGGATCAATTGTCAGACGCAGGGTCTCGCCGCCATCCAATTGGACAGTGAGCCCCTCATTGGAATGACAAAAGAAACAGGACTCGTTATCGATCTGGATGGGCGGGGACGACACCACCGCTTCACTCTCTGGACTTGAACCTGCTGATGCGTCCGAAAAAGCGAGTCCAAAACTGACGAGGAGTACCGCCGCTCCTGCAAGGATAAGGTAGGCGCGTAATCGCATTACTTTTTCGCTCCTGGCTTGGCTTGTGGACCAGCCTGCCCGGTCAGGCGTTCATATTCCTTCTCATGGAACGTGCGCATTTCCTCTTCGCTGACGCGGCCGGTGAACATGCTCAGATTCGTCCGCTCGAGATGGACGTGATAGACATGCCACACAAGCACAAAAATGGCGGCAACAATGGATTCAGTGCTGTGCGCTAGTTTGGCGGCAGGCACAACATCGCCCGGCAGAAATTGGGTGAACTGCACCGGGAACCAGATGATGAAACCGCTGATACCCATGATGAACACACCGAAGAAAATAAACCAGTAGGTCACCTTCTGCTCGAAGTTATAGCGTCCAAACTTCGGCTTGTCACTGCGCAGGAACAAAAGGTATTGGAGCATATGTCCCGCATCGCGCACATCCTGCCAAGTGGGCAGAAGATCGCCGGGCAGTCTGCGCTTCGCCATCAGATAGATGATCCGTCCGAGGTGGTAGACAGCTTCCAGCGCCAGAATGATTGCGGCAACATGATGGATCTGGCGGATCAACTCCACGCGGTCGGGAGTCGAAAGCAGGTCCTGGCTGATGGAAAATTCACGATACTTCTGCGGCAGGCCTGTTAAAAGCAGGATCAATCCGCTCAACATCAATACAGCATGTTCCCAGCGCTGGGCAATAGAGAAACGCGGGAAAGTCCGTTCCTGTTGGACAGGCTGGAGAGGTTTCTTTGTTATTCCGCTCATGACAAATTCCTCCTCACGCGGTCAACTGTGGCACGGACGATCTGCAGGACCACATAAATGATGCAAGCCCATAACACGAACGGCGTGAACGATGTATAGAACTTCTCAACATAAAACAGAGCCGGGGTGCGTTCAAGGCTAATCTCGTTATGACCGGTCCAGGCATCGGTCCAGTTCGGACCGGCTGTCGGGTGACACTGCTGGCAAGTGGCAAGCAGGTGTTCCGGGTTGACCCTGGACTGCGTGTCGTTCGTCGAACGAATATCGTGAATACCGTGACAATCAGAACAGACCGCGCTGTCGTGCCAGATGGTGGGCCACTTCGCCTTGTAGACTGACACATCCACACCATGCCATGACCGTTTGTAAATGCTGTACACATCGGCAGACAGACCATACTTGCTCATCAACTCTTCGTTCGCATGGCAACCGGCACACAGCTCCGGCTCGGCAACACGGAACTGCACCGTACGCGGGTCCTGAATGTTGTGAACCCCGTGACAGTCCGTGCAGACCGGCACATCCGGGTTCTCGTCAGCCATCAGCGCCGCGCCATGCACGCTCTGGCGATACGTATCAACGATCTCCGTATGACACTGGCGGCACGTTTCAGAGATCAACGAACGCGGTTCAGCCGGTGGGCGGACGTCATGCGCTCCATGGCAATCCGTGCAGATCGGCGCCTCCAGGTTGCCAGCCTCAGCCGCCTGTGCATGCATGCTATCCTGTGTTTTTTCATAATTCGCGGAATGACATTTCTCACAGGTCTGGTAATAGGCTCGCGAAAGTTCGCGCGCGCTTTGATACTTCAATTCAGGATGGGGATATTCCGTTATATCGTTATGACAGGCTTCGCATTCGATCCCTTTGGAACTGTGGACAGAATGATCGAGGTTGTCCTGTGAGATATACAGGGAAAGCACCTCCCCGTTTGGCAGGGTCATACTTAAGCCTGAATCCCCATGACAGGAAAGACAATATTTCTCGGTCTCCTGCGGTTGATGTTCCGCACCGGCAGGTGAAACCAATACCAAACTCAGCAGAAGGACGAAAACGCCAGCCGTGATCAACCAGAATGTCTGACGATGCAATTTACGCGTTGCCATGTGTCAGATCTCCTTCTTTTTCTTCGTTAGTATCAGACGGAGGCTGGGACTCGCCGTCATCTTCGTAACCGCTGGGCGGTTCGGGAGTCTCGGCAACCAAACCGAGCCTGCGAAGCAGATAGGATATACCGAACAGGATTGCCAGCGGCACCAAACAGCGCAATATGAACAGCAAAGCCACAAATACCGGATTGGCAGGGATTTCGCTCATTGCTTTTCCCTCCACGGCAGTTTTTTCCAACCGTTTGCAACGAATAGATTGGGCATCGCATCTCCGAAGATAAGAGTGAAATTAATCGATGCTAAGTATAACTTAATCTCATCATATAACACAATATGGATATATGATATCCATTAAAACGGAATGGCGAGACCATTCGGGTCTCGCCATTCCGTTTTAATGAAAATCGTTTGTATTAATGTTCCCGCTTCTCAAAGAGCGGCAGGAAGCGAACACCCAGGGTAAGAACGGTCAATGCATAACCGATCACCAGGATGCCTATACCCCACTCAATCAGTGCCGGGAAATAACTTCCTATCGGAAGTTCATAGGCTGTACCCGGCGAATAAGACAACGGCACGAACAAGCCGCCGACAGTCACGTTCCAACGGTGGATGATGATCCCCACCATTGCTGAAAGGGCACCCAACACAGCCGCGGCAGGATTCTTGCTAAAACGCGGCACGAGAAACAGGATTGCCGGAACAAGAATTCCCAGGATCACCTCACCAACCCAGAAACTGAACGAGTAGGGAGTCTGTTGTTGCAGGAGCGAAAACGCCGTGCTAACACCAGGCGTGCGTCCGTAATAGGTAACTGCCGCCATATCCCAGAATTTGATATACCCATACGCCAGCAAACCCACTCCGCTGAACCGGGTAATGATCCGTAAAACATCATGCGAGACCGTGCGTTTGCCGAGTATCCATTCCACCACATATGCCACAGCCGCAGTCACAGCGGGACCGGCGGCAATGGCAGAAAGCACGAACATGATGGGCATGCTCGGCTTGAACCAGATCGGACGGGATTTGATCACACCATAAGCCGCGCCTAATGAAGATTGGTGTAGTAGAGAAATCACCAAACCCAATACCGCAAGTGCCGGTGTGAACTTGTGCAGGAAATGTCCTGCCGCACGAAGTTTGGGCCAACGATCGAAGAGTTTTAATTCAACGAGCACGGGAGCGAACTCGGTGACCAGTATCAACAAATAGATCGTGATACACATCGTGACTTCCCATAACACCGAGTGGACATTCCAAAAAACCCAGGGATGCCAAAACCGGTCCGGCCGTCCAATATCCATGACGAGTGTCAGGAGTGCCGATGTATAACCGGCGAACCCAACCAGCACAGCCAGCCGTATGATCGGCTCCAATCGTTTAATGCCGAATATGTACACAATCGCCGAAAGGGTGAATGCACCCGCACCCAAAGCAATGGATGACAGGTCGATCGTGATCCACAATCCCCACGGCACCGAATCGCTCATGTTGGTGATATACAAGCCATTGATGAAAACCGTTATGGCAGAGTAAACACCGATGGCGAGCAGGATCGCCAGGAATCCCATCCAGAGCAGGAAGCCAAGAGTGAAGGGAAGGCGGAAAGGTTTTTGTGAGAAAACTGATGTTGTCATTTCTAGATCCCTTCCTTTGGCGGGATGTAGTACACGCTGGTTTCCGTTCCAAGTTCATCGCGCAGTCTCAAGGTCGGGTTCAATGCGATGAGCTGGGAAACCTTGCTTTCAGGATCTTTTAGATTCCCAAACGTGCGCGCTCCCACCGGACAGATGTTGACGCAGGCAGGCGTCGCTTCACGGTCCACGCCGGGTGTGAGTCCCTTTTCGAGACCGGCATCAATGCGATGGATGCAGAATGTGCACTTCTCCACAACACCGCGCGGACGGCGCTCGACTTCAGGATCACCCCATGCAGGCACATACGGATTATCGTCCTCGCTTCGCGCCTCCCAGTTGAACTGGCGCGCGTCATACGGACATGCCACCTGGCAATAACGACAACCGATACAGCGATCGTAGTCCATGACCACCAACCCATCTTCGCGGTGATAGGTGGCTTTCACAGGACAGACTTCAACACAGGGGGCGTTCTGACAATGCAGGCATGGGCGGCTGAGGAAGAACGCGTGCCCACCGGAGGTTTTCTCGGGAACGACGATATTCCACGGTTCTTCTGGCTGAACATCATTGGTGGCGCAACACGCACGCTGGCAATACTCGCACCCGATGCATTGATCGAGGCTGATCACCATGCCCCAATGATATTGCCCGGTCTGCGCACCGTGACCGCCAACATATTCTTCGCCTTCCAATTGTTCCTGTTTCAACTGTCCAAACGGCGAAAGCGGACCGGTGGTAAGCAGCGGCGCGGCAATGATGGACCCGACAGCCGCGGCGGCTACTTTTATTACATCACCACGGGTCAGTTCAACAACGATCTTCTTTTTTGTTTTCTTCTTATCCGTTGTCATTTTCCTCGACCTCCACGAAACGAATGCGCTTGCTGACCACCCAGGCCGCAACGCCGCCAACGATCAAGCCGACGATGGCTCCCTGGATCAAGCCTGTGTAAAGACGGACCGTATTTTGCGCTTCCAGGCTCTCGATTGTCTGTTCCTGCTCGCTCACCATCTTCTCCAATTCATCACTGGTGAGAGGCTCACCGGTCTGCTCTCCGGACAACCTGACAATGGTATCGCGGGTATGGACCGTATCCTTATGGCAGTTGATGCAGGCTTCCGAACCGACCACGAACGTGTGCCCGGTCGCAAACAACCCGCCCGTCGCATCAGTATGTGATGTGGCAGACATGTGACAGTCACTGCATGACAAACCGGAACTGGCATGTGTACCGTGTGTGAAGGATGAACCCGTGTCCTTGTGACAGTTGGTGCATAGTTCGTTGATCGTCTCTGCGCGCGGAGCCTGTGAATGTGGGTTATGGCAGGACTCGCAGTTCAATTTGATCTGTCCATGCTTGCTGGCGCGCCATTCATCCGTGGTGGTTTTGTGGCATCCGGCGCACAATGTGTAATCCGGTGTTACAGGCATGGGTTTTTCAGGATGCCCCTGTTGTAAAGGACCGTGACATGCTTCACAGGTCACACCTTCTTCTGAATATTTGCCGGAATTGGGATCGAAACCGGTGGTATGACATTCCAGACAGGCTGGCGCTGAACCTTGTTTAACCCAGTCTTCCTGGAAGATTGGCGACGAAAAAGCCTGGGAATGTAATGTGCCAGCCCATGTGCTGTGAGTATCCTTGTGGCATCCAGCACAGGCGTCAGAGCCGGCATAGGTCTCGCCATCCTGTGGTTGAGGAGCAAGGCCAGGAGCGGCGGAAACAGGCTGGGCAAGGCTGAGCGTCACCCCTATTACGAGGCTTATCACGAAGACCAGAGAAAATGTTACCCAAACCGGTTTTCCAAGTTGTAGTAAAGATTTCTTCATTGTTACAGTCTCCTATTGGTGAATTCTTCCTTGTTTCGGAAGAGTGGATTTCAGACAAAGTTGGTAATATTTGTGATTTTTATCACAATGAACTTACTTTATTTTAATTTATTGTTTGGATTTATAAAGTGTTGAATATCATAAAATTCATATGATTTACAGAAATCCCATTACTGTGACTTATAAGACGAAAGCATGAGATTCTTATGGTCTCTACATTGCCAGTGCAATTGCCACCCTGCCCTATCGTCTGCTCCTGCATTGGGAATCAAGAATCGGCGCAGTTACCATGTTACGCACCGTCCCGAAAGTTTGAGTGATAAGCAGACCCAACCGAGAGCACCTCACCTGCACTCCCTGTCGCCACCCGTGATTTGCCTAGCAAATCAGGCAGGTGTGCGCCAGGTGCAAGTGTCGGGACGTTCAGCGCGAAAAAATTTCAGGCTGAGGAAAGGCATGTGAAACGGTAACAGGCTTTCTTGAGTCCGATGCGGGGATGTGGCAGGTTCCAGGCAAATCCCGGTCATGCAGAAGGATCATCCAATGGATAAACATGAATGGGACAAACCCGGGAAAGTTTTATGACATTCATCCCCGGCACTTCTCAGCGACCATTAATCTGTACATGTAAAATGAACATTATCGAATGTAATTCAATTTGGTATTGGAGGCAACATGCAAATCAACAAATTCATGATCGGCGGCATATTCATTTTGGGAGCAGTGGTCTTTCTGATCTGGAGTTCATCTGCCGCGACGTCGGAATATTTTTTAACCGTGGACGAACTCAACGAAAAAGCGGCAAAGGTTGTGGATAAGAATGTCCGCGTCTCCGGCGCGGTGCTCGGCGATTCGATCCAATACGACGCCGACAGCCTGACCCTGACCTTTGAAGTGGCGCATGTCCCCGGCGACAACGCGGAGATCGAAGCCCAGGGTGGACTTGCAGAAGTCCTTCATCAAGCCGTGATCGACCCATCGCGCGAACGCATGACGGTGGTGTATGTGGGTCCGATGCCCGACCTGCTTCGCAATGAAGCACAGGCGATCATGACGGGCCATCTCGGCGCGGATGGGGTCTTTTATGCCGAGGAACTCTTATTGAAATGCCCGACGAAATACGAAGAGGCCATCCCTGAACAGGCGGCAAACAATTAATTCCTCAACGCGCCCTAAAGGTCTTATGGATCTTTAGGGCTTTTGAGTCCAAGGAGATTTCATGATCGCAGATTTCGGTTATGGCGTTTTAGTCGTTTCTTTTTTGGTGTCGTTCTACAGCGTGTTTGCGGCGGCCTACGGTGAATATAAAAAGTTGCCGTCCCTGGTGGAAAGCGCAAGGCGCGCCATGTTGCTGACCTGGCCCCTGCTCACCCTTACCGCCGGAGTACTCGTTTATCTATTAGTTAATGACCATTACGAGGTGCAATTCGTTTATGAAGTAACCAGCCGCTCGATGCCCACCTACCTGAAGGTGACAGCCTGGTGGGGCGGACAGGCTGGTTCGCTATTGTTCTGGTCGTGGTTGATGTCGGCGTTTACGTCGCTGGTCACCTTCCGCAAATGGGACCGTGACCGTGAGTTCCTGCCGTGGGTGATTGTCGTCTCGGGTGTGACCATGGCTTTCTTTATCGGAATGAATGTTTTCTATGAAAACCCGTTCGCACAACTCTATCAAGGATTTGACGGAATCACCCCCCACACCTTCCAACCTGCGGACAGCATTCTCTTCACCCCGGATGATGGACGGGGACTAAACCCGCTTCTTCGCCATCCGGGCATGGTCATCCATCCCCCGATGCTGTATCTCGGCTTCGTCTCTTTTGTCATCCCGTACGCATTCGCCATGGCGGCATTGATCACGGGCCGCACCGATGACCGCTGGATCCGTCTCACGCGCCGCTGGACGTTGTGGGCGTGGCTGTTCCTGTCGTTCGGTCTCGTGCTGGGCGGACGCTGGGCATACGATGTGCTCGGCTGGGGCGGTTACTGGGGCTGGGACCCGGTGGAGATCGCAGCGTTCATGCCGTGGCTGACGGGTACCGCATTCCTGCACTCGGTCATGATCCAGGAAAAGCGCGGCATGTTCAAGCACTGGAACATGCTGTTGATCATTTTGACCTATGCGCTGGTCATCTTCGGCACGTTCCTGACGCGTTCCGGCGTATTATCGTCGGTGCATGCATTCGCGGAGAGTGCGATCGGTCCGTTGTTCTTCGTATTCATTGGAATTACCCTGATCACATCGGTGGCATTGCTCATCCATCGCTGGGAAAGCCTGCGCGGCGATACCGAGATCAAGTCGATGTTCTCCCGGGAGGCATTGTTCCTATTAAACAACCTGTTGTTCATGAGCATCCTGATCGTCTGTTTTTGGGGGGTCATCCGCCCGCTCCTGACAGAACTATCCGCTGATACGATCTGCAAATGGTATCCGGCTGTGCAAAATTACATGACCTGTCAAAAGATTACCGTCGGTCCGCCTTATTACGAACTGGCAAACTCCCCGCTGTTTGCGATCCTCATGCTCCTGATGGCGGCCGCGCCACTCTCCAGTTGGGGATTGACCTCGATAGGTAGTTTTGGGAAGGTCAATAAAGTTGCCCTCGCCATCATTCTGGCGATACCCATCATTCCCACAGCCATCTGGTGGGATCAATTACGTTTTGAGTTCGGCAGTTGGGCCACAACGATCATCGTACTAATGATCGTCGAGATCATCCTGACGTTCATATACCTCTTCCGCGGCGCGATGTGGCAGGCGGTTATAGGCGCATCGCTTGTTACAGGGCTGGCTTTTGCCACCTACACACACAACATCATCGCGCTGATCGGATTTTTCCTAGTTGCGCTGGTCCTGCTCGTCACTTTCCGCGAGTTTTACCGTGCCGCGCGCGCCCGGGCGCAGGCACAGGCAGAGAATTTCCTTGTTGCTTTCTGGCGGCTGGTCGGCCGCAACCGCCGCCGTTACGGCGGATACATCATCCACATCAGCATGATGTTGATGGCGATCGGCATCCTGGGCATCGAGATCTTCCAGACCGAAACACAGGGACGTGTGGCGGCGGGAGACAAACTCAATCTTGCAAATTACACCATCGAGTACAGGGAAATTGCATCCTGGAACGATGACCCCAAGGGTGTGAACTACACCCGCGCCGTGGTTGATGTATATGAAAACGGAATCTATCTGGGCGAACTGCGCCCGCGTAAGGATTTTTACTTTGAATCGCAACAATCCATGACCATCCCCGGTCAACGCGCCACATTGAGGGACGATCTCTACATCCTATTGGTAGACTGGGAACCCGCGTCGATGGAAGGCGCGACATTCAAGATCTACGTTAATCCGCTGGTCAACTGGCTGTGGCTGGGAAGCCTTTTGTTCCTCGCCGGTGTCATCGTCGCGGCATGGCCCGAAAAGGATCTCGAACGAGTCACTGTGCGGACGGGAAGAAGAATCCACCAGACCAGCGCGGCAGATGACTAGCAAAAACGTTCCGAGGGTTTCCATCTTGTCCCAAACCTTCGGGACAACACGCAACAATAACAGGTAATCATGTCGAAAAGAATTTTACGCAATACGCAATACGCAATACTCATTGCCCTGATGGCAACCCTCTTCGGCGCGCTCACTGCCTTTGCCCAGGATTCCACCCCCACCGACGATGAGGTCAACAAGATCGCCAAGCAGTTGTTCTGCCCGGTCTGCGAAAGCACGCCGCTGGATGTGTGCCCGACCCAGGCATGCCATGATTGGCGCGAGTTGATCCGTGAAATGCTGGCGGATGGAAAGAGCGAAGCGGAGATCAAGCAATATTTCGTCGAGCATTTTGGCGCGCGCGTGTTGAATGAACCGCCCAACAAGTTCGCGTCCTATGCCGTCCCTGCGGCCGCCTTCCTGTTGGGAGCGTTCATGCTCTTCCGCGGTTTCCAGATGTGGATGAAGCCCTCGCAAACGGGACCAGTTGTCCCTGAGTCGGAGGCGAAGCCCATCCCGCAGGATGAGTACATCGCCAGGCTCGAAGAAGAAGTCAAGAAACAGAAATAACGAAACTTCGGAAGTCTCTCATCGTTCTAAAAATATGAAGACACCAAAAAAGACTTCCGAAGTTTTTGACACTGGGAGAATGGAATGACAGAATCAACAGAAACTGCCCCGCGCCGCGGGGTGCCCCTTTGGGTGCAAGTCATCGTCTGGGTGTTTTTGCTGGGCTTGCTCGGCATCGTTGCGCTGGGACTCAACCGCGCACAGAACAGCACTGTGACCGTCCAGCCCGGAGTGGCGATCGAGAACTTCACCGTGCCAATGTACGATGATTATCAATACAACGGCATGAGTCAGGTCAGTCTTTCTGACCTGCGCGGCAAGGTGGTGGTCATCAACTTTTGGGCCTCGTGGTGCAAACCCTGCGAACAGGAAGCCGCCGAAATGCAGGAAGCCTGGGAGGAATACGAACCGACCGGTGAAGTCGTTTTCCTCGGCGTGGACTATGTGGACACCCCGACCAACGCCTTTATCTACCTCAGGAAATTCGGCATCACCTATCCCAACGGAGAAGATCTCAACGTAACCTTGAAACGCCCGATCTCCGATTACTTCAACGTCCAGGGCGTACCCGAAACCTACTTCATCGACAGGAACGGTGTTCTGCAATACGTGCAGGTCGGACCGTTCTCCTCTGTGGCACAGATCCGCGCACAGATCGATCCGATGTTGAAATAGAGGACCAATGCAAATCGCCGCCATCTTATTTACGCTTGCCGTCTTCATTCTCGTTGCGATGTATCTGTATGCCCCGTTCATGGAACGCCGTACCCGCCGCGTGACAGAAGAGGAGCATGAACTCTCCGCACTACTGGCAGAACGCGACCGGGTCATCAACGCCCTGCAGGAACTCGATTTCGATTTCAACCTCGGAAAGATCCCCGGTGAAGATTATCCAACCCAACGCGCGGGACTCTTGCAAAAAGGCGCGGACATCCTGCGGAAGATCGATTCCTTCTCCCCGCAAACTGCCTCCGCGCAGGATGAGGAATCGCGGCTGGAAAAAGCCATTGCCGCGCGCCGCGCTGACGGAGCAGTCGCCAAACCCGAAATCACAGACGACGATCTCGAAACGATGATCTCCTCCCGCCGCCAAAACCGCAAGGAAAAAACCGGCGGGTTCTGCCCGAAATGCGGCAAGCCCATCCTGTCC
>JBFYRY010000246.1:0-6056 GCA_041302025.1 Chloroflexota bacterium | reverse complement strand
GGCGGATAACAAAGCCGGTATCGCCTGCGGCCTTTATACGCTTGCCTTGTTACGCGATCTCAATCTTATTGACCCCACCCGTCAGAAAGCCATCGTCGCGGGTGTGGTGGATGAAGAGTCTGGTGCATGCAGTCCGCTTGGGGTGAGGCATCTGCTGGATTCAGGTGCGTTACAGGCGCGCGGTGCGATCTATGCCTACACCAGCGACATCGTCTGCATCGGTCACCGGGGATTGATCCGCCTAGAGTTGAAGGCACATGGTGAGTCGATGCACGCAGGGCTGGCGGAGTGGCACAACCGCGAACGCGGTGCGAACGCTGTCACGGCTCTGGCAGAATTGTTGCTGAACCTTGAAACCCTGAACGTTCCCGCCCCTGCCCCGCCGGGCTTTGAGCATCTCGGTTTCACCATCACGCCCGGCACAGTCTTTAGCGGCGGAAGTTATCCGAGCATCGTTCCCGATTCAGCCACGGCGCTCGTGGACATCCGCTTGTTGCCCGGTCAATCGTCAGCGGAGGTGATCGATCTCGTGCAGAAGCAGGTCCAGGTCGTGGAAAAGAAGCGGCCGCGCATCCGCATCGAGATGAAAGTGACGGTGGACATCCCCGGCGCGGTCATCCCGAAGGACCATCCTCTCGCGTTGCTTGCACAGGACTACACCGAAGCCGTGACTGGCAGGCGCTGGGAAACTGCGGGCGCCGGGCCTGCCAATGAGGGATACATGCTCATCGGCGCGGGCATCCCCACGTTATGCGGATTCGGTCCCACGGGCGGCAATCCGCACGCGCCGGACGAATGGGTGGAGATTCAAAGCCTGCCCGCCACTGTGGCGATCTTTGCCGGCATCATTCATGATTATCTTGATCAATTCAAAGGAGAATAAAAATGTCCCATCTCGACCGTGACCCCTGGGTGAACGTGAAAACCTACAATGGTTTTCAAGCCGACCATGTCATCTCGGCATTGCAAAAGGAGATCCGCCGCGGCAACGCGGAGAACGCCGCGCTCCTGGCTTACGAAATGATCATCACCAGCCCGGCGCTGGAGGACTATCTCTGGCACCGCCTGAAGGTGATCTCAGTGGAAGACATCGGCTTCGGCGAACCGTTGGCGCCGGTGCTGGTCCAAAGCCTGTTCGAAATGAACAGCGCCTGTGACCGCGCGGTCGGCGAGCGCAAGTTGTATGCCATCCATGCCGTGCGGTATCTATGCCTGTGCAAAAAGGACCGCTCATCGGACGAGATGATCAACTGGATCAATCACGCCAGCAGATCGGGCAAGCTGTTGCCTGTGATTCCCGAATACGCGCTGGACATGCACACCGCCGAGGGACAGAAGCAGGGCCGCGGCCGCCGCCACTTCTTCGAGGAAGCCTCACGCATCATCCCCGAGGTGGAGGACCGTGACCGTACTTATCTGGATCGCATCATGAAGATGCTGGATTCGGGCGAACTCCAGGATTGACCTTTTCTGAGTTGAAACCGATATAACGCGAAGCGTCCGGCGGCAGTAGGATATCTGCCACCGGACGCTTTTTTCATTGCCACTGAATCTTACATCCGCGTACACATCATCCCGCCATCCACACGCAGGGTTTCACCGTGGACGTAGGATGCCTCGTCGCTGGCAAGGAACAGGATGGCATTGGCAATATCATCCGGTTCGCCAATGCGGCGTTGGGGGATCTTCTCGAGGAAGTAGACCACCTGATCCTGGTCCCCAAGCATGTTGTGAGTCAGGCCGGTCAGCACCATGCCGGGCGCCACGGCATTGACGTTGATATGGTAGCCGGAGCAATCCACCGCAATGCCCTGTGTCATCATCTTGGCCGCACCCTTGCTGGTGTTGTAGATGCTTTGTCCCTGACCGGCGACTTCGCCCATGATGGAGGTGATGTTGACGATCTTGCCGTAGTCCTTGTCCATCATCGTCGGCAGAACGGCACGGGAGAAGAAAAACATGCCGCGCACGTTGATGTCCATCACGCGGTCATACTCATCGTTGTCCATCATTGCAAAGGGGACGAACTGTCCCGTTCCGGCGTTGTTGACGAGGATGTCGAGCGTGCCGAACTTTTCCAGCGTGCCGTTGACACAGGCTTCGACCTCCTCCTGCGAACGGACATTGACCTTGATACTGAAACATTCCGCCCCTTTTTCCTCGACGAGGCGTCTGGTCTCTGCCAGACCTTCCTCGTTCACATCGCAGATGGTGACCTTCGCCCCCTCGGCCGCGAATTTGACCGCGGCAGCGCGCCCGATGCCCGATGCCGCACCGGTGACAATGGCAACTTTGTTTTCAAAACGTTTACACATGGAATCCTCCAGAATTATTTTTATCTCCAGTCGGCTTCGATGAATACATCAGCCCACGGCAGGTGAGAAAAAGTAAAGACCATATAAAGCAGGATGGAAATGCCAAACAACGAGTAGGTAATGAATTTGAGCGATGGCGAGAAACGGGTTTGCCCGAAATGACGCTCGAATGTGACCGCATAAAAACCCACGAGAATGGTTATGATGTTGGAGTAAATGATCTCCATGGGAATATTTGGCATCTTAACGCCATGAATTGCGGGAGCAAGATACCAGAGCAGGAAGACCATCCAGGGTGCAAAGGTAGCCACCAGCATCCGTACATGCCAGAATTCTGCAGGCCGAGGGATCTGTTTGCGGTGCGCAATATATTCAACCACGTTCAGGATCATCAGCGTGAAGAAGGTGGCTTTGTAGTGCTGGAAATTCGACTCATCGGTCCCACAAAAGATCGAAAACGGGAAAATGGGAAAAGCCTTATACAACCCGTACAAAGCCAGAAAAAACACCCAGAAGAGGAAGACCTTCAATCCAACTTTGAACCCGGCATGTTCGGTCATGGCATCCTCCAACAACAACATTCAGGGTCTCAAGATACTTTCCAATGAACTGACCACCGCATCCACGACGTACCTGCGATACGGTCCTACCGGCACGCTGGTGTAGATGCCGGTCGTTTTCCCTTCGTGGAATGTGCGCACGAGAGGCTTATCCCAATCCGGGTAGGAGACCGGATCGTTGCGCTTGTATTCGACGAAGGCATTGAACTTTTTCATGGCATGGAAGATCATCAGGTCGGTGTTCTCTGCGATGAATTCGGTGGGAATTTCGATGGCGAAGTCGTAACCCTCGTCGATGGCTTTGCGATAGGCGGCGTGCGTCTCGGTCTTGGTATGGTTGGGATCGTAATATTCGTCGGCATACTCATCACAGGACCAGACCACGTCCCATTTGCCGCCGCGTTCGGCCATGACCTGACGCATCCCTGCCTCAAGCGGCTCGCGATACAACGGACCGCGGATATCCTGTGTCTCCTTTTTGAACGGATGTCCGTGCTTGGAGAGAATCAGCAGGATACTTGCTACAGATGGAATGGTTTTCAACTGGTCGCGCAGTATCTCAAAATAGGCCTCACGCAGGGATGGTTGGTTGCCTAATTGATCTGCACAGATGACCTTTGCGCGACCGGCAACATATTCGTACACCAACGGCAGTGCATAAGCATACTCTTCAAAATCTGAGTAGACCGGGTTGCAGAATGACTGATACACGATCGTCTGGCAGCCGGCCGCGATCAGTTCATCCACAGCCTGTTTCACGGTCTCTTTATAGACATAGTGGGCATGACGGAACTCGGCCTGTGGATAATGCTTTTCAAGTGTTTCCACAGCCTCAGCATAGACCTTCCCACACTGATACGCCCAGGCGACTTTCTTCTCAGGGATCAGGTGACCGAAATACCAGCCATAGACCTTTGCGCCTGTTTTCTGGCAGATATCCGGGTCGCCGCCTTTGCCTTCTTCCGTGTATAGAAAATAACCGTTGTCCCAGATATTTTTGGGTGTACCCGGTCCTCTCCAGGTGACGTTGCACTCGACATACGGTTTCCCAGCCTGGTTCGTGAAGGAACCATGCGCATCCACCAGTTGCTTCGGCTGGAACGGTTCACGCGCCATCGCATTTTCAGGGTCGATCAGGCAGATACCCCGGTCTGCCAAGATCATCGGCTGGAGGAAAGGAGGCAGGATGTAATGAAAAACGTGATGGATATAGTTCCGATAAAAACGGAATTCATAGTCTTCAGGCATTCCCATATCAGCCAGGATAACGCCGATTTTTCCAATCGGATGGGTATCCTGATCCTTGAAGAGCATCTCATACCCATACTGCTTCCCATATCGCATCTTATCAAGCCATTTCATGATCATCCTCCCGAGGGAATCTCACAACCGTATTTCTTGAAGCTCTCGTAGAGCAGAATGTTTCCCAGCATGAAGCCACAATTTCCCACCGTATTGATACTTTCTTCGATCCACTGCATGGCAATGGTCTGTTCGGCACTGGCGAGTGCTCCCATGGCAAGCAAGCCCATCACGCCGATGGCGAATGCTGCGCCTGCCAACCTCAATCCGCGCTTGAACGCCATGTAGGTGAGGATCCCCTCCGCGCCCAGGCTCGAGAGGGTCATCACAAATAAAAACGGGATCTTCCAGAGTGCCATGGCAAACACCGCGCCGCCAGTCAATGCTTTCCTGTGTCCGCGCACCATGTAAATGACCGCCACACACAGGCCGAGGAAACCGATTCCCGAAAGGATGAACTGCAACTGGCTCAACCAGACGATATCGGCAACTTCAGCGGCAACCATGAATTTCCACAGGGCTTTGGTGAACCCGCCGAGAAAAACGAGCAATGCCCCCGCCATCAACATGCGACTGCTGGGTCTGCCGCGGCAGATGACAGCAGTCCTCACCAGGTAGAACGCACCAATGAGAAAAGCAAAGGTTGGAACGAAATCAAAGAGGGCAAGAGAGATCGGATAGGTTTCCATGAGGTCTCCAATGCATGGCGTAGGAACGGGATGATCCCGCCCCTACATTTTATTTATCCAACACAAAGCGTGGACCATACACCCACGCGCCATTGTCTTCACGGCGATGTTTGCGCAACACCATCTTGACACGCGCCCCCACCTGCGCATCAGACGGATCAGCCAGGTCCATCAACTCGCTCATGATGTGGATGCCATCATCGAGTCTGACCATGATCATCACGCGCGGCATGTAATCGCCGTAGCCATGCGCGGGGAAGCCGAGATCATCCAACGCAACGGAGACAAGCTCACCCGCATGAGCGCACTCGTATGGTTCCATGGCACGCTCGTAACAGTTTGGGCAGATGAGTCCTGTACGCGGCGGGAAGAATTTCTCCCCACATTTGGTACAGCGCGTACCCATCAGGCGATAACGTCCCATCTTGGTGCGATACCAGACCGCGGATGAGAACGTATCGAGCCGGACATAGAATTCAGGGAATTGATCGCTCATAGGTTACTTCCACGCTTTCTGCACAACGCCCACCACATCCAGCGAATGATGTGTGCCATAGGACGAGTTCACACCGACCTTGGGATTCTCGATCTGACGCTCACCGCATTCACCGCGCAACTGCCAGAAGTTTTCGATCAACCCCGCCTGGAAGTCGCATCCCACCGAGCCGTGACCGAACGCCACGCCACCACCGTAGGTGTTGATCGGGCAACTGCTTTCGAGGGTCATGCCGCCTTTGGCAACATAGTCCCTGCCTTTACCGATCTCGCAAACGCCCAGTGCTTCGATCGCCATCATGCCTTCGTAAGCGGTCAGGTCATGGACTTGCACCATGTTGATATCCCTGGCAGTGATGCCTGCCAGACCATACGCTTCGTTTGCAGCAGTGATCAAACCGGGCAGATTCGCCATATCGTAATCACGCATACTGTCCACGGGGTAGTTGAAGAAGTTGCCAACATACGGAGGACGATAGGCATACGCTACATCGAAGATCGCGGGTTTGCCTGTGTACTTCTTCGCCATATCTTCGCCGACGAATAGCATGCAGGAGGCCACACCGCCGCGATTGGTCGCCTGACGGTCGCGTTCCGCTTCCTGCGTGTCGGCAGCGAGTTCTTCGAAGACCGCCATCGGTTTACCATAGGTCGCCGCGTATGGATTGCGCTGTGCATACCAGTGACATTGATAG
>JBFYRY010000245.1:0-6063 GCA_041302025.1 Chloroflexota bacterium | reverse complement strand
CATCTGGCTGGCGTGGGAACTGCTCAGCCTGCAGATCATCTTCAGTAACACGGTATCCCTCGGCGGCTGGGGCAGAGGCGAACTAATCGCCCTGCTCGGCGTGCTGATGATGGTCAACACGTTCATGTCCGCGTTGATCTGGCCCAACACCGAGAAGTTCAATGCCAGCGTGCGGGACGGTTCACTCGATTACATGCTCCTGCAACCGGTGAACAGCATGTTCCTGGTCAGTTTTTCGCGGATTACCGTCTGGCGTCTCGTGGACCTGATCCTTGCCATCGCCTTGATAACGGTCGGCGTGAACATGGCGGGAGAGGTCACCACCCCGCTCAATATCCTGATGTTCACCGTTTTGACGATTTCCGGTTCGATGGTCATCTACAGCCTGTGGATCGTATTGATCGCCTTCACATTCTGGTTCACCAAGTTCGATAACAATGTCACCATCCTACAGGCGCTGACCGATACCGGGCGCTATCCCGTGTCTGTCTATCCCTGGTGGCTGAGGGTGATCGTGACCTATATCGTCCCCATCGGGTTGGCGACCACGGTCCCTGTGCAAGCCCTGCGCGGTGAACTGACCGGCTGGAATGTGCTGGTCTTCATCGGCGTCAGCGTAGTGGCATTCTTTATCGCTTCTCAGGTATGGAAAGTGGGAGTTAAGAAGTATAGTGGGGCGAGCAGTTAACGGTAGGACGAAATTAATTTCGTCCTACGGCTTTCGATTAAATCCAATCCGATTGAACAGCGTGATCCCCGCCGCGGCAGAGACGTTGAGCGATTCCACCTTCTCGCTGATCGGTATCCGTACCTGCATGGTCGCGGCTCCCTCGATCTCGGGAGAACAGCCTTCCTTTTCAGAGCCGAAAACGATCAGCAATCGCTCCGGGATGGAGGCAATCTCTTCCACGCTTTTTTCCGCTTCCATCGCGGTGACAAGCAGCGTTTCATTATTTGTTTTGCAGTAATCCAGGAAATCCTTCGTAGAGGCAGTCATGATGGGAAGCGTGAACATATATCCGCGGCTGGCACGGATGAGACGGCGATCGTACAGGTCAAGCGGATCCATGTTCAGTAGGATCATCCCGCCCAAGTCCAACCCCAGCGAAGTACGGATGATGTTGCCGATGTTACCTGAGATGCTCACGTCCTCCAGAACAACAATATCCTTTTTGATGGACTTCAACAATTCCAACCCTTTGGGCTTGGGCGTTTCGGCAATGGCAAACATACGCGAGAGTTTGTCGTTCTCGAATAGTTTTTTCGTTGTCCGTTTTGCTACTTCATGGATCGTCGCGCCAGGGGTGAGTTTGTTCCGCAATTCGTCGGAGACAACTTCCTCGCCAGCAAAATACAGCGATTCGATCTCGACACCGGCTCCCAGCGCCTGAAGGATATTTTCTTCATCGTCGATGAGGATCTGGTTGAGTTCGCGCCGACCATCGCGATGCAACAACTGGCGGATGGGTCCCGCCAGCGGATGGTTGAGCGAATCGATCAGGAATGGATTGTAGGGTTCGTTGGGGAGTTGTTCATTCATGGTGTCATAATAACCTTGTTGAGGAAGGAATGTCAAGAAGTTACTCAGGTGACAGTCACTTGCGAAGTGACTGTCACCTGTACAGTACAATAGACGTATGGAAATCCTATATTCCGACAATCACATTCTCGTTATCAACAAACCCACCGGGATTCCCGTCCTGCCGGACGGCTGGGAGCAGGATGCACCGTATCTCGTCAAAATGCTGGAGGAGGAATACGGAAAATTATTTATCGTCCATCGGCTCGACAAAGGCACCAGCGGGGTGATGGTCTTCGCGCGGACAGCCGAATCCCATCGTGCGCTCAACATCCAATTCGAGACTCACGAAGCGCAAAAGACCTATCACGCCATCGTGGAGGGGAATCCCAAATGGGACGAGAAGGTCACGAAATTTCCATTGCGCGCCAATGTCGGGAAGAAACATCGCACCGCCGTGGATGACAAAAACGGGAAACCTGCAGAGACCCACTTCCGCGTGATTAAGCGGTACCAGGATGCGGCGTTGGTCGAAGCGAAGCCGATGACGGGGAGAACGCACCAGATCCGAGTCCATGCCTATGCATTGGGACATCCGTTATTGGGCGATGTCCTATACAGTGCGCAGGAAACCTGGCTCATCACGCGCCCTGCCTTGCACGCGCAATCGCTGTCGTTGATTCATCCGGTGACAAACGAGAGAATGAAGTTCACCGCCCCGCACCCCGCCGATTTCGAAGAGGCTTTAAAAAGGTAGTAACGACTTAAGTCGTTACTACCCATTATCACGAAATTTTTCTGGCTTCCATGTAGAAGCGTTTCTCGTGCGCTTCGCCCATCGAAAAAGTTTTGCGCGGCAGGGCGCCATCGAGAATGACCGTCTTGAACAGGTCAGACTTCGACATGCCCGGCAGGTAGATGCCCGCGTTACCCGGCTGGCTTCCCAACTTCACCGTGACATCTTCGCCGTGGACGTAATCCACTTTTTCGGCGCCGCCATTTTTTAGGAAGGCATCGATGAACGGCTGGATGGTGCCGACCGGCAGATTGGATGACGGGTTGGCGATCTCGACCACGCCGAAGGACTTTCCGCCTCCGACCAAGCCGATGAGTTGTTTCTGACCATCAGCGTGATCCACAGCCTTGACCATTTCATCAGCGCCCGCAACAGGTTTATATGTGAAGTTCGTGCCAAAGGTCTTTTCCAGTTCAGCGAAGAGATCCTTCTTCAAGCCGAACAACACGCGATGGATGGGTTCGAACTCCAACCCTTCATCATGGACATTTTCGATCTCGACCAAGGCGTAGCGTGAGGGATGATCCATGCCGACCGTGGCTTTATTCTTTTCCCAGATGGCTTTCGCGGTGGCGAGGGAGTGATTGCCATCGCCCATCGCGAAGAGAAGCACGGGTTGATCTTTGCCGATGTTATATTTCGCTGCGAAGGTCTCCGGCTTGGCGAGTCCGCGCAGGGCTTCGACGATCTTATTCTCACACCCATCATTGACCGCATAGCCCGTGAGATGACCGCTTCCCAGCATCAGGTCGAAATCATATAACTGTTCGAGATCCGCTTTCGCCGCGCCGACTGGTTCAATCACCGTGCGATTCGGGTCGTCGACCAAAACCAGAATATGCGGCAGTTCGAAGGTCGCGCCTTCTCGGATCTTGATGCGTGGAGGGAGACGATCCACAATCGTCCCTTCGGTGGCGCGGATCAGGCTGGAGGAACCTTTGTTGTAATCATAGGCTTCCAGGTCGAGACATAACACGATGCCTTTGCGAGTCCTGCCACTCACCGTGCGCTCTACGTAGACAAAGCCATCCTGCGGTTGGAGGATGCCCTCGTCCATGTACTTGCACATGGAGGCTTGGACGTTCTTGATACGTTCGTCCCCGCCCGGCTGTTCAAGATACACTTCCGGGAAGGTCAGGTGCAACGTGGACGGCGCATCGCCGACGATATTTTCCACATCGTTCCAGTATTCCGGCTGGGACGTGAACTGGTCACAGGCGATGACCGCCCATTTGTTCAAGTCCGTGCCTTTTTTAGGGAGATAAATTTGGGGAATTTGAATGCCGATATCGCTAATGATCTTCATGAAATCTCCGGATGTCATTGCTAGCGGAGCAAAGCAATCTCCTCATCGAAGAGAAAGATTGCTTCGTCGGGAAAATCCCTCCTCCTCGCAACGACATGTTGGTTATTTAGAGTTCTTCGCAAACTCGATCAACTTCTGCGCCACTTCCGCACCGACGCGCGCCTGGGCATCTTTTGTCGTCGCGCCGATGTGAGGCGACGCGATGACATTATCGAGTTTGAGCAGTTTCCAGTCAGTGGGAGGCTCCTCGATAAAGACATCCAGCGCCGCGCCCGCCACCTTGCCGCTGGTCAACGCTTCGTAGAGCGCGTCCTCGTTGATGATGCCGCCGCGCGCGCAGTTGATGATGCGGACGCCATTCTTCATTTTGGCGAATTGTTCCACTCCGATCATGTCCGCCGATTCCTTTGTCTTGGGCAGGTGCAGGCTGATGTAATCCGATTGTGCCAGCAGTTCATCCAGCGTGACCAGTCTGACACCTTCCACATCCTTGACGTACGGATCGTACGCAACGACTGTCATGCCGAGGGCAACGGCGCGTTTGGCGGTTTCCTTGCCGATATTTCCAAGACCGATCAGACCAAGTGTCTTGCCGCCGATCTCATCGCCGTCAAAGGATTTCTTGTCCCATTTTTCGGCTTTCATCGTAGCGGATGCTTTGTAGAGCGAGCGAGCCAGCATGAACATATAACCGATGGCAAGTTCCGCCACCGAAAGGGAGTTAGCAAACGGGGTGTTCATGACCGCGATGCCCTTGGACTTGGCATACTCGTGGTCAATGGTATCGAGTCCCGCGCCGCCGCGCACGATCACCTTCAGGTTGGGACAAACGTCAATTAACGGAGCCCGGACCTTGGTCCGCGAACGAACGACCATCCCGTCATAAGCAGGCAGGACAGTCATCAGTTCCTCCGGGATGATATCGTCGCGAACATCCACGGTCAAACCTGCGGCGCGCATTTGCTCGATATATTCCTTCTCGGTCTTGTCACAGATGATGATCTTCATGGGCATTTCTCCTTTTTTATGGCATAAATTAATAACAGAGACCCGCCCGACCCTGGGTCGGCTGGTCTCTGTTGGGAAGTGTCTCTAACCACAAAATCATTTTACTTACAGCAAAATCCTTTGTCAACGACATACAGCAGGCAAAGTGCGGTTTATATTCCGAAAATCTGACCACACCCAAAGATAGGATTCCAATTGACATCCCCTCCTTTTCCCGCTAAACTATACGCAACAATAGAGAACAGGAGATGTCATGCCTGACAACAAACTTACTTCCCATTTGAACCAAAATACGCTTCTCACGACCGCCATCCACTCGTGGGAATCGTATCTTGCCGACCAAGGGCGGTCACCGAACACGATCAAAGCCT
This sequence comes from Chloroflexota bacterium, assembly GCA_041302025.1. Taxonomy (GTDB): domain Bacteria; phylum Chloroflexota; class Anaerolineae; order Anaerolineales; family Villigracilaceae; genus Defluviilinea. The sequence goes on along the minus strand of JBFYRY010000245.1, from coordinate 1,063 downwards.
TCCTCTCGGATGTGCGTTTGCTGACGACGTTCCTACCTGAAGATGTTACGCTGGGCAAGGTCACCACCAAGGATCTGAATCGCTACTTCGAGTGGATGGAAAAGGAGCGCGATGTGCCGTGCAGTCCCAAGACACTGGCGCGGCGCATCACCGCCACCAAGTCCATGTTCCGCTGGTTGCACCAGTATGGTGTGCTGGTCGTCGATCCCGCTGAGAAGGTGGCACAGCGATCCGCCATCAGTCCGCTCCCCATCGTGCTCACCCCCAAGGAATACGACGAAGTCCTGCTCGCCGCAGACCGTCACCGCCGCGGAGCCAAACCGGATGCGCGACCGTATGCGCTGGTCTACCTCCTGCTGACGACCGGCATCAAAAAGAGCGAGACTCTGGGGATCAATCTCGAACATCTCGAACTGGATGCAAAGGATGGACCGCAGGTCTTCATCAAATATGCGACTCCGGCGAATCGTTACAAAGAGAGAAAACTGACCCTGCCCGATGATTGGATTCCCGCCTACGAGGAATACCTCGCTCAATACAAGCGAAGCAGTCCTGTGGACAAGCGAAGCAGTCCTGTGGACAAGCGAAGCGGTCCTGTGGACAAGCGAAGCAGTCCTGCGGATCAACTCGACGAGAAACTCTTCCCCTGGTCACCGCGGCGACTGGAATATCTGCTCGAAGACATCGGCAGTGAAGCCGGGCTGACCAAGCATCTCTCCTTTGACATGTGCCGCTGGACCTGCGCGTTGAACGCCTTCCACGCAGGCGAAGAACCCGACAAGATCCGCCAGAAGCTGGGAGTGTCGAAGATTCAGTGGCGGGAGTTGTTCATCAAGCTGAAGCAGTTGTCGGGGAGTAAAGAGTAGAAAGTGGAAAGTAGAGAATAGCGAACAGTCCGTCTCGGTGGAGGCGGACTGTTCTGTTTTTTCTGATGAGTTTCTTACCTGGCGTTCTGCGCGTCTCTACGATAAAAGCCGGGCGGTTACTTTTTACCAATCAACCGCTTTCTACTTTTCTTCTCTTCACGGTGAATATGAGATTGCTTCCCGAAGGTCGCAATGAC
>JBFYRY010000244.1:0-6072 GCA_041302025.1 Chloroflexota bacterium | reverse complement strand
GCCTTTGTGTGGTATGTAGCGGGACAAACCCTCTGGATCTTCGGCTTCATTCTCGAACTGCTCAGCATGGAAATGACGGGGAAAATATTCTGGGATGGTTTCCAGTGGCTCGCGGGGTTGTTCGTTTTGGTTGCCTCCCCGGTGTTTGCAGTGCAGTACAGCGAACACCCGATCAAGCACCCGCGCAGACTCTTCGGATTATCGTTTGTCGTCCCCGTCGTGTTCACGATCCTGTTAATGACAGACAGCATCCACCACCTGGTCTATTCCAGCCCGCGCCTTATCCCTGAGACTCCGTTCGCAGAACTGACATACGACTTCACCTGGCTCATCTATGGATATGCCCTTTACAGTTACGTCACCATATTCTGGGGGACGGGACTTCTGCTCCGCCGCCTCTTCCGCACCCACAACCTGTATCGCACCCAGACAGCGATCATCATCTTCGGTTTTCTCCTCCCAATTTTTGGGACGATCCTTGCCCTGTTCGATATCCAGATCACCCCGCAAAGGGACGCAACACCGTTCACAAGCGCCATCGCCAACCTGGTTATTGCCTGGGGTTTGTTCCGATACAAACTCTTCGAAGTTGTCCCCATCGGAAGGGACAAACTCTTCGAAGCCATGGTGGACCCTGTTGTCATCCTCGACAATCAGCACATGGTTGTGGATATAAACTCCGCCATGCTGGCACTGCTCAACCAGCGGGCGGAGGATGTGATCGGACAACCCGCCAAACAGGTCTTCAACGATTTCCCCATCCCGATCAAACTCTATACACACGTCTCGTATGCGCGCACCGAAGCCACATTCGACGTACGCGGCAAGGACGTATATTACGAGATGACCGTCTGGCCCCTGTACGACTCGAACAAGGAAATGACCGGGCGCATTTACATTTCGCATGACATCACCGCCCTCAAGGAACTTGAACGCGAACTGCGCGAACTGAATTTGGAACTGGAGCACCGCGTCCGCCTGCGGACGCAGGAACTGGCGGAAGCCTACGATACAACCCTCGAAGGCTGGGCGAAGGCGCTCGAGTTAAGGGACAAGGAAACAGAGGGGCACTCCCGCCGGGTAACAGAAACAACCGTCGCCGTGGCAAGAGCGATGGGCATCCCCGAAGAGGAGGTGGACAATATCCGCCGCGGCGCCATCCTGCACGACATCGGTAAGATGGGCATCCCGGATGATATCCTGCGCAAACAGGGTTCGCTCACAGACGGAGAAAGGCAGATCGTGATGAAACATCCCGATACGGCATTCGACCTGTTGAAGCAGATTCCCTTCCTGAAAGGCGCAATTGACATCCCGCATTGCCATCACGAAAAATGGGATGGGAGCGGTTACCCGCGCGGACTCAAGAAATTCGAAATCCCGCTCTCAGCGCGCATCTTTGCCGTCGCCGATGTGTGGGACGCCCTTTCCTCAGACCGCCCCTATCGTGAGGCATGGGACAGGGAACGGGTGGCACAATACCTGATCAACGAATCGGGAAAGCACTTCGACCCACATGTGGTCAACAAGTTTCTGGAAATGATGGAAAAAGGCGGGATATAATCAAAAATATTTACACACGACGCGGTGATAGTGTGATCCCTCTGGATATGCGGCGTTCAGAAAGACGGCAACCACAAAGAAGGCAACATGAACCGCGAAGAAATCTTTTACCTGCTACCCTATCTGTTCTCACTTGCGCTCTCCCTGGGAATTTTCATTTACACCTGGAGACATCGCTACGTGCACGGCGCAAGAGCCTACGCATGGTTTGCGGGCGGACAGATAGTCACGATCATCGGCTTCATCCTTGAGTTGACCAGTCCCAATCTTCAGACCAAGATATTGTGGGATAAATTTCAATGGCTGACGGACTCGTTTCTCATCATCCTGCCCTTTCTCATTTTTTCTCTTCAATACTCCGAGCAGAATCTTCGCCGCCCCCGCCTGATATGGTCATATTGGCTGAGCGTTCCCATCTTATTCACCCTGGCGCTTCTCACTGACGATATCCACCACCTTGTTTATCCAAATCCGCATCTCAGCACCGACTTTCCATTCCCAGACCTGCAATATGATTTCACATTCCTGGTGTACGTCTATCTTCTGCTGTATTTGTATGGCGCAAATCTCTTTGGCATCAGCCTGCTGGTCAGGCGCGCCATCCAACCCTACAATGCCTACCGCCTGCAATACTGGACCATCATTGTCGGCTATTTGATCCCGTTTCTGTTTACCATTTTCGCCCTCTTCGGGATCAGGATCGCACCGCAACGCGACATATCGCCATTTTCGCTGGCAATCGGGAACCTGGTTGTTGCCTGGGGGCTGTTCCGCTATGGCTTGTTCGATATCGTGCCCATCGCGCGCGAACACATCGTCGAGAACATGACCGACCCAGTGGTGGTCCTGGATGTCAATAACCGCGTGGTGGATATCAACCCTGCCGCCATCATATCGCTCGGAAAACAAAACGCGAAGGTTATCGGGCGCCTTTTTAATGATGTATTTGCCAACTGGCCCATCACCGTCGGCGATTTGAATCATCCCGAAGTGAAAAAGAAGGAGATCGCGATCAAAGAGGATGACGATACCTTCTTCTACGACCTCATCATCTCCCCCATCTACAACAAGAGGGGGCAATTGCTGGGCAGGATCATTGTGGCGCGCGATGTCACCCGGCATAAAACGCTGGAAACCGGTTACCGCACCCTCTCTGCGGAACTTGAGGAACGTGTCGCAGAACGGACCAGGGAACTGCAACAAACAGCCGAACGTTTCCGCGCCCTCTTCGAACAGACCAATGACGCCATCTTCATCCTTGACCTTGAGGGAAACCATCTGGATGCCAACCAGCGCGCCGCTGACATGCTGGGGTATACCCGCGAAGAATTGCTGGGGCTATCTGCCAGGGAAGTTTCGGCTGAGATTTCGCAAAGCGAACAGGTTTTGGACCGCTTGATGAACGGCGAACAGATCCCTGTGTATGAACGGTTTTTCCGCAAAAATGACGGGACGGTAATCCCGGTCGAGATCAACCTTGAACTTGTCCGTGATCCAAACGGTAAACCCCTGCATATTCAAAGCGCCGTGCGCGACATCTCTGAGCGCAAACAAGCCGATGAGGAATTGCGTCGCAGTGCGGAACGATACCGGGCGGTCGTTGAGAACCAGACCGAATTCATCCTGCGCTGGAAATCCGACGGAACACGGACATTTGTCAACGAGGCGTATTGCCGGTATTGGGGTCTTACGGTCCAGGAAGCGCTTGCCGTCAGTTTTTTTTCACATATCGCCGAAGAGGACAGGGCGGCAGTCAGGGAAAAGATTTCACGTCTGCTCTCGAGGGCTACAAAGGCTGAAACAGAGACACATCGGATCGTCAAACCAGATGGAACTATCGCCTGGCAGGAATGGACCGACCAGGCAATTCGTGACGATACCGGGAACGTGGTCGAATTTCTTTCCGTGGGCAGGGATATCACCAAGCGCATAGAGGCCGAGGAGCAACTTCACGAAACTGCTGAACGTTACCGCGCAGTTGTTGAGAACCAGACAGAATTCATCGTTCGATGGAAACCTGACCGTACGCGCACATTCGTGAACGAGGCTTATTGCCGGCATTTCGGTTTCACACCGGAACAGGCACTGCAAACCGACTTCATGACACTCATTGCAGAAGAAGATCGGCAGACTGTTCAAGAAAAAATCATGCGCCTGATCTCTAATGTATCTGATGTCGAAACCGAGATCCATCAGGTAATAAATCCTGACGGGAGTATTGGATGGCAGGAGTGGACCGACCATGCCATCCGTGACGAGACGGGGGCAGTCATCGAATTTCAATCCGTGGGGCGAGATATCACCAAACGCAAAAAGGCGGAGGATGAAGTACGCAAGTTGTCCCGCGCCGTCGAGCAGAGCAATGCGTCAATTGTTATCACTGACAACACAGGCAGGATCGAGTATGTAAATCCATATTTTTCAGAATTGACAGGCTACACCCTGGAGGAAGCCATCGGGCAGAATCCGAATATTCTAAAATCGGGCAACACCGGGCTTGATGTGTATGACGATCTATGGAAAACCATCACGAACGGCGGGGAATGGCGGGGTGAATTTTGCAACCGCAAGAAAAATGGTGAGTTGTACTGGGAGTCCGCATCCATTTCACCGATCATGGACAACGCCGGCATAATCACCCATTTCGTGGCGGTCAAAACCGACATTACCGAGCGCAGACAGGCATTGGAAGATATCCGCAAGGCGGAAACACAATTCCGAACACTGGTTGAACAAATCCCGCCCATCGTATATATGTCAGGGGTGGATCAGCATATAGGTGTCACTTATATCAGTCCGCGCATTGCCATGCTGGGTTTTACACAGGAAGAATGGATTGCAGATCCCAAATTCTGGTTCAGGCAGATCCACCCGGATGACCAGAAAAAAGTGCTGGCGGATATCCAAAAGAGCATCGATTCCGGCGCGCCGTTCAAATCGGAATATCGCCTGGTTGCGCGCGATGGCAGTGTCAAATGGTTCCTTGATGAGGCAATGGATGTGCCGGATGCCAGCGGAAAACCATCCTTTCGGCAGGGGTTAATGCTTGACATAACCGAACGCAAACAGGCTGACGAGATGATCCTGAACCAGCTGGCTTTCGATGAGTTATTGACAAATATCCTCACCCATTTTGCCACCTGTTCATACAACGAAGTGGATACCAGCATTACCGATGCCTTGCAACAATCTGCCGAATTCTTCGGAGGCGATTTTGCCGATATTTTCCAGCTTTCAGAAGACAGGAAGAGTTGGAACTCAACACACTATTGGATGAGCCATCAACTCTTACAAGCAGGCAAACCTGCCCTAAGCATCCCTGTAGGAACCCTGAAGTGGAGCGAAAGTGAATTATCGAGGGGCAATCCAGTCAGGATCAACACGCTCGATGAATACCCGCCGGAAGCATCTCTTGACCGGAAGTTCAGCGAAGAGGAAGGCATCAAGTCCCTGGTGAGTGTGCCGATCAAAGGCAGGGAGCAATCGATGACAGGCGTCATTGATATTATTTCCTATACACAACAGATTGGCTACACCGACACAGACATTACCCATCTCAAATTAGTCGGGGATGCAATCGCCAATCTTCTCGAGCGCAGGAAGGCGGAGACTGCCCTGCAAAAAAGCGAACAGAAACACCGCCTGCTGTTCGAAGCCGCAAACGACGGCATATTCATCATGAAGGATGACCGTTTTATCGACTGTAATTCCAAAACGCTGGAGATGTTCGGCTGTGAGCGGAGTGAGATTATCGGCAGAAATCCCGCAGACTTTTCACCAGACACCCAGCCAGACGGCGGGAACTCCAACGAAAAGGCTTTCGAGAAGATAAATGCTGTTTTGAACGGAAAGCCTCAATTCTTCGAATGGAAACACTGCCGCCTTGACAAAACACCGTTCGATGCGGAGGTCAGCTTAAGTCTTTTGGATATGGACAACGAAACATTCATACAAGCGATCGTCCGTGATATCAGCGAACGCAAACTGGCTGAAAAAAAACTTGCCGAAGCCTATGATACCACTCTCGAAGGCTGGGCAAAGGCGCTCGAGTTGCGGGACAAGGAAACAGAGGGGCACTCGCGCCGGGTAACGGAAACAACCGTCAGCGTGGCAAGAGCGCTGGGCATCCCCGAGGATGAGTTGGTACACGTCCGCCGCGGATCCATCCTGCATGACATCGGCAAGATGGGCATCCCGGATGAGATCCTGCGAAAGAGAGGCCCACTTACAGATAGTGAGCGAACGGTTGTCGTCAAGCATCCCATCACTGCCTATAACCTGCTCAAGCCGATCGCATATCTGGATAAGGCGCTCGACATCCCATACTGTCATCACGAGAAATGGGATGGGAGCGGTTATCCGCGCGGGTTGAAAGGCGAGGAGATTCCACTTGCCGCGCGTATCTTTGCAATTGTGGACGTGTGCGACGCGCTCAGTTCGGACAGACCTTATCGCGAGGCGTGGCGGCAGGAGGAGGTTGCAAAATATATTGCAGACGAGTCGGGAAAA
>JBFYRY010000243.1:0-6089 GCA_041302025.1 Chloroflexota bacterium | reverse complement strand
ACCGGGCTGGTCGGTCCATACATGGTATTGCTTCATACGTCATGGAAGTTCAACGGTCTCGCCGGCGCAACGACCCTGCTGACGGTCATCATCGTGATCAGCGGCATTGTCGGGCGCTATATCTTTACCCGCATCCCGCGCACGATGGACGGGCTTGAGATCGAAGGCACGCTTTCGCAGGAAGCGCTCAAACAGGCGCGGCGGCTGATGGCGCTCTGGCACACCATCCACATCCCGATCGGGATGGCGTTGTTCATTTCCGCGTTCATGCACATCGGCGCGGCGCTGTATTACGCCACTTTTTTGAAATAAACGCGGAGCGAAAATGAATAATAATCGGCTGGGTTGTTTATCGGGCACGGGTATTATTGCGGCGATCGTCACAGTGATCGTCATTGCCGGGTACATCTATGCCAAAGGCGGACTGTTATATAACCCGGGTCCATTGAATGCCAAAAGCGGAGAGATGCTCGGTGGCGTTGCGTCTCATGCCGAGATCGGCGGAAACTGCAAAGCCTGTCATACTGCGCCGTGGGAAAAGGAAACGATGGCAGACCGTTGCACGGCATGTCACTCCATCATTGCCGGGCAGATGAAACAGGTCGCCTCGATGCACGGCAGGATGGAACACGATAATCCCGACCTGACCTGCCGTCACTGTCACCCTGATCATCGTGGATCGGATGCCGCGCTCACGGTGATGGACAGCGCCCTCTTTCCGCACGAGGTGGTGGGATATTCATTAAACGGTCACCAGACCACGGCTTCGAATGGACCGTTCATATGCGATGATTGTCATCACGGGGATATATCCACCTTCGCTTCGGACTCCTGCCAGACCTGCCACCGTCAAATGGACTCGGTCTTCACCCTGGCACACTCCCTCTCCTATGGCGATGCCTGTCTCGATTGTCACGATGGCGTGGACCGGTTCGGGAAGGATTTCAGGCACGATTTTGCATTCCGCCTGGACGGCAAACATATCGAAGTGACTTGTGTCAATTGCCATCTTGATGCGCGGACGTTTGCTGATTTTCAGAATGCCCCAGAGGATTGCTATTCCTGCCATCGCAAGGACGAGCCTCACGAAGGACGCTATGGCTTGAATTGCGCCGATTGCCATTCAACCGATGCATGGACCCCTGCGAAGTTCGATCATAACCTTTCGGTGTTCAAACTCGAAGGCGACCACGCGGAAGCCGCGTGTGAATCCTGCCATCAGAACCGTGTGTTTGCAGGCACGCCCTCAGACTGTTATTCCTGCCATCAACAGGACGATGAACACGGCGGCAAATACGGCACTGATTGCGCCGCCTGCCATAAACCGACAAGTTGGGAGGATGCCACGTTTGACCACAACCTGAGCAACTTCCCGCTGACGGGGCGTCACATTGGGTTGGAGTGCGAACGCTGTCATTCATCGGGCGAATTTGCAGGACTCTCCACCGCATGTGTGAGTTGTCACAGCGACCCGCCGTATCATGCCGGGCTGTTCGGTACGGACTGTCAGCAGTGTCACACCACCGAAAACTGGTACGCTCCCTACAATGGACCACACCCCGGCATTGCTGATGAAGGCGGGAGCGGAGTCAACCACGGTGGAGTATCATGTCGTGATTGCCACACACAGACGTTGCATTCATATAGCGAGCAAGTCTGTACTGCGTGTCATAAAAGAGAAGGCGGGGGAGATGACTAGTATATAAAAAACTCCCCGCCATTTTCGGCGGGGAGTTTTTTATATGTTTATGGCTTTCCGCTTCCACCAGAACCATTGTCGTTCGATGTGTTGCCGGGATCAGGGTTGGGTTCACCTGTGCCGTTCTCGTTTGAGTTACTGCCAGGGTCAGGGTTGGGTTCACCTGTACCGCTACCGGGATCAACGTTCGTTCCGCCAGGGTCTGTATTTGGACCGCCGGGTACCACAGCCGGTTGACCATTTTGTTCGCCGTTGCCGTCTTGCACGGGCGGGGTTACTTCATCATCCTGCCCATATTGGAAACCGTTCTGCACTTGATTGCGGAACATTTCATGATTTTGCAAACCCTCTTCCACCAGCCGGAGGCGTTCTTGAAGCATTGTGCGGGTTTGTGTCTGCAGTTTTAATTGCTCCTGTATCTGGAGTTGTAATTGCTCCTGGGTCCGCAATTGCTCCTGGGTTTGAAGTTGCAACTGTTCCATGTCGCGGTCCTGTTCCTGCAGGCGGTCACGCAATTGCAACAGGGCGCGCTCAAGTGATGGATCATCCATGTCTGCGCAGAGTTGCAGAGCCTGCTGGATGTGTTGTTCGAGCCGCTGTCTCACCTGATCGGGGATCGGCTCGCCTGCTTCGGTAAGGCGCTTCATTTCCTGCACCCGGTTCTGTGCCATTTCCATCAGCCGTTCCACTTTTTCCTCTTGATTGTTGCGGAACTGCAGACTGAGATCCTCGGTCCAGGTTTTCAAGCCATACAGCGGTTCATTGGGCAGGTCGTCCTGCGCGGCTTGCACGGTGGCGCCGCCTCCGAATAATAAGCCAGCCACAACGAGTATTGAGAGTATCACGTTCATTGCATATCGCTCCTTTCTGAAAATTGATATCCACCCTTTCTGACGCGGGAGTCCATGCGCAGATACTGCCCTGCCTAAAAACTGGGCGCGTCCACGCGATGCCTGGTGCGGATCGCGCGACGGTACGGGCTTGATCTCATCAAGCCATTCCTTTACAACGGATTCCAATTCATGCTGATCTTTCATTTCAACTCTTCTCTGCCAGTAACTTATATAAACTTTTCAATGCGCGGTGCTGGATCGACTTGACCGCTCCGATTGGCTTCTTCATCACGCGTGCAATCTCTTCGTTGCTCCACTCTTCCAGATATTTTAGAGATATGACCTGTTGTTGCTCCGGCGTCAGGTGACGGATGGCTTGGCGCACCTGCTTCTGGCGGATATGCTTCGCCGCTTCCTCCTCAGGGACGTCTGCTTCGCTCCGAATGACATCGCTCAACTCGACGGTCTCCCTGTTGTTACGGTACAGGTCCACGACCCAGTTGTGTGCGATGCGGTACAAGTACGCCTGGATGTTGTCACGCGGTCCGCGCCGCTCCTGAAGCGACTTCAGGAAACGCGCAAAGGTGTCGGCTACGCAATCTTCCGCCAGCGACTCGTCTCCGAGCAGGCGCATGGCGTAACGATAGATGCCTGGGCTGTGGGTATCATAAATCTTTGCCAGGGCTTGAGTTTCCATCCTTGATGCGCGATGCAGGAGATCCTGCTCTTCAGACACTTTTCTCTCACTTTGTATGACGTGGAATTGGGTTTGCAGATACTCTTATACGATCTTATCCGCCGCGTGTAAAGGTTGTGTAAAGTATGGGTATCGATGTTATAAAAGTTGACGGAGAAGGATTCGGGGCGGTAACGTCCACCTGGCAGAATCAAGCCCACATCCAGAAGAGACGCGGGCTTTTCATCCAATGATGATTATGTTTGTTCGGTCACAGGGGCGGGAGTCGCATTGTGGTTGCTTTCGATATTCATGATGGCGGGGACGAAAAATGCGATAATGGTCATCACGATGCAGACCGTCCCGCCAAAAATGTACCAAAACCGGATCCCGAACTGGTCAGAGATGGGACCGGCAATGAGCAGGCTGAGCGGCATCATGGCAGTTGCGCCTGCGCCTAGAAGGGAAAATACACGCCCCTGCATGTCTGGAATAACCGCCGACTGTACGATTGCCGTCAAAGGACCGTTGGCAAATACCTGCATGAATCCGACCATGGAAAAGGCAATAAGTAGAAGGGCGAACATATCCGCAGGAGCAAGGCCTATAAGAACGATTCCCAACCCAATGCCGATCACGCCGCTAAAGGATGTGATGATGCGGCGTTTGAATCCGCCCCAGACGGAGAGGGTGATGCCGCCCGCGATCACCCCGATCCCAAACAGGGATTCGACCCAGCCGAGTTCTCTCACACCGCCTTTGAATACCTTGGTGACAACCAGCGGAAGAAAGGATGAGGCTGGAACGAGCAGGAAATTAAGGATCATGGCAAGGATGATCAAACCCAGCAGTCCCTTCCATTTCACTACATACGTAAAGCCTTCACGCAAATCTTGCATGTAGGATGTCTTTTCGATCTCTCCGTTGGCTTGTTTGGCGTGACGGGCAGGCTGGGGAATGGGGATGAAAAACAGGGGCAGCACGGCAAGCGCTGCGGTGCCAACATCAATGAGCAGAACGTTCTGCGTGGAGATCAGTTCGATGAGCAATGCGCCAAGCGGCGGTGCGAAGATGTTGAGCAGCCCTTGAAGGGTCTGATTTGCACCTGCGATGCGCGCAAGGTGTTTGTTTGGCACCATCAACGATGTGGACGAAGTCATCGCGGGACCATGAAACGCCCCGCCCAACGAGCGGACTGCCATGAGCGCATAAATGTGCCAGATTTGAATTTGCCCAGTGGCGAACAGGTAAAACAAAAGAAGCGTGGCAAGCGCAATGGACGTATCCGCCACGATCATGATGATGCGGCGGTTCCAGCGGTCTACCAGTGCGCCCACGAACGGACCCAAAATAACCTGCGGCAGTAACGCCACCATGGTTGCTGTCGCCAATACGGTGGCGGAGCCGGTCTCTTTGGTCATCCACCAGACGAGAGCAAACTGCACGAGCGCGGAACCGAACAGTGAGAATGCCTGCCCCGTCCAGATGGTGAAGAAGCGGGGAGCCCAATTTTCGGGAACGGATTGAGTTGCGTTGCTGTTCATGATGAATTCCTTTATTTGATTCTGTCTGCCAGTGCTTCTTTTACCTGCTCGGATGCCTGGAAGATCCCTCGTACCTGAATCGATTCAATTACCTCACGTGCCAATTCGGGGGAGATGTCATTAGCAAGATGCAGGAGTCCTACAATTGTCATTTTTATCTTTTCACCCTTTTGTTTGCGCTTCTCAAGGTCAGAACTGTCATAGACCAGAACACCGATCACATACGAATTACGGGTGACCGATTGCTGTATCTCGATGTTGTGCTTCTCCAACTGTGATCGTATCGCCGTGCGGATAAAGTCCGTGCGGTTGGAGTACAGCCCTTCCTGGACGAGCAGGTCCACCTTGCCCAAGTCCACGGCGCTCATGTTGATGGTAATTTTTTCGGTATCTGCCATTGTCATCTCCTTGCCATCCATATGGATGGTATATGGATTATTTTAATCAGAGTCGTCAAATTGTCAAGAGGAAAATACCGAATAGTTTGCTACAATTCTAGAAAATCCCTGTTTCCAGAGGTCTCCATGCCCCAACCCACCTTCAACTCCCGTCGTTCGCCCGTCTATGGCCGCAATGGCATCGTCGCCACGTCCCAGCCGCTCGCCACCGCCGCGGGTCTCGAGATCCTTGCGAAGGGAGGCAATGCTGCCGACGCCGCCGTCGCTGCGGGCGCCGCGCTCAACGTGACCGAACCCACCTCCACGGGAATCGGCGGGGACATGTTCGCCCTCTACTATTCTGCGGATACGGGAAAAGTGACCGCCCTCAATGGATCGGGGCGCGCTCCTGCCGCCCTGACGCTTGATCGGCTAAAGAAGGAAGGACTCTCCACGCTGACACCTTTTCACGCCCACACGGTCACCGTCCCTGGCGCGTGCGCGGGTTGGTTCGATCTGATCGCAAAACACGGATCGCTCTCGATGGGCGACATCCTTGCCCCGGCCATCCGACTCGCTGAAGAGGGATTCCCCGTCGCGCCGATCACCGCCTATTCATGGCAGCGCGGCGCGCAGAGACAACTCGCCTCCGCCCTCAACGGACACGAACTCACCATCAACGGTCGCGGACCGAACGCCGGCGAGATCTTCCGCAACCCAAATCTGGCGCGCACGTTCAAGTCCATTGCGGAGGGAGGGGCGTCAGCGTTTTATCAGGGTGAGATAGCGGAATCAATTGTCGGCGTGATTCAAGAAGCGGGCGGCTGTATGTCCCTGGATGATCTTGCGTCGCACGTGTCCACGTGGGAGGAGCCGATCTCTGTTGATTATCGCGGCTATCGCGTCTATGAATGTCCGCCCAATGGACAGGGCATCACCGCGCTCATCGCGTTGAACCTC
>JBFYRY010000242.1:0-10766 GCA_041302025.1 Chloroflexota bacterium | reverse complement strand
ATTACCTGCCGCAGTTCAAGGCACACAAGGTTTAAAGTTGAAGGTCAAAAGTTGAAAGTCATGGACATAACCTTTGACCGTCGACTTTTGACCATCATCCTCATTCTGCTTTTCTTGTTCGGATGTAAACCCGCCTCAGACTCACCGACGCCTGATTCCGTTTCGACGAAAGACTCAACCCTTATGCCTTCTCCCCAACCTTCCAACCCTCAACCTGCAACCGATTGGTGGAAACCCACCGTCGGTCTCACCTGGCAATGGCAGATCGGCGACCTCGACATTGACACCTCTGTCGAAGCGGATGTCTATGACATTGACCTGTACGTTGACCAGTCCATCATTGACGAACTCCACGCCAAAGGACGCAGGGTCATCGGCTACATGAGCGTCGGCTCGTATGAAGATTGGCGGCCCGATAAAGATCAATTCCCGCAGGAAGTTCTTGGCAACGACTACGAAGGCTGGAAGGGCGAAAAGTGGCTGGACATCCGCCGTATCGACCTGCTTGCTCCCATCATGCTGGCGAGACTTGATATATGCAAAGCCAAAGGCTTCGACGCGGTCGAACCCGATAACATGGAAATCCACACCAACAACACAGGCTTCCCGCTCACCTATGATGACCAGTTGAAATTTGCCCTCTGGCTCGCAGACGAATCCCACAAACGCGGACTTGCCATCGGGCAGAAGAATGCCGCCGACCAGGTAAAAGGCCTTGTGGGTGTATACGACTTTGCGATTACTGAAGATTACTTCTATTACAAAGAAGCGGAAACGATGCTCCCTTACATCCATGCGGGCAAACCCGTCTTTGCCGCCGAATACACCGACCTGCCCGGTGATTTTTCCGCATTCTGCGAACAATCGAAGAAACTTCATTTCAGCACCATCCTCAAAAAGCGCGGCTTGGATGCCTGGCTCGAAACCTGTCCATAACCATATGTCGCTGCGAGGCGCTCTTGGTTTTGCCGAAGCAGTCTCCTCAAAACAGGGGATTGCTTCGTCGGGAAAAGCAAAAGCCATCCTCGCAACGACATAGCTAAGCAGTTACAACCCTTCAACCTGGAACCTGACACATGAAACTTATCTCCATCGGCAAACTTCGCGGATTACAACAGATCTCCTCCAAACGCGGCACCTTCACTGCGCTCGCGCTCGACCATCGTCAGAACCTGCGCAAAGCGAATCCCGCTCTCGTCAGCGATGCCGAACTCTCGCGCTTCAAACTGGATGTGACCAAAGCGCTCGCGCATCGTGCAACAGCTGTTCTGCTCGACCCCGAAGTTTCCGCGGCTCAAGCAATCGCCTCACGTGCCATCCCGAATGTTGGCTTGGTCGTTGCGGTCGAATCGACGGGCTACACCGGAGACGCCACCGCCCGTCAAGCGCAGGTCATCCCCGGCTGGACGGTGGAAAAAGCCAAACGCATGGGCGCATCCGCCATCAAACTGCTGGTCTATTACCATCCCGATTCGCCGACAGCAAAAGTGACCGAAGACTTCACAGCGAAGATCGCTGAAGATTGCATCAAGCATGATTTAGTTCTCATGCTTGAGCCACTGTCCTATTCACTCGATGAAAATAAAAAATTATCTTCCGATGAAAAGCGTTATGTCGTTATTGAGACTGCCAAACGATTAACCCCGCTCAACGTGGATATTCTCAAAGCCGAGTTCCCCCTCGATGTGAATGACATGGACGAATCCAAATGGATGGATGCCTGCAAGGAAATTTCATCCGCATCCACCGTTCCGTGGATTCTCCTCTCCGCTGCCGTGGAATATGACGTGTTCCTTCGTCAAGTCACTGTGGCGTGCAATGCGGGTGCCAGCGGCATTGCGGTCGGTCGCGCCGTGTGGAAGGAAGCCGTCACAATGGACGGCGATGAGCGCATGAAGTTCCTGCGCACCACCGCCAAATACCGCCTCTCGCGGCTCACCTCGTTGTGCCACGCGCTCGCCAAACCCTACACCGATTTCTACCAAACCGAAGCGCCATTCGATTGGTATAAAACCTACTAACTTGAAACCTGGAACATGGAACTTGAAACTCGATTCGATATCCTTGTCGCTGGCGAAATCAACCCTGACCTGATCCTTTCGGGCAATGTCATCCCCGAATTCGGTCAGGTGGAAAAACTCGTCGACTCGGCGGCGCTTACCATTGGTTCATCATCTGCGATCTTTGCGTGCGGCGCGGCGAGGCTTGGGTTGAAGGTCGCGTTCATTGGCGTGTGCGGCGACGATGTCTTTGGCAAATTCATGCTCGATGAAATGTCCAAACGTAATGTGGACATTGGCAACGTCATCGTCCGCCCAAATGGACAAACTGGACTCAGTGTCATCCTCAACAACCACTCTGACCGCGCGATTCTGACTCACCCCGGGCTGATCGCCGAACTACAAGCATCAGACATCTCTGACGAGTTGCTCCGTCAATCGCGGCATCTGCATGTGGCGAGTTACTTTCTGCAAACAAAACTTCAACCTGATTTACCGAATCTCTTTCAACGCGCGCACTCACTCAGATTAACTACCTCCCTCGATACCAACTACGACCCCTCCGAACAGTGGCTTGGATTCGATGAACTACTCTCGGTCACGAATGTGTTCCTGCCGAATGAAAAGGAAGCGGTATCGCTGTCAGCGGAGGTAAATGTCGATTTGGCGGCGGACAGGCTCGGGTCCAGGGTGGAGGCGCTGGCAGTCAAGTTGGGGGCGGAGGGGGCATGGGGTGTCCGAAATGGCGCGAGAGTCCGAGTCGCTTCGATTCCCGTGAAAGTGATCGATACCGTCGGGGCAGGGGACTCGTTCGATGCGGGATTTTTATTTGGATATTTGAACTCGTGGAGCTTGGAAAAGAGCTTGCGGCTGGCCTGCGTGTGCGGAGCATTGTCCACGCAGCAGGCAGGCGGGACGAACGGTCAGCCTACGCTTGAGCAGGCGCTGACGTTTTTGGACGCGTAAGCCAGAGCGTCAGTACGGCGAGGATGTACCCAGCGACAGAGAACGCGTACAGCCAGCGCGCGCCGACGGCATCGAAGATGGCGCCGCCGACCGGCGCGGCGAAGATGTTGACCATGCCTGCGATGGTGACGGAGTACAGCGCGAGCACGGTGCCCGTTTCGGATGATTGCGTGCGGCCGCTGATGAGACCGACGAACGAAATGGTGTAGAGACTGAAAGCCACGCCGCCGATGAAACGGACGATCATGATGGTGGCGATGAACGGCAGGATCAGGACGGTGAGGCGCTGGAGCATCGTCATCGCAAGCGCGATCATCAGGATGCGGTGCGCGCCGATGCGGTGCACGATGCGGTCGGCGTAGATCATGAAGGGCAGTTCGACCACAGCGCTGAGAATGCCCGCCACCGAGATGAGTTGTTTCGATGCGCCCAGTTGCGAGAGAAAGACGTTTTCGAATTGGAGCACGCCGCTGTTGAGAAAGCCGATAAAGACGAGTGCCACGGCAAAACCGATCAAGGTCCTGTCCTGAAGCACGCGCTGAACGGCAAGGCGCAGATCGGGTTTGGGCTGGTCTGGTTTGTTGTGCAGTGTGAAATAGCGCGGCTGGATGAAGAAGATCAATATCGATGCGACGATCCACATTGCCGCGACGCCGGTAAAGCCGGCGATGTATCCGAACCGCTCGACAAGTTGTCCTGCCACGAGCACCGAGATGATCCAGCCGAACGATGCCCAGACACGGACGCTCCCGTACCCCATACCCGATTCCTGTGAGACGGTGACCGCCATTGAATCGGAAAGCGGCATGACGCCCGAGACGGCGAGCGCGTGAAGGAAGATGATGAAGATGATCGGAAGGTAATTTGTCTGCTGTCCGATCAGGTAGTATCCGATTGCGCCGAGGAGGATGGCGGCTTGCAAGATGCGTTTTGCCAGCGGGTGCCGCTTGACGAAAGTGACCCAGACTGGTGAAGCGACCATGCCCACAACGGCGCTGGTGGATGCGATCAGCCCGATCTGTTTGCCGCTGAATCCGAGACTGACGTAAAAGAGGTTCGTGAAGGGCAGGATGAATCCCCATCCGCCCATGAAGGCAAGGTAATAGAGACGGGCGAAGAGCAGGTCTTTTGGCGGAAGTTTGGAGAGCAGGTTCATCGTTTGAAAATCCGACGAAGTATATCACCCGATTTCAAATGTCATTGCGAAGGGCTGACGAAGCGATCTCCTGATTAATGTGAAGTAATGATGGTTGACAAGTTGGAAGGTTGAAAAGTTTGAAAGTTGGAAGGTTCGAATGATGAATGTTTTCGATGAATTGATTGCTGCACAAAAACGCGGCGAGACAAAAGGGATCGCTTCGATCTGTTCGGCGCATCCGTATGTTATCCAACAAACCCTAAAGGTCTCCGAGACCTTTAGGGTTTTACCGCTGATCGAAGCGACCTGTAACCAGGTCAACCAATTCGGCGGGTACACCGGTATGACGCCGAGGGACTTTGTCGCGTACGTGCGCGGTATTGCGGAGGAAGGTCATTTCCCGTTTGAGAATGTCATTTTAGGCGGCGACCACCTGGGACCGAACGTCTGGCAGAACGAGCCGGCTGAAATTGCCATGCAAAAAGCGGAAGACTTGATCCGCGCGTATGTACAGGCAGGGTTTACCAAGATCCATCTCGATTGCAGCATGCGGCTGGGAGACGATCCTGAAGGCGCTCTGAAACCGGAGATCATCGCAGAGCGCGCGGCGCGATTGGCAAAGGTGGCAGAATCGACGGGGGTGGAATTGCATTCCGCCCTACGGTATGTCATCGGCACGGAAGTCCCGATCCCCGGCGGTGCGACGGAGCACGAAGAAGGCGTCAGCGTAACGAAGGTCGAAGATGCGCGGCAGACCATTGATGTCACGCATGAGGCGTTTTATCGCGAGGGATTGCAGTCCGCGTGGGAGCGGGTCATTGCGGTGGTGGTCCAGCCGGGGGTGGAGTTCGGCGATGACTTTGTCCTGCCGTATCAACCGGAAGCTGCGCGGGAACTATCTCGTTTCATCGAAGGGCAGTCCATGGTCTATGAAGCGCATTCGACCGATTACCAGACACGCGATGCGCTGGCGGGTTTGGTGCGCGACCATTTTGCGATCCTCAAGGTCGGTCCCGGCTTGACGTTCGCCTTCCGTGAAGCGGTCTTTGCCCTGGCGATGATCGAAAATGAGATGATGCCTGTCGGTCAGCGTTCGAACATCATTCAGGTGCTGGATGATGTGATGGTGAAACATCCCGAACATTGGAAGAAATATTATCGCGGCGGCGAAGCGGAACAAGCCTTTAAACGGAAATACAGCCTGAGCGACCGCGCGCGTTATTACTGGGTCCAGCCGGAGGTGCGGGAGGCGTTTGCCCGGTTGATGGAGAATCTTGGGAAGAAAACTTTGCCGAATTCATTGTTGAGCCAATTCGTGGGGGAGACCGGTCTCACCGCGGAGCAGGTCATTACATGGAAGATCGACAAGGTATTGGGAGATTATTTGACAGCTTGTGGGGAAGCCTGAAATTCTCAAGCGCTAACCACGGAGATTGATTTTTCTCAGTGTTTCCGTGTTTCAGTGGATAGGAAAAGGGATAAGTGCATTAAATCAAACAGGAGCGACTATCACAGCCGCTCCTGTTTTTGATTTTGCACTCGAACTACTTGTCGCCGTTGGAATTGACTCCGCCCAGACCGCTGACATTCTTGGTGATCGAACTCGGCGAACCGTAGTAATTGATCGAGCCTGCGCCGGACACATTCGCGTCCAGTTCGTCGTCCACCCACACTGTGGCACTGCCAAAGCCGCTGATGTTGACCTTGGCGGTCTGGCTGTGTAGGTCTCCGCCATTGAAACTGCCTGCTCCGCTGATGTTCACATCGAGTTTGTCGGCTGTGCCGGTGGCATCCATGCTCCCAGCGCCGCTCAGGTGATCACGCCGTCGATGGTCAATTCACCGGCGCTGGAGAACTGCACATCGTCCAGGTTCTTGACCACGATGGTGATCTTCACAGGCTTGGTGGGGTTCACATGTTTCCCGTTTTCGGCATCGTAAAAGATCTCGAGCGTCCCATTGCGGACTTTGGTCTGCAACCCCGGCAGGACGTTGTCCTCCGCCTCCAGTTTGACCGATTCGGTGTTGCCTTGCAGGATGACGATCTCACCCGGATAACTGATGTCGACGGCGTGGAAGTCGCTGACTTCGCGGGTCGTCTTCACAATATTACCCGAGCCGGGTTCGCCCGGTCCAAAGTACATGCCGCTATCGTTGAACATGAACATGGTGGGTTTTGCCCATCCCAACTGCGGGGCGTAGAGGACCGAGAACACCGCGCCGCCCACGATGAGTACATCCATCACAAGCGTGGAATATTTCCAATACGGGCGCAGGATCAGTCCCACCCCGGCGCCGATCAGGAGGAAGGGCCAGAAGTGGGTGAGAGCCCAAAGGTTCTCGGAGGGGAGTCTCCCTGTGCTGATCATCAACCAGAGGACGCCGGTCGAGATCAACGTCAGGGGCCAGAATAATGACAGTTTGCGTTCCATGAATTTCTCCTTTTGTCATTCTGAGCGACCGACGGAAGCGAAGAATCTCTCCTCCGCTTGAAGTTTTTCCGGTATATCAGAGATTCTCACCTGCACTCCCCGGCACTTGCGCTCGGGGCAAGTGTGCGTGCGGTGCAAGTGTCGCCGCTCCGCGGCTCAGAATGACATGTACATTAGTTTTCTCGAATATTCTTTATGACGACGGAGGCAGGACATCGTCGCTTTTTGCTTCATCGGCATTCCGTTTTGCGAACAGACCCGAGCGGGAGAGCACCAGATAGGCGCCCAGCAGGATGAGCAGGACCGGGAAGACCAGTTTGTTGAACGACGAGAAGAACAGCAGTTCAAAGAACGAGCCGAAAACGATGAACAGGATGATCCCGACCTTCATCACGCGCCAGCCCGATTGCTTCTGACCCGCATCCCCGCCGTACAAGCCCATGATGTAGATGCCCAACCCCACGAAGAAAACGATGAACGTCCAAAAATAGGACATCGATTCCCAATGCTTCACGATGTTCTGGAAGAGCAGTACCAGCCCGATCCCGCCGATGATAGTACCGGGGATGGCAAATCCTGCCGCCTGTTTCCCGCCCGCGAACATCGCCACGAAGAAGATCGCGCCGGCGCCGATCACGACAAAGGGCCAGACGAATCCCCAGTCAAAACTGTCAAAGAGACGACCAGCCAGCGAGAACAAACCAATGGCGATCAGCACCGCGCCGCCGACCAGCCCGCCTGTATTACGATTTTTCTGCATTTCTTTCTCCTTTCCTATCCATGTTCATGATATACCCAATTTGGTATGATGACATTAATCCCTACGAAAGATGTACAATAACGTTGCACTGAAAACCCAGTTCCGGGGGACCGTTTTCCGACTCTTTCTCCCCCCTGGTCTGGTCCTGTTTCATGGGTTGGAACATTCGCCGCTCCCCTGCCGTTAAGGTCTTATGAAGCCAACCCTGGGAGGCACGATGACAAAAAGACTTGCTCTGCTGGTCAGTATATCGCTGATCGCAATGTTTATCCTGGTGCAGTGTGGACCGGTCACTTCGGTGCCGGAGGTGAAAGGAACAGACACCCCCCAACCACCGCCGACCCTGCAGGTGGAGGTCCAGCCGGTGGGACCGTACATTGTCGGACAAAACCCGCCGGATGGACAGCGGCTGGGATTGAATCCCACGCT
The DNA here is from genome assembly GCA_041302025.1 of Chloroflexota bacterium. Taxonomy (GTDB): domain Bacteria; phylum Chloroflexota; class Anaerolineae; order Anaerolineales; family Villigracilaceae; genus Defluviilinea. Next base: position 3,042 of record JBFYRY010000242.1, on the reverse strand, counting down.
GGAATTTACCTTCGACCGCGACATGGACCCCGACAAAACGGCGGACGCCTTCGCGCTTCTCGACCCGGATAACAATCCTGTCCCCGTCAAAATTGCCTGGCTCACCCCGAAAACTTTTTCCGTTAAACCAGACTCCAAACTCAACCCTTCCACCGTTTACAAGGCGGTCTTCTCCGCTTCTGCTGTTGCCAGCGATGGAGAATCGCTGAAAGAAGAGATCCGCGTCGAACTGGCGACCATCGATGCGTTGGGCGTATCACAAGTCTTTCCCGTGGATGGGACGGAACAGATCGACCCCAAGACCAATATCACCGTCATCTTCAATCATCCTGTTGTGCCGTTGCAGGTCAAGGAGGAACAAAAGGACCTGCCCCAGCCGTTGACCTTCCTGCCGGAACTCAATGGCACGGGCGAGTGGGTCAACTCGTCGGTGTATGTGTTTCAGCCGGAGAAACCCTTATTAAGCGGGACCAACTACAAGGTCCGGGTGGAGGCGGGACTCAAAGACACGAACGGCGAATCCCTCGAACAGTCCTTCTCCTGGACGTTCAGCACACGTGCTCCGCTCATCGGAAGTTTTGCATTGAAGGGCGGTTCTTACAATCCGCCGGAGACGATCGAGAATGTCCTGCTCGATCAGGCGTTCATCGTCACGTTCCTACAGCCGATGGATGACAAGAGCGTGCGTGAGTCGGTCACGCTGGTGAACCGTGAAACGGGCAAACCGTTCCCGACAAAAATGACGTGGGATAAGACCTTTACCACACTGACCATCGAACCAGTGGGACGCTACACGATCGCCAGTTTTTATGACCTGAATATTTTGGATACCGCGCGAGCCAGTGACGGCGGCAAACTCAAACAGGGACTGCATCTCAAATTCGGAACAGTGCCCCTGCCGCAGGTCAAGGAAATCTATCCCAAACCGAACTCGGTGGCAAAGGATTACGACGGGCGCATCGAGCTCCTGTTCGCTTCGCCGATGAAGCTGGATAGTTTGAAGGATAGGATCAGGATTTCGCCCCAGCCCAGGGATGAGTTGCAGTGGTACTTCAACGATTATGACTGGCGCCTGAACATCTACGGACTCGACCCCGCTACCGAATACGTGGTGCGGCTCCTGCCGGGTATGGCAGATATTTACGGCAACACCATCCAGACCGAGCAATCGTTCACGTTCACGACCGGCGATTACTACCCGTATGCGCGGCTGGTCCTGCCGTGGACCCCGCTGGTGTATCGCGCCAGGGGTCCGCAGGAAGTGTACTTCGAGCATCTCAATCTTGATTCGGTTTCGGTCTCGCTCTATAAATTGGAGTTCTCCGGTTTTTATGCGATGCTCTCCGGCAAACTGGACGTGGTCAGCTTCAATCCGAAGGTCGCGCCTCTGCGTGAATGGATACCGGAAACGGATGCGCCTCGCAATGTCACGAGTTATGAGAAATTCAAATTGCAGGACGCGGACGAGAAACCGCTGGAACCCGGCTATTACTTCATCGGCGTGAGGGGCAAACCGCTGGACTACAAGAGCAATTTCTATCAGGGATTCCTGTTCATTGTCGCGACGGATAACATCACGCTCAAGACATCTCCAACGGACGCTTCAGCATGGGTGACCGATCTCGAAAGCGGAAAGCCCCAGCCGGATGTTTCGGTCACGTTCTACGATGTCAACTGGAATACGCTCGGGACCGCCTCCACCGATAAGAATGGCATCGCGGTCATCAAGGATGTGGTCAATCCATCGTATGCGCGCGCGGATGGAAATGGACATGCCGCCTTCACCGCCATTGACTGGGGCAGTGGTGTGTGGACGGGTGACTTCGGTGTGTATGAAGGTTTTTATGGCGTGGGCGCGGTGAAATTCGCCTACGTTTACACCGACCGCCCGGTGTACCGCCCGGGGCAGGAAGTGTTCAAAACTTTCAGAGGAAGCCGCGCTGGGCACGTACGATATCTTTGTCCGCCCGAACGAAAAGGGCGATCCGTTCAGTTATCTCTCCTTCCGCGTGGCGGAATATCACAAGCCCGAGTTCGAAGTGGACGCCTCGTCAGACAAGGCAAATGTCCTGGCGGGGGAGCAGGTAAAGTTCGGGCTCGATGCGAAATATTATGCGGGCGGCAATGCCGCGAACGCGGAAGTCGGCTGGTTCCTGGAATCGTCACCGTACTACTTCGAGCCGTCGTCCAAATACTGGCAGTTCAGTTTCATGGACTGGGACCGCGATGAGTATCGGTCTCCGCAAAAGAGCACCGGGAATACCCGCATCACCGGGAAAGGCGTCACCGATGGAGCCGGACATTTTGAGATCACCCAGGCGCTTGATCTGGGCAAGGACAAAACGAGCCGGCGGGTGTCGTTCAACGCCAATGTCACCGACGTCTCGGGCAACATCGTCAGCGGGTACACGAGCGTCATCGTGCACCAGAGCGAGATCTATGCGGGCATCCGTTCGCTGAGTTATGTCGGCAAGGCGGGGGAAGAACAGCCGTTTGAAGTGATCGTGCTGGATTGGGATTCGGCTCCGGTCGCCGGGCAGGCTGTCTCCGTTAAATTTGTGGAGCGGCGCTGGTTCAGCGTGCAGACCCAGGATAAGCAGGGAGGTCAAGGATATCCCCGTTTCGACAGCGAACGCGGTCACCGGTGAAGATGGAAAAGTAACCGTGTCGTTTATCCCGCCCAATGGTGGAGTCTATAAAGCGATTGTCACTGTGCGCGATACAAAGGGACATACCCATCAATCGTCCGCGTATATGTGGGTATCGAGCGATGACTATGTCGCGTGGCGGCAGACCAATGACCGTGCCTTCAATCTCATCGTGGACAAGGATATGTACACACCGGGTGACACGGCGGAGATATTGATCGCCCAACCGTTCAAGAACGATGTGTACGCCCTGGTCACCTACGAGCGCGGGCATGTCTACAAACAGGATGTTGTACTGCTCAAGGGCAATAGCACCGTTTACCGTTTACCAATTACCAGTGAGATGGCTCCGATATCGTATGTCTCGGTGGTTGTTGTCAGTGGGGCAGAGGCG
>JBFYRY010000036.1:0-20276 GCA_041302025.1 Chloroflexota bacterium | reverse complement strand
TTGCTGAGCTCTGAATACATTGGTATGGCAAGCAACTGGAACGGTAACTGGGGCCAATATAGCAATCCGGTCGTCGACGAATTGATCAAATCGATCCCGACCGAAACCGATCCCGCCAAGGTGAAGGCAACCTACACCGAATTGGTCAAGATCTATCTGACCGATGTTCCTTCCTTCACCCTCATGTACCGCCCGCAATCGTTCCATACCGTGAACGAGAGTGTTTGGACGAACTTCCCGCACGCTGGTGATGGCACGAACCCGCCTGTCCCGCCGCTTGATATGACTGACGGCTGGGCTATCGCAGGTCTCTATAACCTGACGCTTGTAAAGTAAGCTGTAAAGTAATGAAAACAGCCATGTTCCACAACCTGGGGCATGGCTGTTCTCTCATATACAGGTGACAGTCACTCTGCTTCGAATAAGGCGAATCTCTGGAACCGCAGATCTATAACTACTCTGACCAAGTGATTGTCCCTATTGGTATAATATGTAACAAATTTACACGGAGGTGCTGAGTTGAAAGGATACCGCAAGTATTTTCTCAATAAGTTGGGTTGGTTCGTAATTACCTTCGTTTTCGCTTTCATACTGAATTTCACCCTGCCGCGTCTGATGCCAGGCGATCCTGTGGCGGCCATCGTATCCAGGCTTGCCCAGGGCATGACCAATGCGACTGGTGTCCAACAGATCTATCAGCAATATGCAGATCTGTTCGGGACTAGATTTCGGTTTCTCTTTCAGCCAATATCCCAGAACGGTTGCAGATGTTCTCAAATCCGCCATCTGGTGGACGGTAGCTCTCCAGTTCCCGGCGATCATCGTTGGCTGGATCATCGGGAACACGCTCGGTGCCCTGGCTGCCTATATTAAAGGGGGGTTTGACAAAGTCATCATGCCTGTCAGTATTCTGGTCAGTAATTTCCCGGCCTTTGGCATGGCGGTCATTTTTATGGTTGTTTTTGCGGTCAATTTGAAATGGTTCCCGACCTCGGGTGGCTATGGGTTTGACCTGATTCCCAGCTTTACCTGGTCCTTTATATGGTCTGTCATCGTGCATTACCAGCTTCCATTCTGGTCGATTGTGGCAATCGCCATTGGCGGTCAGGCGATCGGCATGCGCTCCATGTCCATCTATGAACTAAATGCAGATTATGTAAAATACGCCCGGTTCCTGGGAATCAAAGATCGAAAGATCGTTGGCTATGTATTTCGGAATGCCATGCTTCCACAGGTGACTGGTTTGGCATTATCGGTCGGGACCATGGTCGGCGGCGCACTGGTGGCGGAGACCATATTTAGTTATCCGGGGCTTGGCACCACGCTTCTAAACGGTGTCATGGGACAGGATTATCCGCTGATCTCGGCATCCACCATGATCATTACACTAATGGTACTGATCGCGAACTTTGCCATCGAACTCATTTATGGCTTTATTGACCCGCGCATTAAAGCGGCGCAGTCAGAATAGGCAGGGATGCTGCTATGAAACATTCACTTCAACAAGTTTTTCGCTCCGGCAAATTTGTTCTTGGTTTTTCCATTTTTTTAACTTTGCTTCTGATCGTGTTCTTGTATCCGCTCTTCATAAAAGACGCTCCTTTAGGGATCATCGCCCAGGGCACATTCTTCCCGCCTGGAATCTATGTGAATACTTTTGACAGCATTAATTCCCCTACTACATATACACTTATGCTGGATGATGCTGCTACCAAGCGCATTGCCAACAAATTGAACAATGATGATCGTCTTGCCATGAAAGAATGGCTGGTAGCGGCTGACATCCCCGAAACCGAAATAGATATCATGGATACCGCCAAACTCCTGGAGTTGTGGGAAAAAAATTATGATCCCCAAAAAAGTTTCCCTGGGATGACCTTTGCCAAACAACGATACTACCAAAGGCTCAATACTTCGCTCCAAGGACTTTTGTTAACCGAGGGAGTGACCGTTGCGACGAAAAACCCGCAAACGGGCGTCCTAGAACAGACAGGCATCGTCAAACAATCTGATTTCGTGAATATCAGCGAAGTTGCGAACGTGCGGATGTTACCGCTTGGAACTGATAACTTCGGCCGGGATGTGCTGACCGAACTGGTTAAGGCCACCGCTGTATCGCTGCAGATCGGTTTTGTCGCCGGTATCATTGCGACCTTGGTCGGATTGACCCTGGGGTTATTATCAGGCTATATCGGCGGGACGGTGGATGACATCATTATGTTCATCACCAATCTCTTTACCGTCATCCCTGGTTTTGTGTTGTTGATCTTGATCTCATTCAGTATCGGGCAGGATAAACGTGGTCCCTTTACCGTCGCAGTGGTGATCGGGTTTACTTCCTGGGTCTGGACTACCAGGGCGGTGCGGTCCCAAGTGCTTTCACTTCGGAATCGCGACCATGTCAATCTATCGAAATTATCTGGGCACTCGATCGTTCACATTATCCTCACCGATATTCTCCCCTATATCGCTTCGTATGTTGTCATGGCGTTGATCCTACAGATTGCCTCGGGGATTCTAGCGGAGGCCCAGTTATCGATTCTTGGATTGGGACCCAGAACGACTGAAGTGCCAACCTTGGGATTGATGATGAGGTGGGCCATGATCTACCAGGCACAGATCCTGGGAAAATGGTGGGCGTACTTCCCCGTGCTTGTCACCATCGCTCTGATTACATTCTCAATGAACTTGATGAATACAGGTCTCGACCAGGTGTTCAATCCGGCATTACGAGATTAGGAGTTTGAAATGCCAAATACAATGTTAGAAGTCAAGGAACTAACAACAAAATATATCACCCGGTTTAATGAAGATGTTTATGCTGTTGACCATGTTTCTCTAAAGGTTGAAGAGGGAAAATCGTTGGGAATTGCAGGGGAATCCGGATGCGGAAAGTCGACGTTGGCGCTCAGTTTGATGGGATATTACTTCGCCCCGCTTCACTACACAAGTGGCGAGATCATCATCGACGGAAAGAATATTTCGGGATTGAAACCGGATGATGTTCGCAAATCGATATTAGGGACAGAGATTTCCTATATCCCCCAGGCCGCCATGAACGCGCTCAACCCCACCCGCAAGATCATTAACTTTATTGAGGACGTCCTTCAAGCACACGACCTGATGGTCACCAAGAAGGATATTTATGACCGCGCCAGACAGTTGTTTGAGACCCTGGGGCTCCCGGCGGAAGTGCTACAAAAATACCCCGTTGAACTTTCAGGCGGTATGAAGCAACGCACGGTGATCGCGGTCTCTGTGTTACTTTTGCCAAAGGTGCTGATCGCTGATGAGCCTTCCTCCGCTCTCGATGTCACATCCCAGAAGATGGTCATCAAGATGCTGCGCCAACTAATGGAGATCGGTTACATTAGCTCGATGATCTTCATCACGCATGAGCTTCCGCTCCTTTACAACGTGACCGACGATATCATGGTCATGTATGCGGGGCAGATCGTAGAGCAAGCCAGTTCACGGGAAGCCGTATTTGATCCACTCCATCCTTATTCCAAAGGACTGATGGGCTCGATCATTGTGCCTGAAAAAGGACTGCGGGATGTTAAACTGACAGCCATCCCCGGAGTACCACCTAATTTAAAAAAGCCTCCAACTGGATGCCGGTTTGCCGAACGCTGTAAATTCGTTCGACCGGAATGCACCTTACATTCCATCATCCCTCTTCAAGAGCTGGATGGCGGCCGCGCATACCGCTGCATCATATCCGAAAAAGAACTAAGAGAATTGTATGCGAAGGAGGCTGACAAAAATGCCTGACTATAACCTTTCCATCCTAAGAGGTGCCGGGCTAACCAAGGTATTTGGGTTTGGCCGCAACAAAACAGTAGCCGTCGACCATGTGGATTTCGATTTTCACGCGGGTGAGATCATCTCGATCGTGGGTGAATCGGGCAGCGGAAAGACCACTTTAGCGAAGATGCTTTTGGGATTAACCAATCCGACGGATGGGGACATTTACTACCATGGAAAAAAGCGCGATATCAGCACGCATCAGAAGAAACAGGATTACTGGAAAGGCATCCAGGCGATCTTTCAAGATCCGTTCTCTTCCTATAACATCTTTAATAAGATCGATGCCGTGCTTTTGGATTGTATTCGCATGCGTGGCGGTCAAAACCTCCCATATCCCAAAAAAGTGGAGTTGATGACAGAGGCGTGCAGTTTCGTCAACTTGAAGTTCGCAGAATTGACCAACAAGTATCCTTTTGAACTCTCCGGCGGGCAGATGCAGCGTTTGATGATCGCTCGTATCTTCCTTCTGAAGCCGAAAATCCTTCTGGCAGACGAACCCACATCGATGATCGATGCCTGTTCACGCGCGACCATCCTGGACGAGCTGATGCTATTACGCAAGGAATCCGGGATGACGATCATTTTCATCACCCATGATATCGGCCTGGCATATTTTGTTTCCGACAGCGTATATATTATGGAGCACGGAAAAATTGTTGAGAGCGGATCTGCTGATTCTGTGATCCTGACACCCACGCAGGCATACACACGCCGCCTGATCAACGATGTTCCCAAGATCTACGAGGAATGGGATCTCTCGACGGTATAGCGAATATTCACCGGGCGGTGAACACTGCCCGGTCATGAGGCCTGCCTCGGCCTGGAAGAATCTGAAATCCTGTCAACGCTCTGGCGTGAATTTTTTATTCCCCGGTATATCGAGCCTTGAGTACGGGATCAGGATTCCATAAAGACTGACAGAAAATTGATGTCGGGGCAACGGCGAGGAAATCATTTGGGAGAAGTAAAGTCATGCTGAAAGTAGCTGTCATCGGGGGCGGATCCACCTACACCCCCGAACTGATTAATGGATTTCTTGCGCGCCTTGAAAATTTTCCATTGGATGAATTATGGCTGATGGATATCGATAAGGAACGACTCGATATCGTGGGCGGATTTGCCCAGCGGATGGTGTCAGCAAAGGGATCCCCATTCAAAGTATTCCTCTCCACCGACCAGCGCGAAGCCGTGAAGGACGCTTCCTACGTGACGACCCAATTGCGCGTCGGGCACATGGAAGCCCGCCGCCGGGACGAATATCTCGGTCTGCGTCATGGCTTGATCGGGCAGGAAACGACCGGCGTGGGCGGCATGGCAAAAGCCCTGCGCACCATTCCAGTGATCATCAAGATAGCCCAGGACATGAAGGAACTGTCCAAGCCGGGCGCCATGCTGGTCAACTTCACCAACCCGGCGGGACTCGTCACACAGGCATTGAGCCAGTACGCGGCGGATGTCCCTGCCGTGGGCGTGTGCAACGTCCCCATCACAGCGAAGATGCACATTCTCGAAGGTCTGGAGCAGGCAACGGGTAGAAAGATCGATCCGGGTCATGCGGAGTTGAAAACGCTCGGGCTGAACCATCTCTCCTGGCACCGCGGCTTTACGGTCGAAGGAGAGGATGTCTGGCCCCAGGTCATCCAGGGCTTCATCGACGGGCTCAAAAAGGAAGACGATCCCGAATGGGACCCGCGCACCATCGAAGTCCTGCGGATGATCCCCAATTACTACCTGCAATATTTCTACCACACCGACAAAAAACTGAAGTCGCAGGAAAAGTGGCCCCCCTCCCGCGCTGAGGAAGTAATCGAGATCGAGAAGGACCTCCTGCGCGAATATGCGGACCCGTCCCTCAACGAACCGCCTGCTGATTTGATGAAGCGCGGCGGCGCCTACTATTCGACGGTTGCCACACAGCTCCTGAACGCCCATTACAACGACCTCGGCGAGACCCATGTGGTGAACATCAAAAACAACGGCGCGGTCAGGGAATGGCCTGCAGAGTGGGTGCTCGAGATCCCGTCAATGGTGAAGAGGAGCGGTATCACCCCCATCCCCACCGAGCCTTTGCCGCAGTCACAGTTTGGTTTGATCGCGGCGGTCAAGGCATACGAAATGCTGACGGTGGAAGCCGCCGTGCACGGAGACCGCGAAGCCGCCTACCAGGCTTTGCTTGTCCATCCGCTTGGACCCAAAGCAGACAAGATACAGGCAGTGCTCGACGACCTGTTGGAAACACACAAAGAGCAACTGCCCCGATTTTGGAACTGACCCGACAGGGGCGACCGACAGGGTCGCCCCTTTTTTACGAACTTGAAAATAACCGTACAGCGAGGCACCCATGACAGCGCTCGATTTTTCCATCATCCTGGACGCAGAATCCGATTACCAGACCATCCTCGGACTGATGTCCGCGTTCAAGCGCGAGACCGGCGTCGACGTGAACATCAAACGGATGGAATGGGGTGATGCCTGGGCGCAATTGATCGGCATCGCCACACAGGGACACGGCGCCGATGTCTCTCATGTCGGTTCCACCTGGGTCAGCAGTCTGATGACCATGAACGCCCTGCGCCCCATCCCCGCCCATATCGTCAACAAGATTGGCGGCGAGCAGGCATTTGTCCATTCCACATGGTCGAGTGTGATCGGCGAGGAGGACCGTCACGCCTACGGTATCCCACTCAGCGCATATGTGTACATCATAGCCTATCGAAAGGACCTGCTCGAAAAGGCGGGGCTGAACGGATCATCCGCCTTTGCAACGCCTCACGCCCTCGAAGAGACGGTCAGCCGCATCGAAAACCTCCACACCGTGGAACATGCCTTCCTCATGCCCATTGTCCCCCCGCCGTTCAACGATCTCGTCCACATGGCGGCATCGTGGATCTGGAGTTCCGGCGGTCACATCATGGATAACCGCGGCAAACAGGTACTCTTCAATTCACCCGCCGCCCTCACCGGTCTGAAATCGTTTATCAAACTCATGCGCCGCACACCGAACCAGGATTACTTCGGCGCAGACCAGTGCATGGACGCGCTGATGCAGGGCAAAACCGCGGCGGTCATCACCGATGCCCGTGCGCTCAACACCGCCATCCGGAACAAAATTCCCAATATCGAAAACATCGGCGCGGCGAGCCTCATGAGCATCCCGTGGTCCGGCGGCGGAAGCGTCGTCATCTGGCGGCACACGCACGGCTACCCCAACAGGCTCGAAGCCTCCTACAAACTCGTGGAATTCCTTGCCCGCAAACACACCATGCTCGAACTCGCCAGCAATTCCTACACCCTGCCATCCCGCACCGACGCCCTCGATGAACTCTTCCCGCCGGAACATGCCCTGCGCCCGGTCATGCTCCAACTCATCTCCACCGGGCGTTCCTATCGCCCCATTGCGCTGTGGCATCGCATCGAACATCAATTCGGCATCGAACTCGGCACCGTGACAAGGCAGATCATGAACGACCCATCCATCGATTCGGATCAGGCGGTGACGAAGGCAATGGACTCGCTGGCAGGACGCCTGAACCTGACGCTGGGATAAGGCGCGCCGTTTCCGCTTCTTCCCAAGCCCCAGCCTGTCACCGTTATGTCGGCGCTCTGCCCCGCCCCAATGTTCTGCCCGACCGGTCCAATAAATCGCAATAAACAAAACAATCTCTTCACAAGGATACAAACATGACAACCAATGCCCTCCCCAACATCCCCTGGCAGGACCGCCCCGCAGGCAGTTCAGATGTGGTCTGGCGCTACGACGCCAACCCCATCATCCCGCGTAATTTGATCCCCTCCTCGAACAGCATTTTCAACAGCGCGGTTGTGCCGTTCAACGGCAGGTTCGCGGGCGTCTTCCGCTGTGACAACAAAAAGCGCGACATGAACGTCCACCGCGGCTTCAGCGATGACGGCATCCGCTGGAAACTGGACAACGACCCGATCGAATGGCACTACGACGACCCCGAACTCAGCCGCTTCCAATACCGCTACGACCCGCGCGTGGTCTGGCTTGAGGATCGTTACTATGTGAGCTGGTGCAACGGCTACCACGGTCCCACCATCGGCATCGGCTACACCTTCGATTTCGAGAAATTCACCTTCCTCGAGAATGCGCTCCTGCCGTTCAACCGCAACGGAGTATTGTTCCCGCGCAAGATCAACGGCAGGTATGTGATGTTCAGCCGCCCCAGCGATAACGGGCATACCCCATTCGGCGACATCTACATCAGCCAAAGCCCGGACATGGTCCACTGGGGCGAACACCGCTACGTGATGGGGACAAAGGGCGGCTGGCAGAGCACCAAGATCGGCGCGGGTCCCGTACCCATCGAAACGCCCGAAGGCTGGTTGTTGTTCTATCACGGCGTGCTGACCTCCTGCAACGGATTCGTCTACAGCTTCGGCGCCGCCCTGCTCGACCTCGACCAGCCGTGGAAGGTCATCGCGCGCGGCGCGTCATACCTGCTTTCGCCGCAGACGTACTATGAATGTGTCGGCGATGTGCCGAATGTCGCCTTCCCCTGCGCCTCGCTGTACGACGAACCGACGGGACGTATCGCCATCTACTACGGCGGCGCGGATACTGTCACCGCCCTTGCCTTTGCCAAAGTCAACGAAGTGCTTGATTTTGTCAAATCCACTTCGGAACTCTAAAGATGTCACAGCCATTCACTCTCGGTGTAAATTACTGGCCCCGTCGCAAAGCCATGTACTGGTGGACCAACTTCGACGCGGGCGAAGTGCGCGAAGAATTCTCCATCATCCGCGACCTGAGCATGACCGTGGTGCGCCTGTTCCTGCTGTGGGACGATTTCCAGCCGGAGCCGGACAGCGTCTCGTCGGATGCGCTGAAGCATTTGATAACGGTGGCAGACATCGCATCCGAAAACGGACTCGGGCTCGACGTCACCTTCTTCACCGGTCACATGAGCGGACCGAACTGGAGTCCGCGCTGGTTGCTGGGCGGCGACCTGCCCCACAACGGACCGAATTCCTGGATCCGCGATGTGGTCAGCAATGGGAAGAAAACCGACCGCGGCTACCGCAACATGTTCCACGACGAGATGGCATTGAACGCCGAAAGGCTCCTGCTCAAAACGGTGGTCGGCGCGCTCAAGGATCACCCCGGCATCTGGATGTGGAATCTCGGCAACGAACCCGACCTGTTCGCGTGGCCCCACTCCTCCGCTTACGGCGCGGAATGGACGAAGGAAATGACCGGCTTGATCAAATCCATCGACCCGAAGCGTCCCGTCACCGTCGGCTTGCACAGCGCCGAACTTCACTATGACCCCGGTCTGCGGATCGACAAGGTCTACGCCCACACGGATGTTGCCGTGATGCACTCGTATCCGATGTACACGCCCTGGGCGCGCCACCCGCTGGACCCGGATTTTGTTCCCTTTACCTGCGCGTTGACCGCCGCCCTCGGCGGAAAACCCGTGCTGATGGAGGAGTTCGGAGGATGCACATCCCAGCCGGGCGAACCGTCCTACACCATGAAATGGACCGAGACCAACGGCTACGAGCGCGAACAGTTCATGGCTGGCGAGGAAGAGTTCGCCGAATACATCCGGCTCGTGCTTCCCAAACTCCAGCACAGCGGCGCGACGGGTGCGATGCTCTGGTGCTATGCCGATTATGTCCCTGAACTCTGGGATCTGCCTCCGTGCCAGAACGCGGTGCATGAACGATTCTTCGGTCTCGTGCGACCAGATGGTTCATTGAAACCGCACGCGAAGGTCATTCAGGAATTTGCAAAGACCAAGCCGCAAGTCCAGCCGATTCCTGAATATGCAAAGATATCCATCAAGCCCGATCAATTCTATGAGGGACCGCTCTTTCATCTGACCGACATGTACGAGCAATATTTGAAGGGAGTTGAAAGTGCCTAAACGACTCATCATCAACTCCGACGATTACGGACGCACGCCCGATATTTCACGCGGCATCCGTGAGGCACACCTGCGGGGCGTGGTCACGTCCACAACCTGCATGATGAACATCCCGACCACCGCGGATGACATCCTGATCGCATTGCGTGACACGCCAACGCTTGGGATGGGAGTCCACCTCGTTTTAACGATGGGCAAGCCCCTCTCCGGGAAGGAAGCGGTCGCCTCCGTCGTGGATGGGAACGGGAACTTCCACAAGTACGATCCATTCATCGAAAATCTTCCGCGCCTGCAAGTGGAGGAGGTCAAAGCGGAATGGCGTTTGCAGATCGAACGGTTCATCCAAACAGCCGGACAAAAGCCGACACATCTTGATTCGCATCACCACTCGTCTTATTTCACGGCAGACCTGTTCAGCGCGATGCTGGAACTGGCAAAGGAATACGATTGCCCAATCCGCAGGAACACATCGGCGGAAGTAACAGAAACAGAAAAGATGGTTGCAGACCTGATGGACAATTCTTCCGTCCATCAGCCCGATCATTTTATCGATACTTTCTATGACGATGGCGCAACAACAGAGAATCTGCTGGGTATCCTCAACAACCTGCCGGACGGCACATCCGAACTCATGTGCCATCCCGGTCGCGTGGACGAAACCTTCGCAAAAGAATCCATCTATAACTTCCAACGTGAACGCGAATTGAAGATTCTCACCGATCCGACCATCAAGCAGGCGATCGAATCAAACAACATTGAACTGATTTCATTCGCCGACCTTTAAACCACTATCCACTTTCTACTTTCCACTCTCAGGAGCAAACCATGGCAAAAATTGACGAACTTCTCAAACAAATGACTCTCGAAGAAAAGATCTCCATGCTCGCGGGCGCGGACCTGTGGCATAGTGTTGCCAACCAGCGACTCGGCGTCCCGCAGTTCAAGGTCACCGACGGACCGAACGGCGCACGCGGCGCGTGGGGCAGTATGGGGACACCGTCTGTTGCAACACCGGTCGGCATCGCCCTCGGTGCCACATGGAACCCAGACATCGTCGAAAAGGTCGGCAATGTGCTGGCGGACGAACTCGAAGCCAAGGGCGCGCACATCCTGCTTGCCCCCACCGTCAACATCCACCGCACGCCCATCGCGGGACGCAACTTCGAATGTTATTCCGAAGACCCCTTCCTGAGCGGCATGCTAGCATCCGCCTACATCAAAGGCATTCAGGATAAAGGGAAGGGCGCCTGCATCAAGCACTTCGTCGCCAACGACCAGGAATTCGAGCGTTTCTCGATCTCTTCCGAAGTGGATGAACGCACCCTGCGCGAAATTTATCTTGAACCATTCCGCATCGCCATCCGCAACTCGGATCCGTGGGCGGTGATGTCCTCGTACAACCGCGTCAACGGTACGTACGCCTGCGAGAACGAACACACGCTCAACGAAATTCTCAAAGGAGAATGGGGCTACAAAGGCATCGTCATGTCCGACTGGTTCGGCACCTACGATAAGGGCGTACCCAGTGGCGGGCTCGACCTGGAAATGCCCGGCAAGGCGCGCTGGATGTCTGAAGAAATGGTCAAACGCGCGCTCGATGACGGTCCGTTGACCGAGGAGATCCTCAACGGCAAAGTGCGGCGTTTGCTGGGCGTGCTGGAGAAGGCGGGTCTCTTCGACAAGCCAGAACTGAATCCCGAACGGGGGGAGGATAAGCCCCAGCACCGCAAGATCATCCGTCAGGCGGCGCGGGAGGCGGTTGTCCTGTTAAAAAACGATAAAGGTTTGCTCCCGCTCAAGAAGGTTAAATCCATCGCGGTCATCGGTCCGCATGCCGCGCAGGCACAGATCCTAGGCGGCGGCAGTTCATCGGTCACGCCGCATTACGCCGTCTCGCCGTTCGATGGCATCAGGAACCGCGCAGGCAAAAAGGTCAAAGTGGATACCGCACCGGGATGCCACATCTACAAGAACCTGCCTGCTCCCGCTCCCGAAACGTTATCCACCGAAGACGGACACATCGGACTCAGCCTGACCTTGTTCAACGGAACTGAATTTGCTGGCGCCCCGGTCTACTCCGAAGTATCGCCGCGCGTTCAACACGGCTGGTTCGACACCTCCGTCCCGAACGTGAACCAGGAATCATTCTCCATGCGCATGGAAGGATTCTTCACGCCGAAGGAATCCGGCGTGCATACGTTCGCCCTTTCCTCAGTGGGCTGGTGCAAGTTATATCTAAACGACAAAGTCGTTGTGGATCATTCCTCCGATGCAGACATGGGCAAGCAAGTACTCGCCGAAGTGGAACTCGAAGGCGGCAAGCCCTGCGCCATCAAAGTGGAATATTACTGGAAGGGCAGTCCGCGCTGGCGCTCGGTCGGCATCGGGCACGTGCCTCCACAGCCGCTCGACCTGATGGGCGAAGCCGTCAAACTCGCGAAGAAAGCGGATGTGGCTGTTGTGATCGCCGGTCTGAACGGCGAATGGGAATCGGAAGGCTTCGACCGCGCGGACATGAAACTGCCCGGCGAACAGGATGAACTCATCCGCAAGGTTGCCAAAGCCAACAAGAATACCATCGTCGTCCTGAACGTCGGCTCACCCGTCGAAATGCCGTGGGTCGACAAAGTCCCCGCCGTTCTGCAACTCTGGTACGACAGCCAGGAACAGGGCAACGCCCTCGCCGATATCCTCTTCGGCGACGAGACGCCCTCCGGCAAACTGCCGACCACCTTCCCCGTCCGTCTGGAGGACAACCCGGCGTACATCAACTATCCGGGCGAGAACGGCAAGGTGCGCTACGGTGAAGGCATCTTCGTGGGCTATCGCTACTATGACAGGAAGAAAGTCGAACCACTCTTCCCGTTCGGTCACGGACTGTCCTACACCAAATTCAAATACAGCAATCTAAAGTTGAGCGCCAACTCCATTACACCGCAGGACACACTCAAGATCAAGGTGGATGTCACCAACACCGGCAAGGTCGCAGGCAGGGAAGTTGTGCAACTCTACGTGCGCGATGTCAAATCCACGTTTGCGCGACCCGAAAAGGAACTCAAGGCATTTGCGAAGGTGGAAGTCAAACCGGGTAAGAAGAAAACCGTCACCTTCACGCTCGACCGCGAAGCCTTCTGGTATTTCGATGCCGCCCAAAATAGTTGGAGCACCGAAGCGGGCGAGTTCGAGATCCTCGTTGGTGCATCAAGCCGTGATGTCCGTTTGAATGGCACGGTTATGCTCGAACCTGAGCCGCGCGCCTCGCGCTTCCACACGGGACTCACCGTCCAGACTCTGCTCGATCATCCCGAAAGCCGCGCCATCGTCTCCAAATATGCTGGCGGTTTCCTCCTAATGGCAGATATGAGCGGCGCCATGGACATGACCCTTGAGCAGGTCTCTGCCAACCACCCCACCCATGTTTCAAAAGAAACGCTTGCCAAGATCGAAAAGGAATTGGCACAGATCAAATAATCTACTGTCGTTGCGAGGAGGGTTGAGGCGCGGTAGCGCCGAAATCCCGGCGAAGCAATCTCCCATTTGTGAGGAGATTGCTTCGGGCGGAAGAGCACCGCCCTCGCAACGACATGACAAAAGGAATTATTCATGAAATTCGGTTATTTCGACGACTCATCCCGCGAATACGTCATCACCCAACCCGATACGCCCCTGCCCTGGATCAACTACCTCGGCAGTGAGGCATACTTCGGTCTCATTTCCAACACCGCTGGCGGATACTCCTTCTACAAAGATGCCCGCCTGCGCCGCCTCACGCGCTACCGCTACAACAACGCCCCGCTCGATATGGGCGGACGTTATCTCTACCTGCGCGACAACAACACCGGCAAATATTGGTCACCCTCCTGGATGCCCACGCGCGACAAACTGGACGAATACGAATGCCGCCACGGACAGGGCTATACGGTCATTACTTCCAAACTCAATGGGATTAAATCCTCCACCCGATATTTTGTCCCGCTTGGGGAATCGCTCGAAATCTGGCAGGTGACTCTGACCAACGAGAGCGGTTCAGACTCGGACCTGAGCCTGTTCTCCGCCATCGAGTTTTGTCTGTGGGACGCCAACGACGACGCCACCAACTTCCAGCGCAACTACTCCATCGGACAGATGGAGATCGTGGACGAAGTCATTTATCACAAGACCGAATACCGCGAGCGCCGTGACCACTTCGCTTATTTCGCCTGCTCCGAAAAACTGGCAGGCTACGACACCATCCGCGAAGACTTCCTGGGAAGCTATCGAGGCTGGGATGAGCCTCAGGTGGTGGAATCAGGCAAATCGTCCAACACCGAAGCGCACGGCTGGCAGCCGATCGGCTCGCATCACGTCAAAGTCCATTTGAAGGCAGGCGAGTCCAAACAGGTCATCTTCATTTTGGGTTATGTGGAAAATCCAAAGGATGAAAAGTTCGATCCGCCCGGTTCGCAGGTCATCAACAAGAAGCACGCGAAGGCGGCACTTGAAAAATATCTAAAACCAGAAAACGCTGATAAAGCCTTTGCGGACCTGCGCGATTACTGGACGATGTTGCTCGGCAAGATGCAAGTCACCACACCCGATGAACATACGGACCGCATGATCAACATTTGGAACGCGTATCAGTGCATGGTGACGTTCAACATGAGTCGTTCGGCTTCGTATTTCGAGAGCGGCATCGGACGCGGCATGGGCTTCCGTGACTCGAACCAGGACCTGCTCGGTTTCGTGCACATGATCCCCGAACGCGCGCGCGAACGCATCCTGGACATCTCTGCGACACAACTTAAGAATGGCGGCGCGTTCCATCAATACCAGCCGCTGACCAAACGCGGCAATAACGATGTCGGCTCCGGCTTCAACGACGATCCGTTGTGGCTGGTGCTGGGCGTTGCCGCGTACATCAAAGAGACAGGCGACCTGTCCATTCTGGATGAACGTGTTCCATATGAGAACGAACCCGGGACCGAATCTCCGTTGTATGAGCATCTGCAACGCTCCATTCGATACAACCTCGACCGCATCGGACCGAACGACCTGCCCCTCATCGGACGCGCAGACTGGAACGACTGCCTGAACCTGAACTGCTTCTCCGACACACCCGGTCAGTCCTTCCAAACAACGACGAATAAAGACGGCAGAGTGGCAGAGAGTGTCTTCATCGCCGGATTGTTCGTACTCGCTTCCAAAGAGATGGCTGGTCTAACCAGGAAGTTGAAAGAGGAAAAAGGCGATGCGTTCGCCTTCCAGCTATCCGCGGATGATTATCTCGAGTTTGCGGCAAAGATGGAAGCCGTTGTCTGGAAGGCGGGCTGGGACGGTGAATGGTTCCGTCGTGCGTATGATGATTCCGGTCACGTGCTCGGTTCGAAGGAAAATGCCGAAGGGAAGATTTTCATTGAGCCGCAGGGCATCTGCATCATGGCAGGGCTCGGTGTAGACAACGGCAACGCGGTCAAAGCGCTCGACTCCGTATGCGAACATCTTGCCACACCGCATGGCATTGTCTTGCAACAGCCAGCCTTCAGCCAGTATTACCTGCATCTTGGCGAGATCTCTTCGTATCCTCCGGGCTACAAGGAGAATGCCGGTATCTTCTGCCACACCAACCCGTGGATCATGATCGCGGAGGCAATCGTGGGGCGCGGCGACGAAGCGTTCGATTATTACAAGCGCATCAACCCTTCGGCGCGTGAGGAGATCAGCGAACTTCACAAATGCGAGCCGTACGTCTATGCCCAGATGATCGCAGGCAAAGACGCCCCCACGCACGGCGAAGCCAAGAACTCATGGCTTTCCGGCACCGCGGCGTGGAATTATGTCGCCATCACGCAATCCATTCTTGGCATCCAGCCCACACTGGATGGATTGCAAGTGAAACCGGTCATTCCCACAGACTGGAAAGGTTTCACCGCCACACGTCAGTTCCGTGGGGCGACCTACGAAATAACCGTGGAGCGGCAGGGAATGGGTAACCAGGTTTCACTGGAAATTGACGGAAAACAAATCGCAGGAAATATTATCCCGCTGGCTCCTGAAGGCTCAACCGTACAAGTAAAAGCCTTTGTGAAGTGAGAATTCAATGAACTACGGCTACTTTGACGACCCCAACCGCGAATATGTCATCACGGATCCGCGCACGCCTGCGAAATGGATCAACTATATCGGCACGCTTCAATTCGGCGGCTTCGTGGATCACACCGGCGGCGCCCTCATCTGCAAACAAGACCCGACCTTCAACCGCATCACGAAATACGTCCAGCAGATGCCTTCATCTGATTTTAAAGGGGAAACGCTATATCTGCGGGTGAAGAAAGAAGAAAGAGGAAAGAAGGATGGGTATATTGTCTTCTCTCCTTTCTTTGTCCCAACTCTGACGGTCTACGACAAATACGAATGCCGCGTCGGACTTGGCTACACCCGCATCGTCAGCGAGATATACGGAGTCCGCACCGAAGTGACGATCTTCATCCCCACAGGGGCGGCGGTGGAGGTGCGCGATATCAAGATTACCAACATCAGCGATAAGCCGCTCGAAGTGGACGCGATCCCTGTGCTGGAGTACACGCATCCCAATGCGCTCCAGCAGTTCACCAACGCCGATTGGATTCCGCAGACCATGCAATCAAAGATGCTCAAGGACGGCGAGTTCACGGTCTTGATCCAGCATCCGTTCATGTTCCGCGACATCAAGGTCAATTACTTCACGTCCAACCTGCCCGCATCCTCCTTCGAGACCGACCGCAAGAAATTCCTCGGCGAGAACGAATACGGCACGTGGGCGAATCCCGTCAGTTTGCAAATGGGCGAACTCTCGAACACACAGGCAAACCGCGGAGACAACATCGCGGCATTGCTCCATCATCTCGGCACGCTCCAACCAGGCGAAACGAAACGTCTCATCACGCAACTCGGGCAGGAGTCAAACTACGAAGCGGCGAAGAAAAGTGTCGAAGCGTATCGCAACCCGAAGTCCGTGGATGATGCGCTCGATGCAATAAAAAAATTCTGGGACACGTATCTCGACGTCCTGCAAGTCGAAACGCCCGATGCTGCCTTCAACAGCAACGTCAACATCCACAACCCGCATCAGTGTCATACCACACGGCAGTGGTCGCGCTATCTTTCGTATTACCAGCTCGGCATGGGCGCGCGCGGCATCGGCATGCGCGACTCGTCGCAGGACCTGCTCGGCACGATGGCGAACAATCCGCAGGACGCGAAGGAATTTCTCAAACTGCTGCTGCGATTCCAACGGCAGAACGGTTCGGCGTTCCATTTCTTCAATCCGCTCACGCTCGAGGGCAGTGAAGGCGACTCGCTCGAACGCGAAGACCGTCCGCACTACTACAGCGACGATCACCTGTGGAGCATCCTCGGCATCGCGGCGTACGTGAAGGAAACGGGCGACACTTCGTTTTTGGATGAGGTGATTCCGTACTATGAAAAGGATAAGGATGGAAACCCGCTTCATTCTTCGTCCGTGCTTGATCACGCCAAACGAGGCTTAGCCTTCACCCGGGCCGACGTCGGCGCACACGGACTCCCGCTCCTCGGCTTCGCGGACTGGAATGATACCGTCAACCTGCCCACGGGCGCGGAGTCGTTCTTCACAGCGCATCTGTATGGCGTGGCATTGCACGAGTTCACCGCACTGCTCAAATACATCGGTCAACCCGCGGACGAATACGAAGCGGCGTACAGGGAAATGCAGGTCCGCGTGGAGGAACACGGCTGGGATGGCGAGTGGTACATCCGTTATTTCGACGATCAAGGTGTGCCGCTGGGTTCGAGCAAGAATCAATACGGACAGATCTATCTCAACGGACAGTCGTGGGCAGTGCTTTCGGGTTTTGCCTCCAGCGAACGCGCACAGCGGGCAATGCAATCAGTCTACGAGAAGTTGAACACGAAACACGGCATCAAACTTTCCGCGCCTGGCTTCAACGGCTGGGATCCGAAATACGGCGGCGTGACCACCTATCCGCCTGGGGCGAAGGAGAACGGCGGCATCTTCCTGCACCCGAATCCGTGGGCGATGATGGCGGAGACCCTGCTCGGAAACGGCGACCGTGCCTACGAATATTATTCACAGATCAACCCGGCAGGCAAGAACGACAGCATTGACCTGTACGAGATCGAGCCGTACGTCTACGCCCAGAACATACTCGGCGATGAGCATCCGCAGTTCGGGCTGGGACGCAACTCCTGGCTTTCGGGCACAGCGTCGTGGTGTTATCAGGCAGGCACGCAGTGGATCCTGGGCATCCGCGCGGAGTATGACGGTCTGCGCATCGACCCGTGCATCCCGTCGAAGTGGGACGGCTTCAAGGCGACCCGCGTCTATCGTGGCGTGAAGTACAACATTACCGTCACCAACCCCAAGCACGTCTGCAAGGGCGTGGCGAAGGTCACAGTAAACGGGAAGCAGGTCACGGGTAATCTGATCCGCGCTGACGAAGGCTTGCAGGAAGTGAACGTCGAAGTGGAGATGGGGTCGTGATGTCCGAGTCAAAGCTTCCATCCGCATCCATCGAAAACGAATTCCTGCGCGTCGAGTATCTGACGACGACGGGTCCGCGCATCATCGGTTTGTATGCAAAGGGTGCGCAGGGCAACCTGTTCGCCGAAACGCCCGATGTGCACTGGTCCGTGCCGCACGGGGAGTTTTATTTGCGCGGCGGGCATCGCTTGTGGAAGGCGCCCGAAGATTCGTTTTTCAACTGCCCCGAAGAAGGGTTGACTGTGATCGAGGGCGACGGCGTCATTTTGCGAAGCCCCGTGGACGTATCGGGTCTGGAGAAGGAGATCGCGTTCCGGCTGGATGGCAACCGCGTGCATCTTTCGCACCGCATCACATGGCACGGCGATTCGCCGCTTGAACTCGCGCCGTGGACAATCACACAACTGCGCCTGGACAGCCTGGGCATTTTGCCGCTGGCGGGTGTTGCCGGCACTGACTCGGCTCCCAATCGAAGCATTGTGATCTGGCCCTACACCAGTTTGAAAGACGAACGATTGGAACTGCACGATGATTTTATGCTCGTGCATGGCAAGCCAAGGGACGTTTCCTTGAAGGTCGGCGGACTCAACTTGCACGGATGGCTTGCTTGCGCGTTGGGTGACGCGTTGTTCGTGAAGAGGTTTGCCGTCGAAGACGGGACGTTCCCTGACATGAACAGCAATGTGGAGTCGTACGTCAAGGATGTGTGTATTGAATTGGAACTGCTTGGCACATTGAAGATATTGCAAAAGGGGGAATCGGTCACGTTGGATGAGACGTGGGAAGTGCTCGTTGGCGAGTTTCCCGCAACCATCGAAACTGCCCGGATAATCGGCGGGCTGGCTGGCAAGTAAATTCTCAGCCACGGATTACACAGATTTGCACCGATTTGAAACAACCCGTGTGAATTTGTGAAATCCGTGTCTAAAAACGGAGTATCGAATGGCAAACAAGATCATCTTCCCTGAAAGTTTCATCTGGGGCACGGCAACGGCTTCCTACCAGATCGAAGGTGGCGGATGACCACTACAACCGCTGGAAAAAAGACATCGGCTTGATGAAGAAGATCGGCTTGCAGGCCTATCGCTTTTCGATCTCGTGGCCCCGCATCCTGCCCGCCGGACGCGGTAAGGTTAATCAAAAAGGTCTTGATTTCTACAGCAAACTGGTGGATGGTCTGCTCGAAGCGGGCATCCAACCGTTCGTAACGCTCTATCACTGGGACCTGCCGCAAGCATTGGAAGACGAGGGGGGCTGGGCAGTCCGTTCCACGGCGGAAGCGTTCGTGGATTACACCAATGTCATTTCGCGTACACTCGGCGACCGGGTCAAGAACTGGATCACGCACAACGAACCGGCCGTGGTGGCTTGGATGGGCTACGGGACGGGAATCCACGCGCCGGGTTTGAAAGATTATGCCCTCGCGGTGCCTGCCTCCCATCATCTGCTCCTGTCGCATGGATGGGCGGTGCCGGTCATCCGCCGCAACAGCCTAGGGGCTGAAGTGGGGATCACCCTGAACGTCGCCTGGTCAGTGGCGGCATCCAACAGCGCGGGCGGGCGACATGGACGTGATCTCAACGCCGACCGATTTCCTCGGTCTCAACTA
Source organism: Chloroflexota bacterium (assembly GCA_041302025.1). Lineage (GTDB taxonomy): Bacteria > Chloroflexota > Anaerolineae > Anaerolineales > Villigracilaceae > Defluviilinea. Next base: position 466 of record JBFYRY010000036.1, on the reverse strand, counting down.
CTATTCCCGTCATGTCACGCGTGCCAACACGCCGGACAATGATCCGCAGATTGTCTTCTCGAAACCAAAGACTCCCGAGAACTGGACGGAAATGGACTGGGAGATTTTCCCGGAAGGCCTGACGGGTATTTTGGCGCGGGCGTATTTCCATTATCAGCCGCTCAAGGTCTACCTCACTGAGAACGGTGCGAGCTATTCCATGGGTCCAGATGAGAACGGCAATGTCCCGGACGAACTCCGCACAAATTATTTGCGAACACACTTTGCTGCCGCCCACCGCGCCATTCAGGCGGGGGTTCCGCTGGCGGGATATTTTGTCTGGTCGCTGATGGATAACTTTGAATGGAGTCATGGCTACAGCCAGCGCTTCGGCATTGTCTATGTGGACTATAAAACCCAGAGACGCTATCTGAAAGACAGCGCCAAATGGTATAAAGGCGTCATCAAAAAGAACGGGTTCTAATCC
>JBFYRY010000416.1:0-2778 GCA_041302025.1 Chloroflexota bacterium | reverse complement strand
TCATGGAGACGAAGTCCACGGGGAGTCCCCGGGCGGTTTCGATTTCCTCTTCCGGCGTGACAAATTCAGCAAGCTGCAAAAGATAATCTGTGGCTATTACGATTTCACCCTGCGGAATTTTGAATTTGGGACGATTGATGACTTCAAGATACTCATGGGCGATGGAATCTGTGATGATGGGCGTGAACTTTCCCGCTTTCCATTCATCAAGGATGATACCCAGTCTCCGCCCATTACAGCGGAAATAAAAATATTCGTATCCAGAACCACGCGCATTATTTGCCTTCACGCACTGCGCGGATTTCAGCTTCGATGTCTTCGTCGGTAATGTTTAACTTTTTTGCGCGGGCGCGTATGGACTTCAATGCTTTATCAAAGCGTTCTTCCAGTTCTTTTTCTTCGGTGGGCATGTGTCAAATCTCATAAAGTCGTATACGTAAGCCTTAACAAAAGTCTCGAAAAGTCGTATCACCTGTCTACAAAGCAAAAGCAAAGGCAGGATGAATACGATGAGTCAAAAAGGACAAGCAACAACTCTGGAAGAGCGAGTAACCATTGCCGAGCGCGTGGATGCAAGAAAAAGTAGCCGTGAGATAGCCGATGAATTGGGGCGCCCCTTGGCGACCGTGCGCAAATGGCGACAAAGGTATCTGCGAGAAGGTCGAGCAGGCTTATTCAGCCAAATGGGTCGACCGGCGGCTGGGGCGCTGGCACAAACATCAGCAGAGATGAAAGACGCTCTACTCGAATTGCGAGAAAAACATCCCGGTTGGGGTGCGCAAACGTTGCGGCTGGAAATGGCGAAAGATGTGCGTTTTGCCGGTCAGGCGATCCCAAGCCGTGCGCGGATTGCGGCATATCTGAAGGAAAAGAAGAAAGTTCGCAAGTATGAGTGCCATCAGGATTTGCCAGAACCCAAAACACAGCCAGTGCAACGTCCGCATCAGGAATGGGAGATGGATGCTCAGGGTGTAACCACGGTGGCCGGATTGGGCAAAGTATCCTTTATTAACCTGCTGGATAGCTATAGCCACACCAGCATTGACAACCATGCTTGTCTGAATACCAGCCACCCCAAGTCGGAAGAATATCAGCGGGTCTTGCGGCGGGCCTTCATACGCTATGGTTTCCCAGAGCAGATCAGTCTGGATCACGATAGCGCCTTTTATGATAACAAGAGCGCCTCGCCTTTCCCGAGCGGCATCCATCTCTGGTTGATTGGGCTGGGTGTTCAGGTGCGCTTCATTCACCAAAGACCGCCGTTGGAGCATTCACGGATTGAACGCCATCATCAAACCATCGCATGGCAGGCTTTCGAGGGTCAGACCTTTGCCGATGTGCCCGAACTTCAGCGCAGTTTGCAGGCGCGCATGCTCTTTCTTAATCAGGAGTACCCAACCCGTGCATTGAATGGGCAGCCTCCCTTTCGGGCCTTTCCGCTGGCTAGGCATTCCAGCCGTTCCTATTGTCTGGAGGCAGAAGAGCAACTGCTCGATATGCAACGCGTTTACGATTACTTGCAAAGCGGCCGTTGGTTTCGGCAGGTCAGTTCGGTCGGAACATTTTCTCTCGGCGGCTATGTCTACAATGCCACAACACGCTTTGCCGAACAGACCCTGGAAATCACATTTGACGGCGCTACCCGTAAACTGATTTGCCTGCCTGAAAAGAGCGCTACCACCTTTCAACTGGATGTCCAGGGCCTGACCAAGTCGGCGTTGATGCGCAATGCTTTACATAGCCTATCAGCTAGCGCTCCCCTTTGCTTACCCTGATACGACTTTGTGAGACTTTGTTAAAGTTCTGTGGATACGACTTTATGAGACTCGACACAACCATCAATCGTAAACTTGTACTGACGGTTCGTCTTTCGCTCACCGTGTCGTAGTATCGTCAATCAAAAATCGTAAATCGTATGCGTCGTCTAATTCCCATCTTCGTTGTCATTGTACTTGTAGTATTTGTGTTTATTTTTTTCTCCGTTCCATCGCGCGCGGCGCGGCGCTATGGTCCGCCGTCCGACGCGCTTACGTTCGCGCAAGTCTATGAATATTCAACAAAGCTGCTTTGGCATGACGGTTTGCTTACCGAGCCGCTTGATCCCAATGGCGGCACGCAAATTTTTATCGTTGAAGATGGGCAGCCGGTTTTCATCATCGCGAACAACCTGCAACAATTCGGCATCATTCGTGATACGTCCGCGTTTGTTGATTATTTGATCTATACCGGGCTGGATACTTCCATTCAAAGCGGAATCTATGAATTAAGTTCGGCGATGTCCATCGTAGATATCGCGCGCGAGTTGCAGGATTCAACGCCCGCGCAGGTGACCTTTGTCGTTTTGCCCGGCTGGCGGATGGAGGAAATTGCCGCTTCTCTCCCAACCTCCGGCTTGGATTCCACACCCGAACAGTTTCTTGAATCCGCGCGTGATCCGCATTATCTGGACTCCATGCCTGACGCTGTTTCAACCGAGGGATTCCTTTATCCCGACGCTTACATCCTGCCGCGCGCAACAGACGCCGAAAGATTGGTCGAAGAGCTAACGCGTAATTTTTCCCTGCACCTTACCGCAGATTTGACCGAAGGTTTTTCCCGCCAGAACTTGACCGTTTATCAGGCCGTGACGCTTGCTTCCATCGTCGAACGCGAATCAATACAGGATGCAGAAGCCCCGCAGATCGCCTCTGTTTACTTGAATCGACTGAACATTGGCATGAAACTGGATGCCGACCCGACTGTGCAATACGCCCTGGGCTTTAATCCCGCGCAAAACAC
>JBFYRY010000241.1:0-6134 GCA_041302025.1 Chloroflexota bacterium | reverse complement strand
CGCGAATCGAGTCGATCGTCTCGATGTGGTCAAAATCCGCAAAGGCATCCGGCGGGACACCCTCCGGTTTGGGCTTGGATTCATCCTTGATGTTGGCAAGAACGGCGATCTTCCAATATCTTTTCATATGCTCCTCTGTTGTTTCGTAATGCCTTTCGAGTATATTACAACACGCCCTCTTGACAAGGGTTATGTTGACCATGGATGATTGTAACTAGACAATGATGAGCCTTTCAGGTATTATTACCCCCGATTGTGCGCCTCCTCACGAAGGGACGATGCGCAAAAATACCCAATATGCCCGGATAACGATCTTATCCGGGTTCTTGTACGTAAAAACGATATTTTGGCGTGGAGGAATAATGACAGACCTGATCAAGCAAATAGCAGGTGATTTGCAAAAGCAAATTGAATCTTTCGAGCCCGAACTCGGTGTCAGTGATATTGGTACTGTGGTCGAGGCGGGCGACGGCATCGCACGCGTGAAGGGTCTTGCGAACATCCGGGCTCAGGAACTTGTGCAGTTTGCCAATGGGGTAATGGGAACGGCTTTCAACCTTGAGAAGGATAGTGTCGGTGTGATCGTAATGGGTGAATACGAGGGCATCATCGAAGGCATGACCGTACGCGGAACTGGGCGCATCGCTTCCGTCCCGGTAGGTGATGCCATGATCGGACGCGTGGTCAATGCCCTGGGCCAGCCCATCGATGCCAAGGGACCTATTGCCACAACAGGCTTTCGTCCCATCGAGCGCATTGCTCCGGGTGTGGTGGAACGTCAGGATGTGGATACCCCAGTGCAGACCGGCATCAAGTCCATCGACTCGATGATCCCTGTTGGACGCGGTCAACGCGAGTTGATCATTGGCGACCGCCAGACTGGCAAGACCGCGGTGGCGATCGACACGATCATCAACCAAAAAGGCAAAAACCTTGTTTGTATCTACGTGGCGATAGGTCAGAAGAAAGCCGCTGTTGCCCGTACCGTCGGCATCCTTGAAAAATTCGGCGCGATGGATCACACCATTATCGTTGTCGCATCCGCTGAAGAATCGGCCGCTTTGCAATACATTGCTCCATACGCTGGTTGCGCGATGGGTGAAGAGTTCATGGAAAGCGGGCGCGATGCTTTGATCATTTATGATGATCTTTCAAAACATGCCTGGGCATACCGACAAGTTTCATTGCTTCTTCGTCGTCCTCCTGGACGCGAAGCCTATCCCGGCGATGTGTTCTACCTCCACTCCCGCCTGCTGGAACGCGCGGCACGTCTCGCCAATAGTTACGTAATCACGAAAAAGGATTTCAGCGGCGACGCTGAAGAAAAAGATGGCGTTGACGGCAAGGTCTATAAAGGGCCGATGTCAATCCATGATGCGGGGGAGGCGCTCAAGGCGATGAACGAGGCTGACAATCACAAGGTTGTAAAAGTTGCAGGTACCGGTGGCTCGTTGACCGCTCTGCCGATTATCGAAACACTGCTTGGTGACGTTTCCGCATACATCCCCACGAATGTTATTTCCATTACAGACGGTCAGATCTACCTCGAAGGCAACCTGTTCAATGCAGGTATTCGTCCCGCGGTGAACGTGGGTATCTCGGTTTCGCGCGTGGGTGGTGACGCCCAGACCAAAGCCATGAAGCAGGTGGCGGGTCGCTTGCGTCTCGACATGGCGGCGTATCGTGAGTTGGCGGCATTCGCCCTCATGGCGTCTGACCTCGATAAGAACACGCAGAACCAGCTCAATCAGGGTCAGCGCATGCAGGAAATTCTCAAACAACCACAATATGCCCCCGTGGATATTGAGAATCAGGTCATGCTCATTTTCGCAGGCACGAACGGATTTGCTTCCAGTGTCCCTGTTGAAAAGATGGCTCAATGGCAGTTGGATCTCATCCGTTACATGGAAACTTCTCATCCTGAGATCGGTAAAGACATCCTCGAAAAGAAACGCATTACAGATGAGACAAAAGAAAAATTGATAAAGGCGCTGGAAGGCTTCCGCGCCGGATGGCAGGCATAAGTCATGGCATCTGCTCGTGAAATGCGGCTCCGAATTCGGAGCGTAAAAAATATCTCGCAGGTCACGCGTGCCCTCGAAACCGTCAGCGCCAGCAAGGTTCGCAAGGCGATCAGCGCAGTAACAGCAACCCGTTCCTACGCGACCAAAGCCTGGCAGGTACTCAAGCACGTTGCCGAACAACCCGGGCGCGATACCCTGCACCCGCTTCTTGCCGACCGGAAATCCGTGAACAAGACGCTGGTCGTTGTCATCACAGGCGACCGTGGATTGGCGGGCGCATACAACTCGAACGTGGTCCGTTTTGTCGCTTCACGCTTCGACAAAAATCCTGTTCCCGTTAAATTTATCGCTGTCGGCCGCAAGGGTCGTGACCTGCTATTCCGCCGCCGCAAAAATGTGATGGCGGATTTCAGTAACCTTCCCGCTGCTCCCACCTTTGCAGATGTCTCTGCCATCGGACGCCTTGCTGTGGATGAGTTCATGAAAGGCGAAGTGGACGAAGTCTTTTTGGTCTACACCGACTTTGTCAGCATGGCGCGCCAGATCACAACTGTCAAGAAACTCCTGCCGTTGGAACTTGTCAGCGATGGATTGGTCAAGGATTTTTCGCAACAGCACAACGGTCTGCATGCCGCGTATGAGTATGAACCGGATATGAACGAGATCCTCAATGAGATCATCCCGCGCTTTACGGCATTGCAGGTCTATCAAGCCATCCTTGAGTCACAGGCGAGCGAGCACGCGGCACGTATGATCGCCATGCGCAACGCGACCGACAATGCCAAGGAACTTGTCGGTGCACTGCAACTGGCGTATAACAAGGTAAGACAACAAACCATTACAAACGATATTCTGGATATTGTCGGCGGTGCGGAAGCGCTTGCCGCGACGAAATAATTGGAGGCAATCATGGCAAACACAGACGGCCGTGTCGTACAAATTCTGGGTGGTGTGGTGGATGTGGAATTTTCCGAAGGGAACATCCCCGCACTTTTCGAAGCGATCGAAGTGGACCGCGAGGGAAAGGATCCACTTGTTCTCGAAGTGCAGAAACATCTTGGTAATGGCTGGGTCCGCACCGTGTCGATGGACTCCACCGATGGCTTGCAGCGCGGTGTTCCCGCCCGTGCCACCGGTGCATCCATCTCGGTTCCTGTCGGACCATCAACTCTGGGACGCATCTTCAACGTATTGGGCAAGCCGATCGACAAGAAGGGCGATATTCAGGTGGGACTTCGTTATCCCATTCATCGCCCGGCGCCTTTGTTTTCAGAACAATCCACCCGCGTGGACATCTTCGAAACTGGCGTGAAAGTCATTGACCTTATCGCCCCTTTCACCAAAGGCGGCAAGACCGGCATCTTCGGCGGCGCCGGAACCGGCAAGACTGTTATCATCATGGAACTCATCCGCTCTGTGGCGTCCGTTCACGAAGGCAATTCCGTTTTTGCTGGTGTAGGTGAACGCACCCGCGAAGGGACTGGCCTCTACCGTGAAATGATCGAATCCGGTGTTATGAAGGATACCGTCATGGTTTATGGACAGATGAACGAGCCTTCCGGCGTGCGCTTGCGCGTGGCGTTGACCGCTCTTTCGATGGCGGAATACTTCCGCGATCAGGGCAAGGACGTGCTGCTCTTCATCGATAACATATTCCGCTTCTCCATGTCCGGTTCCGAAGTGTCCGCACTGCTTGGTCGTATGCCTTCCGCGGTGGGTTATCAGCCTACCCTGGCTACTGAAATGGGTGAATTGCAGGAACGCATCACCTCCACCCGAACCGGATCGATCACATCCATGCAGGCGGTGTACGTGCCCGCCGATGACTATTCCGACCCCGCACCTGTGGCGACCTTTACCCACCTCGATGCGACCATTGCTCTCGAACGCTCCATCGTGGAAAAGGGTATTTACCCTGCCGTGGATCCGCTCGCTTCGACCTCCCGTATTCTTGATCCCAATATCGTGGGTGATGAACACTACCGAACTGCGCGCGAAGTCCAGCGCGTTCTCCAACGCTACAAGGACTTGCAGGACATCATCGCCATCCTCGGTATCGATGAACTTTCCGAAGACGACAAACTCATTGTCTCCCGCGCCCGCAAGATCGAGCGCTTCTTCTCCCAACCGTTCTATGTGGCGGAACGCTTCACGGGCATTCCCGGCGCTTACGTCCCGCTCAAGGACACCGTCCGCGGCTTCCGCGAGATACTGGACGGCAAATGCGATGACCTGCCTGAACAGGCTTTCATGATGGCAGGCACGATCGAAGATGTGCGCACTCGTGCAGAGAAGATGGGATAGAATAATCAAGTGTTCACTGCCCAGCGAAAGAACGCTGGGCAGTATCTCACTGGAGTAGCGTAATGACCATTCGTTGTGAAATTGTTTCTCAGGACCGTACCGTATTCGAGGGCGATGTTGACATTGTCGTTATTCCCGGTACGGATGGCGAGATGGGAATTCTTCCAAGACATGCGCCGATCCTCACTACATTGAAGTACGGCATCATCAAGGTCCGTAAAGGCGGGCATGAGGAATTGTTTACTGTTGCCGGCGGCGTGGCGGAAATCCAGCCTGATATTGTCACTGTCCTTGCGGATGCGGCGGAAAACGTCGAGGAGATCGATGTGAATCGCGCAGAAGAAGCCCGCAAGCGCGCTGAAGAAGTCCTTGCCAGGGGCATTCCGGCAGATACGGATGCTTACCTTGCGATGGAAGCGGCGTTGCGCCGTTCCAATTTGCGTCTCGATGCGGCCCGTCGTTATCGTCGCGGGACACGCATGCCAATTTCGGAGTCCTAGACCCACGTGGCAATGTTCTCGAAAGATCTGGGCATAGACCTGGGTACAATGTTCACGCGTCTCGCCGACAGCACACAGGTGCTGATGGAAGAGCCGACCATTGTCGCCATTGAAGTGGACGACCAGAAGATGGTGGCAGTGGGGCAGGAGGCGCTTGATATGTACGGGCGCGTCCCTGAAACCATCGAGGTGGCTCGTCCTCTCAAGAACGGGGTGGTCGCAGATTATGAGATCACAGAAACCCTGCTCTCCTACCTGCTCCACAAGGTCAGCGGATCGATGCGGATATTCCGTCCTCGCGTGATGATTTCCGTCCCGTATGGCGTTACCAGTGTGGAAAGACGCGCCGTCAATGAAGCGGTGCTGGAGGCGGGGAGCCGCGAGGCATACCTGATCCAGCAATCGCTTGCGGCGGCTCTCGGCGTGGACCTCCCGATCAATTCCCCGTCTGGAAACATGGTCATCACCCTCGGCGGCGGATGCACGGAAGCGGCTGTCATGGCGATGTACGGCATTGTTTCAGCAGAGACATTGCGCGCGGGCGGCATGGACCTCGATGAAGCCATCGTCAATTATGTGCGGAGAAAGTACGGGGTGATTATCGGTCAGGTAACGGCGGAACATCTCAAGACGAAGATCGGAGCCGCCGTGCCGCAGGATACCGAAAACAGCATGGAAGTGCAGGGACAGGATCAAGTCACCGGTTTGCCGCGTCCCGTTACCCTGACCACAGGCGAAATCGTCGAAGCGCTGCAGGAACCATTGAAGGCAGTCATTGAGACTGGTCGCCGCGTGCTCGAGAAGACTCCTCCCGAACTTGTCGCGGATATTATTGACCGCGGTGTGGCGTTATGCGGTGGCGGCGCGTTACTGCGCGGTATCGACAAACTGCTGACCAAGTCGCTGGGCATCCCTGCCTATCTTGTGGACAATCCGATGACGTGCGTGGTCGAAGGCGCGGTCAAAGCCATCCCTATGTACAATGTTTTGAAACGCAGTCTGCCACAGGTGTAAAAACGGAACGGTCACGTACACCAGCGTGACCGTTTTTATTTAAGCCTGGAGGTGATTGTTGCTTCAATGACTTCTTGCTTCGCGTGGTCTGCAATTGGTTGTCCGGTATCCGGCAGGTAGGCAAGTGGGAGGAAACAAATCTTGGAACGTATCAAGTTCCGGCTTGGAAAGATGCGTCGCTGGTTTTGTTGGAAAAGGAATGGGATCAAGGAAATCCTGTCGCATTCGGAAACGTTTATTTGTAGGAAGTCCAGTCCAGTTGTTATAATGATAAAAACTCAAACGGAGGTTG
>JBFYRY010000240.1:0-6137 GCA_041302025.1 Chloroflexota bacterium | reverse complement strand
TCGGTGCTGGCACGCGCGGCATTCGTCGTCGTTGCCATCATCGTCGCACTCGGTCTTCTGCGCGGACAGCCTTTCATCGAAATGCTCATCTTTGGCATCGCGTTGGCGGTTGCTGTTGTACCGGAGGCGTTGCCCGCTGTCGTGACCATCTCGCTTGCCATCGGCGTGCAGAAAATGGTTAAACGTCATGCCCTGATCCGCCGTTTGCCTGCGGTGGAGACACTTGGAAGCACATCCGTGATCTGCTCCGACAAAACAGGCACGCTCACCAAGGACGAGATGACCGTGCGCAAGATCTACGTCGCGGGACAGGTCTTCGACGTGAGCGGTTCGGGGTATGCGCCCGAAGGTCATTTCTCGACGGACGGCGGGACACAATCTGAGCCAACCAATGAATTGAAACAAATGCTCATCGCCGCCACGCTCGCATCGGACGCAAAACTTGTCCAGAATGGGAACAACGGTTCGGTCAGCGACTGGGACATCAAAGGCGATCCAACGGAGGGAGCGCTTGTCGTCGCCGCAGCCAAGGCTGGGCTTAAGAAAGAAACGTTGGACACATCCCATCCGCGCGTGCAGGAAATCCCATTCACCTCTGAATCCAAACGCATGACCACCCTCCACAAAAACGGGCAGGGCGCAGTGGCGTACACCAAAGGCGCGCCCGAGATCATTTTGGAGAACTGCGAGTCGATCCTGACCCCGGGCGGCGTGAAAAAACTGGATGGCTCGACCCGCAAGCAAGTGCTGGATACCGCGCAGGGTTTCGCCAGCCAGGCATTGCGCGTGCTCGCCATCGCATCCAAACCGGACGCTGTGCTTGAGTCAGCGCAAACAGGCATGACCTTCCTCGGGCTTGCCGGCATGATTGACCCGCCGCGCCCCGAAGCAAAAGAAGCCATCGCGGTCTGCGAGAGCGCAGGCATTCGCGCAGTGATGATCACGGGCGATCATCCACTCACCGCGCAGGCTGTGTCGCGCGAATTGGGCTTGCTTAGAAACGGACGCGTGGTCACCGGCGCAGAACTCGACGACATCTCCGATGAAGATTTCAAACGCGAAGTGGAAACCATCGACGTGTACGCGCGCGTCTCCCCCGCTCACAAGTTGCGCGTGGTAACGGCGCTGCAAGCCAATGAACACATCGTCGCCATGACAGGTGACGGCGTGAACGACGCACCCGCCCTCAAGAAGGCGGACATTGGCATCGCGATGGGCATCACCGGCACGGACGTCACCAAGGAAGCCGCCGCCATGACCCTGACCGACGACAACTTCGCATCCATCGTCGCGGCAGTGGAGGAAGGCCGCGGAGTGTTTGGCAACATCAAGAAATACTTGATGTACCTGCTCTCCTCGAACATCGGTGAGATCGGTTTGATGGCTGGCTCCGCTTTGCTCGGCTTGCCCCTGCCGTTGACCGCCGTGCAGATCCTCTACGTCAACCTCGCCACAGATGGTTTGCCCGCATTGGCGCTCTCGGTTGACCCGCCTGAAAAGGATTTGATGAAACGCAAGCCGCGCAACCAACGCACGGGCATCTTCACCCGCCCCGTGGTTTCGCTGATGGTCGCAGGCGGACTTTGGTCCACGCTCATCAATCTTGGGCTGTTCATCTGGGCGATGAACTCGGGCCGCAGCCAGGAACAGGCCATGACCATGACCTTTGTCTCGCTGGTATTGGTACAGTTCTTCAAAGCCTACAACTTCCGCTCGGACCGCCACTCCGTGTTCAACCGTCCATTTGAGAACAAATGGCTGAATACCGCCATTCTGTGGGAAGCCGTCCTGTTGCTGTTGATCGTATATGTCCCTGCCCTGCATGAACCGTTCAATACGTTCAGCCTTCCGCTCATTGACTGGCTCATCGTTGGCGTACTCTCGCTGACGATCTCTCCCGTACTCGAATTGGTAAAATGGATGGAGCGTAAAGGCTGGCTTGGAGCAATGGAGTAACCTGACCCATGTTTTAGCGCCTGCCGGCATGAACGAAAGGAGAAAAAATGAAACTTCAACTCATGTTCCTTTTCATTGACATTTTCATGCTCCTTGCCTATGCTTATCTTTGGCTGAGATCCACCGTTGTACGTGCCATGTGGCGACGCTTGAAACTACCAAATTAGGATTAAAGGAGATTACAAATGGCAACGCAAAAGAAAAAACGCAAACGTGATGTCGAGAAGAACTACCCTGTGAACCAGTTCGTCAAAAAACTGCGCCGCCTTGCTGACTGCATCGAGCAGGAACAGAATTTTCAGATCCAGGTGGCAGGGGAGCGGATCTCGATACCCGCCACCGCCATCATCAACATTGAACATGAGCGCGGCGACTCATCAGAAGAAGTGGAGTTCCAACTCAAGTGGCTGCTCGAAAAATAAGTCAATACGTTTATCTTTCTTTTTTGGCTGGCGCTGACAATTTCGCCAATGCTGGAATCGGGAAAATGGATGGAACGTAAAGGCTGGTTCGGCGAATTGGAAGCGTAAAAAAAATCAACGGTCAGCTTTCAGCTTTTGAGCTGAAAGCTGACCGCGAATTGCTGAAAACTGCCCTCCTAAAACTTCAACATCATCAAAATATCGTCCAGCGCGGCGGCGAACATTTCGTTCATGATCTCGCCGCTGACAAAGTATTCCCCGCCAAAGGAGCCGTCGCCATAAACTTCACGGGCAGTTTTGGAATCCATGATGGCGCTGGGAACCCTCGGCGGGACTTTGGCTTCCTTGGGCAATTCGCTGACGATCGTAAACGGAAACGCCTCCAGCCAATTGGCGTGACTCGGCTTGAGGTTGTGTCTGATCGCAACCGCCTCCACCGAATGGGAAGTCCACCAATCGTACCAGTTCAGTTTCAAGCCAGGCATGTCATTGATGCAATCGTTGAGATGGACACGCAGTGAAGCATTGCCGCCGTGTCCATTGATGAGCAGGATGCGGCGAAAGCCTTGATGATATGCCGAACGGATGATGTCCTCCACAACCGCGTTCAGGGTGGAGACTCGCAAGGTCAATGTGCCGGGGTAATCACGGAAATAAGGTGAGTTCCCGAAATTCAACGGCGGCGCAACAAGGACGTTCGTTCGATTCGAAGCCGCGTCCGCCAGCGCAAGAGGGATTTTTATGTCGGTAAGCAAACTCAAATAGCCATGTTGCTCACAGGCACCAGTGACCAGCATCAAGCGGTCATCGTGCGCGAGATAGTTTTCAACATCCATCCAGTTCAGTTCTTCAAGTCTCATGGCATTTCCTTTTCTGTCAGCGCAAGTATAACTTTTTTACCCGGCATTTTGCCAGTTGATTTCACAGATCATCAGCCAGAATGGGCATTCAGTTAGAATCCAGTAAAGTCTTATCTCTGACGAATGGAGCACATTCGCGCAGGGAATACAAGGAGTCAATATGGACACGAATGAGCGCCTCCAGAAAGTCATCCGCGCCATGCTGGCGATGCAACGCCGCGCCTGGGAACAGGGAGTGGCATCACAGGCACTGCTGGAGTTGGGCGAAACCGATCTGGTCGTCCTGCTTGCCAAGGATGCTGTTGTCAATCAACTCAAGGACGGTCGCCTGGGCTTGAACGAAGGCAACGGTCCGGTGGCAGACCCGGCTTCGAACGGCGAACCGGTTCTGTTCGCCGCCAAGGTCACCGGTGACGAGTCCCTCCGAAAAGCCGCCACTCGCATGCTGGACTTCCTGCTTTACAAAGCGCCTAAAACGCGTGAGGGGATCATCCATCACAACTTCATCGAGAACAGGCTTTGGGTGGATGCAATGTACATGGTTCCGCCCTTTCTCGCAACTGCCGGTCATCCACAGGAAGCCGTCAAGCAGATCATCGGTTATCGCAAGGCGCTCTTGAACCCTGAAAAGAAATTGTATTACCACATCTGGGACGATGATAAGCAGGAGTACGAGCGTAAACTATTCTGGGGGGTGGGGAATGGCTGGGCGGCGGCAGGCATGACGCGTGTCATTCGCTCCCTGCCTGAGACGATGAAGGATGAGAAGGAATTATTGGCAGGATATGTGCAAGAAGTACTCGATGGTTGCCTGGCATACCAACGTAACGATGGATTGTTCCACGATATTCTCGATGACCCGAATACCTTCATCGAAACCAATCTTGCACAGATGCTGAGCTATTCCATTTACCGCGGCGTACGCGGAGGCTGGCTGGGGAGCGATTATCTGCAAGCCGCTGATACAATGCGCGAGGCGGTCTACAAAAAAGTGGACGAGTTCGGTCTCGTGCAGGGGGTATGCGGTGCGCCGAACTTCGACCGTTCGGGCACTGCCACCGAAGGACAGGCGTTCTTTCTGTTGATGGAGGCGGCATATCGGGATCGTTGATACAGTAACCGCCACCGCGGGCATCGGAGGATAACCCGGTTCATTCAACCGAGCGGGCTGGCTCCGTTATGAATCACCCTGTGACTACATCCCAGCATCATCCGGTCGTCTTCACGATTCATTCCTTCGAGATACAAAATCCCGCATGGCAACCGGCACAGCGACGTTGGTTTTCCCGCCCATCTTGAATCGGAAATCACATTTCTCAGCGCCTTCCGCAAGGGTCATGGTACGCGTCAGTCCCCAACCCAGGGCTTCACTGTAAAGAATATCCACCGGGCAAAGATAGGGAGCGAGTTCGAGCGCGTCCTGCTTCGCGAGAAACTTGCACGAACCACATTCGATGTAGTCCACGCCATAATCAAAATTCATCCCATCCCCCTCAATGAAGTTGATGACATATCCTTCAGGATATTTGCGTTCACGTGATTCGACTGCTCCTTTTCGGAGACGATCGACATAGCGACGGGAAAAATTCATCCTTCCGAACATGAACCGCAGGAAGGCGGGATGGGAATTCAGGAAAACTCTGCCGATTTCATACATCAGTTCACCGGTCTGTTCCACGGTTCGTCCATGGGTCTTGTTGACGCGATGCAGCGCAAGGAACATTGCGGTAAATACAATGAATTCGGTGAACGGTTGTCTGCCGCCGATATACGGGAGTTGGGGGATCAGGTTCTCGAATTCACAGCGTGTTTCAGCAAGCAAGGCACTTGCTTCCCCACCAAAATATTCATCCAACACGGAACGGGCGGATTTTGCAACGAGATCGAACTCCCAAAGGTAGCGTCTTTTCCGGGCAACATAATAAGCAGAGGCGTTTTGCGTGACCATTTTATTATCCCAATCGGTAATGGAAAACACCTGAAGCCTTTGCCAGCGCCGGAATGGCACGTACCCATCGCAACTCCTTCAAGTTCTCTTTATCCTCGGTATAGAAATTCCACTCATCCAACATCTTGATGCCCGGGCCCCAACCTTCGGGATCCTTGCCCGATTTGATACCCCAATGCAGACGCGCCTTGATCTTTGCAACTGCCAACTGCATGTTGTTCGCCCAGATCATGAAGGGTGATTGTCCATCACAGACCAGTTCCGCCCCGGGAAAACGATCTTTGAATTCGAGGAACAATCCTTTAACTTGCGTCTCTTCAAAGTAAACAAAAACGCCCTCGGCAATGAACAGGAACGGTCGCGGCTTCAGGTAACTGACTTCTTCCATCCATTCAAACTCAAAAACCGATCTTGGGATGAGGTGATAGCGGCGGGATTCCGTTTGAAGAAATTTTTTTCGCAGATCGATCACCTCTGGCATATCGAGATCGAACCACTCCACCCGACCATTGTCCACGCGCTCAAAACGCGTATCCAACCCACAGCCAATATGCACCACCACCCCATCCGGGTTGCGGATGAGAAAATCGCGCACGTGATCATCGAATTGCCGCATGCGCAAGATGACAGCGATCTCATCATGGCGTTGCATTTGGAACCGTGAAAAGTCGCAATCAAGCCGATTGACTATTTCCACAGCTTTTTCATCTTTGAATGATCCCTCCGGGCGTTGGGTTTCACGTGCCCGCGCAAACAGGGTCATCAAGAGGGTTTGCGGTACGCCATCAAGGGAATGAAGAATTTTTTCTGCCATGATTTCATCCTTTATTTATCGGGAATATTGAAATAAGAAACTGTAGTTTCGCCAAAGATAGGCATGGAACCTTAAAAACTAACCGAAACGCGGCATATCCTGATTTACTCAGGGAAGCAAAAAGGCGAGAAGCCAAG
>JBFYRY010000239.1:0-6152 GCA_041302025.1 Chloroflexota bacterium | reverse complement strand
TTATGCGATACTCTGTAATATTTCCCGTCGTATCAATCAGGAGGATCTGCAATGTCAATTCAACTACAACCTGAAACACAGCATCTGGTCGATATACTTCTGTATGATAAGGATAAGGCAAAACAGTACGAAGCGGTCCAGAAGATCGCCGCCCGACCAGACAAGGATCAGGTCGAAAAATATCTCCTTGACCGGCTTGTTTCTGAAAATGATCGCTGGCGACGAACATGGTCACTCTCCGTGTTGTCCGAGATCGGCTTGCCGGATGGGAAAAAGGAAGTACTGAAACATATCAACGAACAATCTGAAGCTGACGCCTGGGTGCGTCACTTTGCCCTGGTCAATGCCGCGAACTTTTCCCCCTTCCCGATGACCGAGATCGAAGGTGCAACGAAAGATATGGATGTTCTTCCCAGGGCCACCGCGTTCCGGCTGCTCCTGGCGAACGATCAGGACCAGTATACCGACGAGCTGCTTAAGATGCTGAACGACGGTAATTCCGCCGATGCCCGTTGGGCGGCTGCGCGTGCGCTTCGGAATCGCAACGATATGAAGATGAAGCCGCTCCGTAATCACATCGAGGGTCAGTTCATCTCATCCCTTGTGGATATCGCCTCCGATCCAAACATCTACATGGATACCCGCTGGGAAGCCATCCAGGCGCTGGCTTCATTTCAACAACAGAAAAATCTGGCAGCAGACCATTTGGGCAAACTTCTGATCAATGACAAGGACCAGACGCTCCGCCGCTTCTATCTGGAGGCCTTGATAAAGCTTGATCAGCCCAGCGAATCGCAAACCGCTTTGTTGACAGCCATCGAAGATGCAGATGCCCAGATTCGGCTGGATGCTGCCAATGCGCTCAAGAAAATGCTGGGAGCGGAAAAAAGCATACAATTGCTTCTTCCGCGTGCGCTGGAACGTGACCAGAATACAGCCCTGCTTGTGGACGGGTTGCGCCACATCGACCCAAGCCTTGCTGCAAAGGAAATTCGTGACGCACTGAGCAACCCCGACACCAGGGTCAGTACGCGTGCAAATCAACTGCTTACCGAGCTCGGTGGACAGGCAGCCGCCCAGATATTGATGAATGAACGGGCCAAGGCACTCGCCAGCTACACCCAAATCCTCACGGATGCCGATAATGATGTGCGCGTTCACTTTAAAGAATTGATGTCACAAGCCAAATTCGCCTTCTGGCTGAGCCTTGCGATGCATATTGTGGTTTTTGTTATCGGGGTGTGGATACTCATCGCCAGCCTGTCCCTCGCCTTGGACCGAGGCTTATCCACGCTCTCAACCTGGATCGGTGTGGGTGGGGCGGGAGCCGGTGCGCTGGCGATCTTATTGAGCGCCTTTTATCGTAACCCCTTGAAAAATGTGCGGGGTTCGTTGAACGAGCTCATGCAGGTGGATGTGGTTTTTCTAGGTTATGTGCGACAGATCAATCAGATCGACGCAACATTCAAGCACATGTTCCTCGACTCAAAGGATTTCGGAACACAACAGATGAAAGATACTGTGACACAGATCCAATCCACAGTGAAGGATATCCTTGAGGAGATCAAGAAGCATATTCAGGACAAATAAAAGACCTCGTGCATAAAAGTGCTCCCGCCGCCGTGTCGACAATGCCGCATGGCGGTGCACGGCGGCGTCCGCAGGATGCTATGCAATGGGTGCCGCCTTGAGCGATGTATTGTATTGACTTCTGCGAGAGGATAATTATTTCAGCTGTCTGCCCGCGTCTTTGTGAACAGGGCACAGCGACGTGGGGATTTCACAAGGAGCCAGAATGAAAAAACACATCCATACCGTCAGAGGGCCCATTGAGAGCGGCTCAATTGGGCGAATCCTTCCGCATGAGCACCTGTTCACCGATCTGCGCGGTCCCTCCGCGGCTGGGTACGCACAAGGCGATCCTTCCGCGGTGGTGAAGGTCGTCGGCCCTCACCTGGCCAAAGCCGCCGCGGCAGGCGTCACTGCGGGAGTTACAGTCCACTGCGGGGGAGGAATTGTCCGCGCTGTTGCCGTCCGTGCTGGATAGGGCGTTTAAGGGAGAGTTGTGATGATAGAGAGAAACCGTCCACGAATAAGACCACGAATACTCGAACGGCTGGTGTCGCTGCGGGCGTTACAGTCCGCTACAGGGGAGGAATTGTACACGTTGTTACCGTCCGTGCTGGATAGGGCGTTTAGGGGTGAATTGTGAAAAGTAATAAAGCCAATAAATCAACCCTTTTGGTGGTAGTGTTACTGGTCTCGATGGTATCTTTTGCCTGTTCCCTGTTCACCCGTGCGGAAGAGACGCCCACGCCCAACTATATCTTTACGCCTTCAACTACTCTGCTCAAGATCGAACCCGATTCCCTGCCGAACGCGCAAACAGGCATGGAGTACGAGGTTGAGATTCGCGTCAGTGACAACGTCACGCCTGTGAATAATGTGTCCATTTCAACTGGAACTCTTCCTGCGGGGCTTGAACTTGTTTTCGTGGATCATGTCGATGGCGCAAAAATCAGCGGTATCCCAAAGGAAACGGGGACATTCACGTTCACAGTCTCTGTATCATGTTTCTCAACCATGGTCATCGGGCAGAGTGCTGAAAAGGAATATACGATTGTTGTGGAGTGAAAATCCCCCGTCGCCCGCTTTGCGGTCGGCTGGCGTCGCTGGGCAGTTGCAGTCCGCTACGGGTGAGGAAGTGGACGCGTTGCTGCGTCCGTGCTGGATAGGGCGTTTAAGGGAGAGGTGTGATTGTCATGTCATTGCGAGACGGTGTTCTTCCGTCGAAGCAATCCCCTGTTACAAGTGGAGACATCGTCCCCTTTGGGGATTGCTTCGCAACAGCCTGCCCTGAGTTTATCGAAGGGTGCGCTTGCAACGACATGCAATAGGCGCGGCTGATGAACTATTTGAACAGGAGATTGAAATGACAAGGAACATGTCTGTCGTGCTTTACACTGTGGTGATGATTGCCGTTGTCGTTAGTGTAGATTTACTGTTCTTTAAAAATCACTTCTGGGAACGGCTGATAGTGAACATCGGCATTGTCTTGGTGTTTGCAGCCTTCTATTTGAGATTCCTAAAGAACCTGTAAGCTATGCGTCGCTGCGGGATTGATGGTCGAGTAGGGCGAGCACACTTCTCGACCATATCGAGACCCAGTCCCAGACGGGGGAGGAGTTGCGCCGAAGGTGTGACCATTGAGAAGCGCGTTTAAGAGGGAAAGCTGTGTTATCCTTTCATTCACCCTAATCCAACCGAGAAACAGCATCAAAAGGAAGTAGTTCATGTCTGATAACACCAAGGTACTTGTTAGAAATGCCAGAGATCAGGATATTTCTGTAGTTGCAGAAATTGATGCCGAGGCATTCACCCCTTATGGAACCGCTGAAAAGCCTGAAACTTTTCAACTCCGACTGACGGCGTTCCCGGATGGTTTTATTATTCTGGTGGCAGATAATGAGATCGCTGCCTATGGTTGTTCGGAAAAATGGCTGGCGGAGCGCGAGCCAGGCCTGGATGAGAATCCCATAATGACCCACCAGCCTGATGGCAGAATACTTTGCATCACAGCAATGGCTGTCAAAATGAAATATCGGGGGAGAGGCTATGGTTTACTTGTACTTGATAAACTTATTGAGATTGCCCACCGAGAAGGTTGTAGGAAAATTGTTTTAGAGACAACTCATGCTCAAGGTTTATATCTAAAACGAGGCTTCACGACAGTTCAAAATCGCACGGAACGTGGAATTTCTTTGGATGTTATATCTCTCGATATAGAGTCCTATGGCAGTAAGGCATGAACAAGCAGCGCATCGTGGCGTATCTCGATAGCTTCCCGCTTTCGCGGGACCTGCGGCAACCACGGCTGGCGTCCCACAAGGGGATGATATCGCTGCGGGAACCCCACAAGGGGGTGATATACCCTACGGGTACTATGTTACAGTCCCAGACGGGGGAGGAATTGCGCCCATTCTTTGGGCGGACGTTATCATTGTCCCCGACACTTGCACCCGATTTGCTCGGCAAATCGTGCGTTCGGTGCAGTACAGGTGGCGTAGCGAGCGGGATACCGTCCGTGCCGGATAGGGTAATTAAATGGAACCTGCGCAATCATCGAAGGTAAATGATATTTGGCAGGTATCGTTTCGAGTCGAAGGAGGCAGGTATGTCTGACACATTGTTCTATCACATCACTACGGAAGGGAAACTCTCGCGCGTCGCAACTGTTGAAGAGGCTCTTGCCGCAGCGAAAGACGGAGGAACTGTCTGGCTGCATTACTGCCAGACAACCAAAGAGGAACTCTCGAAACTCATCGAACCTCTGGGTCTGCATCCACTTTCCATCGAGGATTGTTTTGACAAAAACGAAATTCCGAAAATTGAGGACTATCCTCGAAGCACCTTTATTCTCTTCAACTGTTTTGATTATTCAGGCGGGAAACTTTCGATCGGTGAGATCGATCTGTTCATCGGCGCCAACTTTCTGGTCACCTGCAGCCAGCACAATTCCGAAAATCGCCGGTTTCTGGATGGTCTTGAGCACATCGTGGAAACGAATATCGAGAATGCCCGGTGCGGACCGTCCTTCCTGATGCATGTCATCCTGGACCATGTGGTGGATCAAAAGTTTGTGGCAATCGAAGCGCTCGAAGACGAGTTGGACAGCGTGGAAGGCGCGATGCTGGCAGACGTTACAAGCTTCAAACCCACAGAGCTCATCCGATTCCGTCGGTACCTGTTGAGTCTCCGCAAGAGTCTTTTCCACGAACGCGAGATCCTCGTCAAGATCTGCCGCAAAGATTGTCCCTTTATTACGGAAGAGGCGATCTTCCACTATCGAGACATCTACGACCATCTTGTGGGATTCTTCGAGTTGACCGAGTCTTACCGGGATATCGTCACCAGTCTCATGGAAATGTACCTGTCGATGTTGAACAACCAGATGACCAGAACCGCCAACGAGACGAACGCGACAGTCAGGCGACTGACCATCATCACCACCATTTTTATGCCACTCACGCTCCTGGCTGGAATCGGCGGAATGTCTGAGTGGTCCATGATGACTGGTCCTCAGAACTGGAGGATCGCATACCCGGCTTTCATGCTCGCCATGGCGGGGCTCGGTTTGGTCAACTACTACCTGCTCAATTGGATCGATAACAAAAACCGACGGCAGGGCACGCGCGCACTGGGATAGATAATGGTACAGTCCGCTACGGGGTACCCAAGGTGTATTCAACTGCGCTTGTGCCGGGCGCAGGTGTCATGAAGGAGTTGCGCCGTGAGCAGCTGCTGCCGTACGCAAGGGGATGATAACGCTGCGGGAGTTGCAGTCCGCTCTGCGGGGGAGGAATTGGGCACGTTGTCATCGTCCCTCGCCGAAGCATCCTGAAAGGGCGAGCGCAGCGAGCGGGATACCATCCGTGCTGGATAGGGCGTTCAAGGGAGAACTGTGAAGACCCTAAGTCGCTTGCCAACGCAAGGGCGACGCTCGAAAGTCCACAAGTTTTAGCTAAAACAATCCCGTAACTCCATAAGGCTAATACGTTAATCCGAGTTGAACTCAAATGCCCCATATGTTTCTCAACAACTGTTCGCCAGTCGCGAAATGGTTTTGTGGTATTAATGTTATGCCTCTGATTGTTCGGTGTGTTTGGCGACACTATTTTACCGAACGCTCAGAGGCTTTTTCTTAAAAACCTACTCCTGTAAGGGGGCTGGGAGGGGGTCACCAGGGATATTCCTTCCCATCCCACGTATAAAACTTGCCGTTATCATCCGGCGTCAGGGATGAGATGACTTTGATGATGCCGCCGGCAGATTCAGTAACGGATAAATCCGCGTTTGTTCCGCCCATATCGGTGCGCACCCAGCCGGGGTGGAGCGCGATCGTGACGATCCCTGCTGTATCCGGATCCCATGCCATGCAACGAGTGAACATATTCATCGTGGCTTTACTGCCAAAATAATAGTAGCCGCGGAAATGGGTCATCGTCGAGACCGAGCCGGATTCGGAAGTGATATTGATGATTTTGGGCGCAGTCCCCGCCTTGAGCAGGTCGAGGGCTTTTTGCGCCACCAACATCTGACCGATGGCATTGACCGTCCACTGTTGGGCGGCTTTTTCCACATCGAAGGTGCGC
>JBFYRY010000238.1:0-6171 GCA_041302025.1 Chloroflexota bacterium | reverse complement strand
CAGCGCGCCCGCCTGCAAGCCCTGGACGAGAACCGTGAGTTGGTCATCGTGGATGGTCCGCCTGGAATCGGCTGTCCTGTGATTTCGGCGGTGTCGGGCGCGAGCCTCGCGCTGATCGTCGCCGAGCCAACCGTGGCGGGAGTCCACGACATGCGCCGCGCCTTGGAGACGGTCAAACATTTTGGCGTGCGGGCGATGGTCTGCATCAACAAGGCAGATATCTACCCCGCAGGCGCGGAGGAGATCGAAGCCTTTTGCCGCGAAAACAGAATCGAAACCGTCGGCAGGATTCCGTTTGACTTAACGGTAGCCAGCGCAATGGTCGCAGGCGAAGCGGTGACAGCTTTCCAACCGCAAGCGCCATCGAGTGTTGCCATTGGTGAAATTTGGGAGCGCATCATCCCATCTTTGTTGGAGCAACCATGAGCGAGACTTCTTTGGAAGAAGCGATCCTGGAAAAATTAAAAACCGTCATTGACCCGGAGACCAACACCGACGTGATTCGAATGCGTCTTGTGGAAAACCTATGGACAGATGCGCTTGGCAAGGTTCGTTATACATTCCGCCCGTCTTCGTTCGTCTGCCCGATTGCAGTGACGTTGGCTCTGGATATCAGGGCAGCCGTAGCAAAAGTACCTGGCGTGAAATCACAAGAGATCGCTGTCGAAGGTCATTTGATGGCGGAAGAACTTGAAAATCTAATCAATCAGGAGACATAAAATGAAAATCGCAGTAACCGCAGAAAACAACAACGGACTTGAAAGCATGGTCGCCCAGCATTTTGGACATGCCCCCTTCTTTATCATGGTAGACATGGAAAACGGCGAAGTAACCACCACGCAGGGCGTCGCCAATCCGTTTGCCGAGGCGCACCAACCAGGTCAAATCCCTGGGTTCATCCATGAACAAAAAGTCAATGTGATCTTGAGCGGCGGCATGGGTGGGCGCGCCATTGAGTTTTTCGAGCAGTTGGGCATCAAGGCTGCCACCGGCGCAACGGGTACAGTGCGTCAGTCATTGGAAAATTATCTGGGCGGTAAATTGCAAGAAGCCGCGCCGTGTGCCGAAAGTGTTGCGCACGGTCACGGATAAATGGTATTCATAATTGTCCCAGTCGCCTGTAGTGACTGGGACAATTATGAAATTCTGTTCAGATACGAAAAGGAGCAGAGATGAGTAACACGACCAGGATCGGAATCATCATTTGCAATCGCTACCGAACTTGCGCAGGCGGGAAATGCCTGCGGGCTATGAGAAATAGAGAAGGTGCATTTCAACAGTATGCCGATTCAGACGTGGAACTGGTCGGCTACACCACCTGCGATGGCTGTCCGGGCGGCAACGTGGAATATACGGGAGAGGAAATGGTGAAGAACGGCGCGCAGGTCATTCACCTGGCAACTGGATTGTTGGTTGGCTATCCTCCCTGCCCTTATATTCGCACATTCAAGGACTTTCTCGAAAAACGCTATGGCGTCAAAGTTGTCGTCGGCACGCATCCCATCCCCGAAAAATATCTGGATCTGCACACAAATCTGGGGACGTGGGAAGATGACGATGAATGGCAATCGCTGTTGGAGCCGACCATGACGAATGAAGCGACACGGAAGGCTTACAATTAAGAAGGATTCAATGAACTACATTTTTGGTCCTGTCCCGTCACGAAGACTGGGTCAATCACTAGGGATCGATACAATTCCACTCAAAACCTGTAACTGGAATTGTGTCTATTGCCAGTTGGGGCGGACCGTGCCATTGACAAATGATCGGCGCGAATATGTTCCAGCGGAGGAAATACTCCTCGAAGCGGAGCAGGCTCTAAAGTCGCACATGAACGGCGAGATCAATTGGGTGACGTTTGTTGGTTCGGGTGAACCCACCTTGCACAGCCGCATCGGATGGCTTATCCGTCAGATCAAGACAATGACAGATAAGCCCATCGCAGTCATCACAAATGGCTCATTGTTATATCTTCCAGAAGTGCGCGATGAATTGATGGTCGCTGACGCAATCCTGCCGACACTGGATGCGGGGACGGCGATGCTTTATCGAAAGATCAATCGGCCTCATCCACAGGCTACCTTTGAGCGGCTTGTCGATGGATTGATTGCTTTTCGCAAAGAGTATCGGGGAAAATTATGGGTTGAGGTAATGCTGGTGCGCGGATTGAACGACACACCACAGGCGCTTGAGGATATTGCTCAAATTTTACAAAGGGTTAAGCCGGATGCAGTGCACATCAACCTGCCGACGCGTCCGCCAGCCGAAACCTGGGTGCAGCCAACCGATGACGAAGGCTTAATGCGGGCTATATCCATTTTGGGAAATACTGCCGAGGTGGTGCATCCGGCCGAAGGAGGGTTCGACCTGAGCGGGTACGAGAATGTGATGGATGCGATTATTGGCATCATCACCCGCCATCCGATGCGGCAGGACGAACTCGAGCGGACGTTGATCCGCTTGTCGCCTGGGCAGGTGAAAGAGGCTTTGGCGGCTCTAAAAAACAGCGGTCAAGCTCAGATCGTGGAACGTTTAGGCGTTCACTTCTGGAGTGCAGCACCTTCGGTGTACCCTGATGAGGCACACAGCCAGCGGACAAAATCTCCATCAAGCAACCAGGTAAAAAAGCGAGGCATCTCATGAGCAGTGAAAAATTTTTTGAAATCCAGGCCGAATTGTGACGCGCGATGGGGAATCCTTTAAGGATGGAAATCTTGCATTTGCTGCGGGATAAGTCAATGAGTGTGAACGACATCGCATCCGCCACGCATCAGCCTCAAGGAACGATCTCTCGCAATCTGGGTATCTTGCGTAACGCCAGTGTCGTAGTCACTCATTACAATGGGAATAATAGATTTTATCAAGTTGCCAACCCAAAACTCATGAGTGTGTGTGACTTGATGCGCGAAGCGCTGGAAAAGCAAATTGCTCATACGGCCAAGTTAGCGCAACAGTTTTGAGAAGGTATTCGAACTTTAGATCCAACTGGAAGGACTTTCAGTGACCGATACTAACGCAATCTTGAACGCAGTTTTACTTAGCGTGCTGGCTGGTTTAGGCACAGGTCTGGGCGGTTTGATAGTTGTAATTCGCAAGCCTGGGAAACGATTGTTCGGCTTTCTGATGGGGGTCACCGCAGGGGTAATGATCACGCTTTCCTTTCTTGAATTGGTTAATGAAGCCTGGAGACTACAGGGGTATTTGACAGCCACAATTGGATTTGCTGCTGGTGCAATCTTTATGCTTGTGATCGACGTCCTCATTCCGCATATGCGCTTCGGCGAGGTGGAGGCCGCGCACCCTGAAGCCCTGGTAGTAGAGCAGAACGTGGAACACGATACCCGTTTTGGAAGGCATCGCCACCGTCATTTTCATCAGCATCCCAGGATTGTTGATCAGCGGCTCTTTAAGTCCGGAGTGCTTCTCGCACTTGGCATCACAATCCACAACATCCCTGAGGGTATTGCAGTAGGGGCAGGTTATATGCATACGCCTGAATTCGGCATATTTATTGCGATG
Organism: Chloroflexota bacterium; assembly: GCA_041302025.1. Taxonomy (GTDB): domain Bacteria; phylum Chloroflexota; class Anaerolineae; order Anaerolineales; family Villigracilaceae; genus Defluviilinea. Next base: position 2,652 of record JBFYRY010000238.1, on the reverse strand, counting down.
GCTATTTTGCTTCATAATATTCCGGAGGGAATTGCAACAGCCTTGCCGCTTAGCCAGAGCGGTCTAGGTCGATGGAAGGCATTCAAGGTGGCTATACTTTCAGGTCTGGCAGAACCCATCGGCGCACTGGCGGCAGCCTTGTTTCTCAATTTCTTCAGTTTCTTGATCGCCGGAGCGCTGGCTTTTGCCGGTGGTGTGATGATGTTCATCACACTGGATGAACTTATCCCTGCGGCGCGCGAGCATGGACACCAACACTATACGGCCGTCGGGATTATATTGGGCGCGGTCTTTGTATTCTTGTTATCAGGGTTGTTCGGAGTGTGACTCGGCAAAAAGTGAAGTTGATCGTTCATATGTATGCACATCAGGAGAAAATACTTCATGACAGAATTCATCATGCGCCCTATTGGCATCATCCATTCACCGTTTACCGAGAAGGATAAAACGCCCATCCAGGTTTCGCGCTCGCAGGCATTGGGTCAGGTGGAGGTATACCCCGAGTTTGCGGATGGCTTGAAAGATATTGAAGAACTATCCCACATTCATCTTCTGTATGTCTTCCATAAATCATCCGGGTATGATCTTCACGTCAAACCGTTTTTGGATGACCGTAAACACGGTTTATTTGCCACTCGCTATCCCAGCCGCCCGAATCCAATCGGAATATCCACTGTTCGCCTGTTATCTCGTCAGGAAAACGTGCTCACCATCGAGGGTGTGGATGTACTGGATGGCACTCCTCTGCTTGACATCAAACCCTACGTGCCAGATTTTGACCATCGCACCGAGAACGTTCGTGTCGGTTGGTACGAAACACGGAGCAAAAAGTAAAACGATATATGATCAGCAATTCTCAATATGAAAAACGACCCTATGCAAAACAGGATGGGAATGCTAACCTGTTGGGCATAATGTATGAAGAATTGAAACTCACCCGCATGATAAAGAGTCTGGAACAGGTATTTGAACAATTTCCAGAGCATCGGACAGGGCAAAATACCCAATATGATCTGGCAGACGCAGGCATGGGAGCCTTCTCGGTATTTTTTACCCAAAGCCCATCCTTTCTAGCGCATCAACGCGATCTAAAATCGCGCAAAGGGCGCAGTAATGTTGAGAATTTGTTCGAACTTAGGGACATCCCGAGCGATAACCAAATTCGGAATCTGCTTGATCCCATCAGTCCAAGCCAGCTGGAGCGCTGCTATCGGCAAACCTTTCAAGCACTTGAACAGACAAAAGTGTTGGAAAGTTATCGTTCGTTTGCGAACCAGTTCTTGGTGGCGATCGATGGGACAGAATACTTCTCATCCAAGAAGGTTCATTGCGAGCAATGCAGTCATCGGATATTGAAGAATGGAGAGACCAATTATTTTCACAGTGTCTTGACGCCGGTAATCGTGCAGTCGGGCAATGCGCATGTAATCAGCTTGGAACCGGAGTGTATCGTTCCCCAAGATGGATATGAAAAACAAGATTGTGAGACCCAGGCAGGTAAACGCTGGGTGGAAAAGCATGGCGCTTTTTATGCCCAACGGGGCACCACGATACTTGGAGATGATCTGTATAGTCGCCAACCGTTTTGTCAGGCATTGAGAGACAAACAGTTGCACTTCATTCTGGTCTGCAAGCCTGATTCGCATGCCAACTTGTACGAAACCGTCGATTTTTTGGCGACTCAGGGTGTTTTAGGAACGAAAGTTGTACGAAAATGGCTTGGACGCTACGCTGAAATCCACACCTATCGCTATGCCAACAAACTTGCTTTGCGTGGAGACCAATCTGCACTGGAGGTCAACTGGTGCGAATTGACCATCACCCGCCAAGATACTGGCGAACTGATCTACAAGAACGCTTTCGCCACCGATTTTGAAGTCACCGAAACAACCGTCGAAGCCATTGTGCGAGACGGGCGCGCACGCTGGAAAGTTGAAAACGAGAACAACAATGTATTGAAGACCAAGGGCTATCATATTGAACACAACTTCGGACATGGAAACCAGCATTTAGCTTCCCTGCTGCTCTCCCTAAATTTGTTGGCATTTTTGTTCCACACTATTTTAGATCTGGTGGATGAGCAATACCGCGCGATTCGGCAGGCTTTGGGCAGACGCAAAACTTTTTTTCAAGATCTGGATGCTCTCTTGCGTTATTTCATCTTCGAAAATTGGGAGAATGTTTTTACTTTCATGTTCGAGGGGCTCGAATTGGATACGGGCTGATCTATTCTGTCCTTGCCCTTCTTTCAACTGCTGGCTCCATTGGTGATTTGCAGTGGCAGTCCACTGTTCGATTCCAAGATCATGGATGTTTCTGTCCCAGCCATTAGTTCCCTGCGTACTTCGTTTGCATTTCAACCAACTCAGGTTTCTTCTTTCTGTCCCTCGCATCTCCCCCTCTTTGCCATATTGAGAATTGCTGCCTCCAGCCTGCATGGCAACAAAATTCTTACAGCCCTGCTCCTGTTCCTTTTTGCAATCGTCCTGTTCCGCACCGCCTGGGTGGGCGACGATGTATACATCACCCTGCGCACTGTGGACAATGTGACAAGCGGGTATGGCTTGAGTTGGAACGTGGATGAACGCGTGCAATCCTCCACCCATCCATTGTGGATGGTCATGATGATTCCCGTGTATGCTGTGAGCCGCG
>JBFYRY010000237.1:0-6726 GCA_041302025.1 Chloroflexota bacterium | reverse complement strand
CTTGATCATGTTGCTGCTGTCTGTTGCTGAGACTCCCTCCTGATTGATGACCCATCCCTCAGGGATCGGTTTGTTGGCGCGTGCGGCGACTTCGATCTTGCCGCGCGGGACGACCGCGGTGGCGGCATCGTACATGTAGGGGAATGGTTCATCTGTCGGGGCGGCAACAGCTATGGGATTTGTACCCAGCATCGGCTTGAGTCCGAACGTCGGCGCGATGGATGGGTGTGCGTTCGTTACGCTCAATCCCACCATCCCTTCTTTGACAGCCATCAGCGGATAATATCCAGCCACGCCATAATGGCTCGAGTTGCGAACCGCGACCGCGCCCAATCCGAATTGGCGCGCTTTGTCGATAGCCATTTTCATTGCATGGTGACCGATAACCATACCCATCCCGTTCCCGCCATCGAGTACGGCTGTGGTGGGAGTATCTTTGATCACTGTGATTCGTGTTTGAGGAAGCTGTAATCCCTTTTTGATGCGTTCATGGTACATCTTGAGATGGGCAATGCCGTGTGACCTTACGCCCCAAAGATCGGATGTGATGATGACATCTGCGATGATCTTTGCATCTTCCTCTGATGTGCCCATTGCAGTGAGGGCTTCCAACATGAAATCGACGAGTGTGTTGACAGGGACTTTGACATTTTGCTCTGACATGATTTTCTCCCAACAATTGATTTAGGAAAGGAATATTTTCCCGGGGTTTAGGATGTTCAACGGATCAAGCGCCTGTTTGATGTGCCTTTGCACATCAATGGATACCGGTCCGAGCGCACGCTCAAGGTAGGGGCGTTTGAGAACGCCAACGCCATGCTCGCCGGAAAGCGTTCCTCCCACAGCAAGGGACGCATCGAAGATCTCGGCAACCATCTGCTCTGCTTTGTGCCATTGTTCCGGGACACGTTTGTCGAACAGGATATTTGGATGCAAGTTTCCGTCCCCGGCATGACCGAAGATCACGATCGGCAGACCGTGTTTGGCGCTGATCGCCCGCAGGCGTTGGACAACTTCGGGGATTTTGTTGCGCGGCACGGTGATGTCCTCGCCGAGTTTATTGGGTGCCTTACGCGCCAGTGATGGAGATATCGAACGACGTGCCTTCCATAAGCTGGCGCGTTCGGTCTCGTTTTGTGCCGTCTTCACGGTTTGGGCGCCTGTCTCTTTGCAAATTCTGGCACATGCTTCGATCTCGCTTGTGACGGTCTGTTCATCCGACCCATCGGTTTCGATGATCAGGGAAGCTTCCACGTTTGTATTCAAGCCTAAATGCATGGCTTCTTCAATGCACACAATGGCAGTTTGATCCATCAGTTCCAGTGAAGCAGGGACAATGCCAGCCGTGAGAATGGCATTGACAGTGCGAGAGGCATCATTCAAGGATGCGAATTCAGCCAGCGCTGTCTTGGCGTAGCGTGGTTTGGCAACCAGACGCAAAAGCGCCTCAGTGATTAGTCCCAGCGTTCCTTCAGAACCGGTGAACAGACCGTTCAAATCATAGCCGGTGACATCTTTAATGGGTTTGCCGCCGGTTTTCAGAATCCGTCCATCTGCCAGAACGATGGTCAGGCCCAACACGTAGTCCCCAGTTACGCCGTATTTCAGACAGCGTGGTCCGCCCGCGTTGCAGGCAATGTTGCCGCCGATGGTCGAGTGTTTTATGCTGGATGGGTCGGGAGGGTAGAAAAAGCCGATTTTTTCGACAGCAGACTGAAGGTCCGCTGTGACCACGCCCGCTTCCGTTCGGACGATGGCGTTCTCGGTGTCGATCTCCAAAATATGGTTCATGCGCGTCAGGCTGATGACCATCCCGCCGTTGTTCATGGGAATTGATCCCGCCGCCAGCCCGGACCCCATGCCGCGCGCTACGATCGGAACGCGTGCATCAGCCGCCAGCTTGACCACCTGGCTGACTTCCTCTGTTGTAGCTGGCAGAGCCACCACTTCCGGGAGCCCCTCTGCAAAAGTGCCGTCGTAGCTGTAGACGGCAAGATCTTCCGGTGTATGCAGAACGTGTTTCTTGCCTACAATGCCAACCAGTTGTTCAATGAAATGTTCATTCATCGGATGCCTCGTATGCCTCATCCAGCAATGTGATGGGATGGACGACGCGCATGTTGAGCCCGCGCCGTTGGAGTCCAGTGTTCAATTGCATTTGACAACCGGGGCATCCAGACGCGACAACCTGCGCCTTTGTTCCTTCGAGATTGTTCATTTTGCGATCCAAAACTTGCGTGGATGTCTCGTAATGTGTGATGAGTTGACTGCCTGCCGAACCACAGCACCAGTCCGCCTCGGGCATTTCGACGAATTCGAGTCCATCGATCATTTTCAATATGTCCCGAGGCTGTTTCCAAACCTTTTGTGCGCGTCGCAAGTGACAGGGATCGTGATACGTGACCCGCGCCTCGACTTTCCCTTTGGGCTTTTCGAGCGGAATTTCCCCTAGGAACTCGCTCACATCGCGGACCTTGGCGCTGAACGCCTTCGCCCGTTCCGCCCATTCGGGATCTTCCTTGAGATACGCCGCATATTCCTTGAGCGTGGAACCACACGTGGCGCAATCGGTGACGATCACATCTAATTCCTGTTTTTCAAACACAGCGATATTGTGCTTTGCCTGCGTCCGCACCAGGTCAAGGCGTCCGTAGCCGTGCGCGGGCATGCCGCAACATTCCACTTCTTTGGGCGTAAAGACCGAACATCCATTGCGGCTCATCACCCGCACCGATGCGGCGCTTTCCTCCGCAAAAAGCAGACTCTGTGCACAGCCCAGGAAAAAGCCGACTTGATATTTCTCCTGTCCGCGCGCCTTGGTGATTCTAGGCAGCACCTGACGCAAGGGTCTCTGTGGCATGCGCGGAAGCATGGCTTCCATGTCGCGTAACTTCTTCGGCAGAAGACGTGTCAACCTCAAGGCATAGACCAGGCGGCGAATCCCAAGCGCTTCATATAAACGCAGTGGGAGAGTTGCAGTTTCCATTCGGCCCGGATGAGGAATCAATCCTTCGAATAATGTCTTTTTCCAGCCTGTGGGTTGTCGCTGTTCCTGCACAAAACGCATTGCCAGAGTCAAGTCAGCGGGGCGGATACCAACCGGGCAAACCTCGTTGCATGCCATACAGGCAAAACAACCATACATCTGCTCGATGAGATTGGGGCTGAGTTCCAATTGTCCTTCCAATCCTTTGCGAGCCAGCGCCACTCGTCCACGCGGTGAAGTGGTCTCGCTCAGGTATTCGCGATACGTTGGGCAAACGGATAGGCACAACCCACAGCGAATGCAGTTTAGATAATCGGTCTCAGCGGGTTTTTCTAATTCGGTCAATGATTCCATAGTTACCACTCAGACATGTCAATTAAAGCCTTGATGATTCCATCTTCATGTTTTTCGTACATCGTGAATGCCTGTGCCGCCTCGCGGATCGGAAAACGGTGCGTCACAAGTGGTTCCAGTTCATCGCGCGATTCCAAAAAAACATCTCGTGATTTCGTCAGGTACTCACTCCAGTTGGGCGTGACGCAGGCGATCAGGTTCGCATTCTTTCGGAAGAAAGTTTCATACTCAAACGCGTACACAGGTTGATCCGGGACTCCGAACGCCAGAACCGTTCCCCGATACTTGACCAATGACAGGCAATCGTTGAGAGTGTCCATTTGATGGCCAACCGCCTCGATGCAGACGTCTGGCGGATCCCATTTTTCTGGATTTTGCCTCGCCTCATGCAGGACCTCGAGACTGCGTCCCGTTATACTGGCAGTTGCTCCCACCCTCAAAGCCACTTCGCACCGCTGCGCAATTGGGTCGATTCCAATGACCCGTGATGCCCCACGTTTCTTGAGAAGCCAGCAGAAGAACAGACCGATCGATCCCAGCCCAACTACAGTAACTGATTTCCCATGTATGTCACCTAAACGATCCACCGCGTTCATCACTGTAGATAACGGCTGGATTAAGCAGGTTGTACCGTGGTCGTTCAAATCAGCGGGTAATTTGGCGGCTTTTGGCGCTTGTGCTACAAAAAACTCAGATAGCCCCTGATCGCCTTCGGGAATCGCGATCACCCGATCGCCCGGCTGGAAAAGAGTCGATGTGCTTTCAACTACTTGCCCGACACATTCATGAATAGGAGCCCCAACAGGCAGGGGATAGGATTTGTGCCGTTTACTGCCGGTGAAAAAAGGGATGTCACTGCCGCACATCGACACCCAGTCAGGTTGGACCAGGATCCGGTCTGCGCCGGCAGTTTTCAGGTCCGGCATGACCGTTTGTGTCTGTATGAACTTCCGCGGATTGACGACTTGTAATGCTTTCATTTCTCAATCACCGGCAGAGTGAGCATGGCATGGGGGACGATCAACACACTGCATGAGGGTCCCAAATCCGATTCAGCGATTCGCAAAGCTTCTTCCATGTTTGCGGCGGGAATCATCTTGCAGTCTCTCACGAGATCAGGGCATTCACTTCCTACAATGACAACCTTTGATTTTTCCAGTACTTTCGCCATGACAAATGCCCTCTGCTGGCCGGGGGGATATCCGTTGCGGCGGGCATCATCAAGAATGAACTGAACATCGGGAGCATCCCGCATTGCCGTGAAAAAACGCTGTTCGCCTACACCAGCCCCGGCACCTTCTTCACAGCGGGCTGGGATGATGAAATAACCGCCCGGACGTACAACAGGGGTGGGTGCAAAGAAAAGGTAGGAGGGCGCGCGACTTGCCTGATAGATATTTGCATCTTTTGGGAATCCCACGCCGCCAATGGCAATGTCGTATTGTTTGTGGATAGGGACTTCGTAAACAGATTTCGCAAAGTTCACCAGATCCTGGAAAGCAAACTCCGGGTTCCCGGCCGTCACACGCAGGACGTGCTTGTCATCATCCAGCACAACGTTCAGGATGAATTTCAATCCCGCGCGGCGTGCGGCTTCGGTCACTGCCTCGTGGAATGGATTGCCCTCGATCTGTCCGAGCCTTGTGCCGGGGTGGTCGACGAAGGCCGGTCCATGCGTGTGAGCGATCAACGCCTCTCCCGCCGCGCCGACTGCGACCGTTTTGCGTCCGCCGGAATAACCGGCGTACTGATGAGGTTCCACGATGCCGGTTGCGATGAGGAGATCAGTCTCAACAACCGAACGGTGTAACAGGACCGGCACACCTCCCGGTGTGACTCCAAGATCCACCAGGGCGGATGGGTTTTGTGGTTCGTTGTCGATCACGCGATAACGGGAGACGATGTCCACGCCTAGTTTTGTAACTTTTTCTTCCTGTGTGGAAGGGCGGTGCATTCCGATACCACATAACAAAATGATGTCTTCATCCCGTACCCCGGCTTTTTCCAATTCGAGTAGAAGTGCCGGGACGAGCAGATGGTCAGGGCTGGAGCGTGTGCTGTCCGTGAAGACGATGCAGACGCGGTCGCCGGGTTTGGCGATCTCTCGCAGGGGAGGGGTACCAAGCGGTCGGTCCAGTGCGAAGCGGATTTCGGCAGAGATATCCTGGATGGGAACAATTGGCTGAGAGACAGCCACATCCGCTTCCATGCCGGGAAGGAGACTGAATTCCAATAGTGTTTTACTGAAGGGGATTTGGTAGGTTTGGTTCTGCACGTGTCCGTACTTCCTTTTGGATTTGCATCTACCCATATTAGCACATGTGATGAAACAATTCCTGCCTGGAAAACCATCGACAAGAGTTATTGTTTTATCTGGTGAAAATCTGTTTCATTTTATTGCACTCCCGGATTTGCGTCAAGTTACATATATCATGCGGAATGTGTGTCATGAAAGTGACGATTCAAGATAATTTCGCTGAATGAAAGTAGTTGACATCAGGTGAAACATTTGCTACAATGTTTAAGTCGCACAATACGAAACGGTGTTTCATTGAGTGAAACACTTTATTCTTCAAGGTCATAAGGAGTATGAAATGAAGAAATTGCCATTTGTGAAAGCGGCTGATGTCGAGGGGGAATTCAGAACAGCATGATTCCCGATCACCAGCATGACGAGTCGGAAGAGGTGCTGTTCCTCATCAGCGGACGAGCCAAGATCGTGATAGAGGGGGAGGGCGAATGGGAAATTGGACCCGAGACCGCGTTCTATTCCCCAATTGGTGTAAAGCACCGGGTGGAAAACATCGGTGATGAACCCCTCCGGATTGTATGGGTGTATAGCCCACCGCTTCCGGCTCACCGTGCATAACTCAGAAATCTAACATAGGAGATATAAACATGTTTGAAGCAACTCGTGAATATTTGAAGAAGATCGGCATGCCGCAAGGTGATGCCTTCGATATGCCATCCTCGAACCTGCGTTTCCCAGATGGCGCAGCATATCGCATCGAGAACCCAACCGTGAACACAGCAACAACCGCAGCTGCACTGCTGGAAACGGCTGAAAAGAACGGCATTGTCATCAACCGCATTACTGAGACCTATGGTATGTTCCGCCACACGGCTGCAGAAATCAAGGAATATTGCCGCGTGTGTCATGATCATGGCGTTGAACTGATGATGTCGACTGGTCCGCGCGCCACATATGACACCGGCGCAACAGTGCTTTCAACGCAGGGCGCCCGCATCGGCTATCGCCTGCGTGGGATGGAACAGGTCCTGCGCGGCGTGGAAGATATCAAGCGCGGTTACGACCTGGGTGTGCGTGCGTTCCTTATTTATGATGAAGGCATGTTATGGCTGGCTGGACAGATGCGCAAGGATGG
>JBFYRY010000035.1:0-30278 GCA_041302025.1 Chloroflexota bacterium | reverse complement strand
GCTGGCGCTCAGCACCACATCCGCCGCTGTGAAGGTGCTGGTGTTGATCGGTTCACCAAAAGTGGCGGTGAACAGGATCGGTCCAACATTGGTCGGGTCTGCCTGTGTTGTTGCCTGCTCCACTGTCACAGTAAGGGCAGTCGTGTCAATGGCGTAGTTGTTAGAATCGGTAGTGCCGCTGCCAGTGTTGCCAGCAGGATCAGCCACACCCGTATTATCGAGGGTAATGACATTGGTGGCGTCGGTGATGCCCGCCGTGGGCGTCAGGGTCCCCGTCCAAGTCACGCCGCCATCCGAAGAACTGACCGCGCTCAACGTGCCATTGGCAATCGTCAGGTCGGCATTGGTGAAGCCAGTCACCGCTTCCGAGAAGGTGAAGGTTACCAATGATGTCTCGCCGGCTATCAGCACGGTGTCTGCGACCACGATCCCGACGGTGGGACGCGCGGTGTCAATGGCGTAGTTATTCGAATCGGTGGTACCGATGCCGGGATTACCAGCGATATCGGTGACGCCAGTATTATTGAGGGTGATGACATTGGTGGCGTCGGTGATGCCTGCTGTGGGCATCAGGGTCGCCGTCCAGGTCACGCCGCCATCCGAAGAACTGACCGCGCTCAACGCGCCGTTGGCAATCGTCAGGTCGGTATTATCGAAGCCGGTCACCGCTTCCGAGAAGGTGAAGGTCACCAGCGAAGTCTCACCAGCTATCAGCGCGGTGTCTGTGACCACAATCCCGACGGTGGGAGAAGTAGTGTCGCCAACGCCCAAGGTAAATTTCTGCCCATCCAACAGGCTTACGTTCACCCCCAGGAACTGGACCTGGTCGCCGAAAATTGCCACGGTAGCGCCGCTTGCGGCTGTGACATCCGAAAACGCTCCGGTGGTGCCTGCGCGGCTGAGCAGGCGGTATGCCCCAACAGGGTAGGTCGGCGTGCCGCCGAGGCCGCTATCGCTGAAATCGAAGATGATATCCACGGTCCCGCCTGCAACGCCGGCATTGGTCATATCCATGTACCAGTTGCGGGTCCAACGGTTGAGCCAAGTGCCTGTTGCGGGAAGATCGGCAGTGGTAGTTACATTGGTGGCTGTGTTGTGCCCGAAGAGCAGCCAGTCCCCGTTTGCATTCAGGAAGGTGCCATTGACAACAATGATGCCTGCGGCGTGGGAGGCGGTATGCTGGTTGCCGCCAAATTGACCGATGCCAGCGACGTCCAGATCGAAATTGCCGTTGCCCGCCGTGTCGCCGGCATACACATCATTGGCGCCCAAAGCGACGTTAGTATATTTGGAACTAAGATAATTATCTACCAGGATTCGATTGGTGTCGTTAAGCGCGCTAGAATAGACGATGAACTCGCCAATATTGGCGTTAAGATAGGGGTCAGGATAGATTGACCTGCCGATATAATGTTGAGTAATCGCACCCAGGCTGTTCGGGGTCAGGGTATAAGCCGCGCCAGAAGACTGTAAGTTGCCATTACGCCAGCCTGTTCCATTGGGCGGTCCCCAGATCACATCAATGAGTTGTGCGCTGGCGGTGGGCAATGCCGAAGAGAAAGTAAGCCTCTGCTCCGCACCTCCTCCACCGATGGTGATGGCAAAGCGTGGTATGCTCCCGCCCGCATTCACGGTGACAAAACCGTTGCGCGTGGTGTTCTGCCCAAAGTCCCACAACCGTTGCCAATTGCTGACGGCATTCCAGCGAAAGGCTGTGAAGAAACTGAAAGCAGTGCGCCCCTGAATCACGCCGGCTGGGACGTTAAAGTAGTTATCAACGCCGTCAAACTGGATGGTGGGTTGACTGTTAAGCACATTGGTGACATAGCTCGGACGATTGGTAGCAGTGGCTTGAGTCACATTCATGCCATTTCCCGATTGATCAACCCAGCAATAAACTGTGTTACCGTTCGCCGCGGCGGTGCTACAAAGGTTATTAGTGTAAACACCCCGATCTGGTCTGAGCCACAGTTCCAAAACGCTGCTGCCATCTGTGGTGCCCACGCCGCCGGGTCCGTTGCCGTTCAGTCCGCTTGGCAGAACATCAAGCAGAGGGGATGCATGTGTAATGCCAACACCTGATGTGCTGAAGATCATCGCTAGCAGAACAAATAAGATGATGAATGTATGCGGTTTTTTCATTGTAAAGCCCTCCCGGTACCATAAGGATACCGTACTTTCGCACTATTCTTAGGATTTTACAGCGGAGGGGGAGGGACGTCAACGGATTCAACCCAATTTCGGAAAATTGAAAGGCGGCAGAAAGTTCGGAGTTTTGCCGTTATTGCAGTCGAATGTCCTTCAATAAGCATGAGACAAGCTCATCGACAAGGTTGCATCAGTTAGGACAAGCCCGTACAATTGCACTCATGCAATACGATCTTTGCCTCCCCTGGTACTGGGAATATGACATTGACTTTGTCCGCTTTGTGGAAGGCGCCTGCCTTGAACAAGGTTTGACTCTCTGGCAGGTCACACCCGAAAATCTGCTCGAATCCGTCACCGCGTTATATAAAGGTGAACACTCCTTTAGCGTGCTCCTCGACCGCTCCCAGGGCGACGACCGCTTCCTGCCCTTCAACAATTGGGCGAAGGAATATAACAAAAGGCGCATCAACCCGCCCGAACTCTCCAAGTGGTCCGAAGACAAAGCCACCATGCACCTCGAACTCATCAGCGCGGGCATCAACACTCCCCACACCATCCTGCTCCCGCCTTTTCTTGAGCAACCCGCCCTGCCCCACCTAGACTTAACTCCGCTCGGGCAACACTTCGTCATCAAACCATCCAACGAAGGCGGCAGTGCGGGCGTCATCCTCGGCGCTTCCTCCCTCGACCAGATCCTGCGTGCCCGCATGGAATTTCCCAACCAGAAATACCTGCTCCAAGCCACCGTCACACCCCGCACCATTCAGGGACGTCCTGCCTGGTTTCGCGTGTTCTATTCGGTCGGCAAAGTCTATCCCTGCTGGTGGCATCCGTTGACTCATGTGTTTGCGAACGTGATACCATCCGAAGAGAACAAATATGACCTTACACCTCTGCACGACATCACCCGACGCATCGCTTCTCTCTGCCGTTTAGACTGGTTCACCACCGAAATAGCTTTGACTCACGAAGAGTTCGTCGTCGTGGATTACGTCAACGACCAGATCGACACACGTGTCCAATCCCGGGCTGTGGATGGCGCGCCCGATGAAGTGATGAGGAGTGTGGCAATGCAGTTGGTTGGGTTGGCGAGAGAAAATCAGTGATCGAGTGATCAGTTATCAGTGATCAGTGATCAGTGATCAGTTTTATTGCGTATTACGCAGTACGAAATACTCAGTATGTAACTTGTATCTCGTAACTCGTATCTCGTACCCCGCAGACCATCATCACATCACAAGGAGTCCCCCATGACCAATCCTTCGACACGCTAATACAACGCCATCACCGACGTGGACGGCATCACTGTCGGTTACTCCACCATCATCGAAGGCGATTCGGCGCGGACAGGAGTCACCATCATCCACCCGCGTGGACAGACGAATCACAATCCTGTGTTTGCAGGTTGGTTTCCCTTCAACGGCAACGGCGAAATGACAGGCTCCGCCTGGGTAGAGGAGGGCGGCTTTCTCGAAGGTCCGATCGGGATCACGAACACACATTCGGTTGGCGTCGTACGCGATACGATCATCCAATGGCAGGTCGAACAGGACAAGATCTTTCAAGGCTGGTCATGTCCGCTTGTGACGGAAACTGCCGATGGCTGGCTGAATGACATCAACGGTTTTTTCGTCAAGCCCGAACACGTGAGAGAAGCCCTGGAGAACGCTGAATCAGGCCCGGTCGAGGAAGGAAACGTGGGCGGGGGGACGGGAATGCTTTGTTACGAGTTCAAAGGCGGGAGTGGAACATCATCCCGCAAACTTCCCCAGAAACTCGGCGGTTGGACAGTCGGCGCGTTCGCACAGACCAATTTCGGACGAAGATATCAATTGACGATTGCAGGTGTTCCCATTGGACAACATCTCAAAGATAATACGATTTGGACGAATGGCGAAAATCCCTTCAAGCAGGACGACGGCTCGCTGATCGTCATCCTCGCCACCGACGCGCCGCTTCTCCCCCATCAACTCAAGCGGCTAGCCAAACGTGCCTCGCTCGGCATGGCACGGACAGGGTCGTTAGGCGGCAACGGATCGGGCGACATCTTCCTGGCGTTCTCGACAGCCAACCCGAATGCCGCACACGGAAACGAGAAAGGTCTGGCACTCATCCAATCTTTGAGCAACAATTTCATTGACCCATTGCTTGCCGCTTCCGCTTACGCGACCGAGGAAGCTATCATCAATTCCATGATCGCCGCAGAAGATATGACGGGACGGAATAGGCTATTGGTCAAAGCATTGCCGCATGACAAGTTAAGGGAGATAATGAGGCAATACAACCGATTGCAATAGAGGGGCCAATCACAAACTTGAAGCAGGATATGCAGCGGTTATTGATCAGACGAGGTTGAAATGATCCGAAAAATCCTTGCCTTCAGCCTGATGCTCGTTCTCGCGGCTTGCGGAATACAGCCAGCGCCTCGATCGACACCCTCACCTTTCACGGGTACGCCGCGTCCCCTCATCATTGACACCGATATGGCTGGCGACGATTGGATGGCGATCCTGTATCTGCTCAACCGTCCTGATATCAGCATCGAAGCCATCACCGTAACGGGTGCGGGGGAGGCGCATTGCGAGCCGGGGATCAGAAATGCCATGCGCCTTACTGCCCTGGCGGGGCAGCCGGATATTCCGGTAAGTTGTGGGCGCGAGACACCCTTGCTGGGGAACCACGCTTTCCCGACCGCCTGGCGCGAGAATGTGGATGCCCTAGCCGGACTCACTCTTCCAGATAATCCCCTTTCTCCTGCACCTCATTCTGCTGTGGAATTGCTCACAACCATTCTCAAATCCTCATCGGACAAAACGACGATCCTTACCCTGGGTCCGCTGACCAACCTGGCTGAGGCTTTGCAGGCTGCGCCCGAACTCAAGGATAAAATCGAGATGATCTACATCATGGGCGGCGCGGTGGAGGTGCCCGGCAACGTGGGAGATTCCCGGGCTGGCATCAACAATCAGACGGCTGAATGGAACATTTATGTGGACCCTCATGCCGCCGCCCTAGTCTTCCAATCCGGCGTTCCAATCACTCTAGTCCCATTAGACGCCACCAACCACGCCCTGGTGACGAACGGTTTTGTCAAACGCATAAAAAACGATCGCCAGACGCCGGAAGCGCAGTTTGTCTTCGACTTGCTGACAAAGAATGATGACTTCATTCGGACAGGCGGTTACTATTTCTGGGATCCGCTTGCGGCTGCCATCCTGACCGAAAACTTGCTGGCAACTTTCGAAACAAAAACGCTCATCGTTATCGAGGAAGAAGGCAACGACAGCGGGCGAACCCAAGTGAGCGCGAACGGCGCGTCCATCCGCGTGGCAGTCAATGCCGACAGTGAACGCTTTGAACAGTTATTTTTGGATACGCTGAACGCGCCTGAGTAAGCCATCGTCAATTCCATGATCGCGGCGGAGGATATGACGGGGCGGAATGGACTATCGGTAAAAGCGTTGCCGCATGACGAGTTGATGAATATCATGAAGGGCTACAATAGATTGTCGGTATAAAAAGCGGAAGGCAGAAACTCAAGTCTGCCTTCCGCCTTCTTTTATTCTGCCTTCTGGATCAGTCCGTCACCAAAAACATCTTGGCATATTTCCCATGCAGTTGTCCGATCCATTTGAAGAGGTGCATGGAAGCGGTCAAGAGCAGGAAGCCAAAGATCACCAGCAGAGGATAAAGAATGGGCGGAGGGAAGTAACGCAAATTGCCAATGACAACCCCAACGACCCCCTGCCGGACAAACCCTTCAATGATCGGCGAAACCATGAACGACAACGACAGGCTGACCAGCGTCACGATCAGCACAAAATATAACGTGCCAAACGGTAATTGGCAGAACATGTAGAAGAGCATCTTCCAGTTGTTTTTGTCTGTGAGCAGCATCTTCAGGCGTTCCAGCCACTTCCCGCCTTGATAAGAAAACATCTGACGGCGCGGCATACGCACGCCGAGCAACGCTTCCACAATGCGACCTTCGAGCAAAGCCAGCCCGCGCACCGAGAGCAGGAACAGAATCGCGAATGGCAAACCAAAGATGAAGATGGCAAGGGATATGGATAAGGAGAGTCCCGTCACTGCCCAGGTAAAATAGACAATGCCATTTACAAATGCGATGAGCATGTACAGCAACGCGCCCCAGGCGCGCGGGTCCGCGAAGATCGCGAAGAAGCGCACCAACATCGAATCTGACCTTTGATTTTCGCGCACAAGGCTTGGATGAGTAAGACGTTCCACTTCCTTGTATGCGGACGCGGTTTCATCCGGCGAACCATACTGCTCGATGACCTGGTTCAACGCTTCCTCTTCGGACGTTTCGGGCTGTTCCTGTTTCGAATTAGCGAGCGCGGTCCTGAGATGTTCCTCCGCGTCGGCGAGCGCATCCTGGACCGTGGCGGTGTCGCTATCTTTGAGTTCGTTTTTTAACTGATCGAGATATTCTTCAATTGATTTGATCATCTTCATGCTCCTTTGATCGCCTTATCCACGAACGATTTCATTTGCTTCCATACGCCCTGCCAGACGAGGAGGGTCTCTTTCCCTTCGGCTGTGATCTCGTAATATCGGCGCGGCGGACCGGAGACCGAAGGCTCCACTGTACTTCGTAACAACCCGCTACTCTCCAATTGGCGCAGGACAGGATATAACGCCCCCTGCTTCATAAAGGACGCTTCACCGCTGTAATCGTCCAGCAGTTTGGCGATCTGGTAACCATACATGGGTTCTTCGCTGTTAGACAGCACGCTGAGCAGGACAAGTGATGCAATGCCCGCGTTCAACTCTTTCTGGAATTTTTTGGTAAGGGTGGGTGAGTCAACCATGGCACTCCTCTCGGTAGAATGAATTGATTACTATTATCAAATTCATAATAGTACTAACATGGTATTATGTCAAGGGTAGTAATAAAGAACCCCGCTCTTTCGAGACGGGGAAGTTTGACGGTCATGCGTGAAGAGATGGAAATATCGCTTTAACGGAGGCAGATAAAAATTCCGGAATGATGCGGGGCTTTTATCGTTGTATGGGGCGAAGGACAGGCTGCGGTTTGTCGCGCGGCGTCAGGAAGATGACATCCAAGCCCGGAATGGGTTTCCAATCCAGTCCTTTGCCGATTTCGTCAAACGGGATGTAATACAACTGGATGCGGGTACTATCGTATCTTTGGAAGGCAAAAAGGATGTGACTCCCATCCGGGCTGAAACGCGCATCGCGGTAACAGCAAACACCGCCGATGGGATTGATCTTCGTGCCTGTCTGTGTCTCGCTGTCGTAGAGATACAGGTTCCCGAAGCCGTCGTTGCGCTGTGTGTCGTTCACCAGGAACAGTTTGCCGCCGTTCCAGTCGAAACTTGGGATGGATGAACCGTTGAAATCAAAACGCCTGAATGGAAACCGGTCAATCCCGACGGCGCCAACGGTCTTGCACTTGGGTATGTCGATATCCAGCAGATAGACCTGCTCATTGCCGCCGGCTTGTGTATCCACGATCAGTGCGGCGACCTTTTCCATATCGGTCGACCAGCGGATATCCTTGACCGCATAATAACTATATTTGCAGAAATCATCCGTACTTACAAGATCATTCCTCGAAATGGAACCTGTCAATTTGTCCCTATCGAAGGGGACGATATACAAAGCGCGGCTGATGGTGATGGCAACCAATTTTCCGTCGGGAGAAATCCGAAAACCTTCAAAGAAATCATCGGTGCCCTGCAGGGAAAAACACACGGATTTGGCGGAATTATCCGTCCGCACAGGGATCGGGGCAGACTCGCCGATGTTCATCAAATAGACCTGATTCCCCGAAAGGAATACGAAGGAATCCGCACCGCCGGGAATGGGTGTCGGCGTTGGGGTTGGAAGGATCGGAATGACGGTCGGCTCGGTAGTCGAGGTTGGGACCGGGGTGGATGTTGAAGCGGCTGTCGGTGAAAGGGTTACTGTGACTGTGGAAGCCGCCGAGAAAAACGGCAATTGTCCGTTGAAACCAAGCCATCCAACAATGGCAATCAATAGCAGGGCGCCGCCCGCCGCCCAGCCGGTCGACCTGCGGGCAGGGGCTGGAGCAGGGGGCGCCTGACGCTCCGGCATAATAGTCGCATACTTTGGAACAGTGTAGTCTTCGCCGAACACAGCACGGCTGAATGCATTCGCCAGTTCCACGGCACTGGCATACCGTTGCTCCTTTTCCTTTGCCATCGCAGTCTTGATCACTCTGGCGACTTCGGGCGGGAAATCCGGTTTTTCCCTCAATATGTCGGGGACAGGCTGGGTGATATGACTGACCGCCGTGGCGACAACACTGTCACCTTGATAGGGTTTTTTACCCGTCAACATTTCAAAGATCATGACGCCCAGTCCGTAGATGTCACTGCGGGCGTCCACTTCCCCGCCCTGTGCCTGCTCCGGGCTGACATAGGCGGGCGATCCCAGCGGGTCACCCGTCACCGATATGCTCGATTCCGTCAACTTGGCGATCCCAAAATCTGTGAGATACGGGTGATTGTTCACATCGAACAGGACGTTATCCGGTTTGATATCGCGGTGGATAATATTCTTTCGATGGGCATACTCCAGTCCCGCCGCGATCTGTTCAACGATCAACGCAGTATCGCCCAGGGGAAGCGCCCCCTTCTTGATCCAGTCGGCGAGCGAACCGCCAGCCATGTAGCGCATCACAAAATAAGGCTGGTTCGAGTCATCCTCCCCCACATCGTAGATCGGCACAATCGCGGGATGCTCCAGCGAAGCGACCATCTTCAGCTCCCGTTTAAAGCGGGCGCGGAACATGAGATTATGCATCATCTCGCGCGGCAGGACCTTGATCGCCACCTCACGGTTCGAACTCGGGTCGCGCGCAAGATAGACGGTTGCCATCCCCCCGCGCCCGATCTCGGATTTGATCTGATACCTGCCGATTTTGTCTGGTGACATGTTCCAAGTATATCAAAATACCCCGATTGGCAGAGCCTTACGCCGGGGTTAAAAAGGAAACGCCGCTTCACGCGGCGCTTCCAACTGTTTCCATTATGGGCTACTTATCCTGTATTTCAGCCGCCCGGAACGTATTCGCCATGAGCATCGCAATGGTCATCGGACCCACACCGCCAGGAACAGGCGTAATGAAACCGGCAACTTCCTTCGCTTCTTCAAAGTTGACGTCGCCGACCAGTCTCTGGAGCGGTTTGCCGGTCTTCTGGCTGATCATCTGCTTGCCATCGGCATCCAGTTTGGGGATGCCGTTAATTCCCACGTCAATGACCGCCGCGCCGGGTTTGATCCAGTCGCCGCGCACCATTTCGGCGCGACCGATCGCGGCGATGATGATATCCGCATCGCGCATCACAGCAGGGATATCCTTCGTCTTCGAGTGGACCACGGTCACTGTGGCATTTTCCTTGATGAGCAACAGAGCGGCGGGCATGCCCACAATATTGGATCGTCCCAGCACAACCGCATTCGCGCCGGAGATCTTCACACCGGCTTCCTTCAACAAATAGATGCATCCGTAGGGCGTGCACGGGACGAACAGCGGCTCGCGTCCCTTTTGCGCCAGGCGGCCCAGGTTGATGGGCGAGAAACCGTCCACATCTTTCTCGATGCTGATCAGTTGCAGGACGCGCTCTTCATCCAGATGATCGGGCAGGGGCAACTGCACAAGGATGCCGTTCACCTTCGGGTCGGCGTTCAATTCCTTGATCAGTTTCTCCAAGTCCTCCTGCGTCACATCTGCCGGGAGCGGGTGATGGTAGGAAGTCATCCCCAGTTCGGCGCACGCCTTTTGCTTCATGCTGACGTAGGTCGCCGAGTCAATGCGGGCGCCGACCAAGACCGTCGCCAACCCCGGCTGTGACTTGCCCTCCGCAAGCCGCTTTGCAACCTTCTCTTTCACTTCATCGCGCACTTTTTGCGCAATCGCAGTTCCATCAATGAGTTGAGCAGTCATATATGTTCTCCTTTTTCGAGATGATTCCATTGTACAACTCCGCCCGCTTTCCAAAAAGTGACACTTATCCCATCTTCGTAATTACGCCTCTCATCATGCCGCCATCCGTCTCCTCCAACAGCACTTCATCCACCTCATTCCAGCGCGGCGACGGGGCAAAGGCATTCACGCGCAGGTAATTTCCCGTCCAACCTTCCATCTTCCAGCCCCACTCGCCCATCTCCGAAGTGGCTTCCCACAACACGGACATCTTCCGCCCGACAAATTTTTCACGATAGGACTTCGCGGACTCTTCGAGCGCATCATGTAGGATGTGATTCCGCTTCTTTCCAAGCCCGGGCTTGACCTGCCCCTTCATCCTTGCCGCCCCGGTACCAGGACGTGCCGAATATGTGAAGACGTGTCCGCCAGCAAATTCCATCTCCTGGACGAATGCAAGGGTCTCGGCGAATTCATCCTCCGTTTCACCGGGGAAGCCCACGATGATGTCCGTTGTAATGGATACATCGGGGATGACTTCGCGCGCCGCGGCAACCAGCTCGCGGAAGGATTGCGGCGTGGTCTTGCGCGCCATCCGCCTCAGCGTGGACTCGCTCCCGGACTGTAGAGGCAGGTGCAGGTGAGGCATGAGGCGCCGCGCTGAGCCTGACGAAGCGGTCCAGAGGGAGAAGAAGTCTGGGGATAAGTCCCAGGGTTCGAGGGAGGAAAGCCGCAGGCGCGGCACATCCGTTTCGCGCAGGATCGCTTTGATGAGTTGTGTGACATGTGAGTTGTAATCGTAACCCCATGAACCGAGATGCACGCCGGTGAGGACGATCTCATTCGTGCCGCCAGCGAGCGCGGACTGGATGTCGAGAATGACATCTGCCACAGGGCGGCTTCGACTCTGCCCGCGCGCGATGGTTGTGATACAGAAGGTACATGCGTTGTCACAGCCATCCTGCACTTTGATGAAGGCGCGCGTGCGGCGGTGAAGTCCGGGAAGAGGAATGCGGGATAAAGGTTCAAGGTCGAAAGTGGAAAGTGGAGAGTGGAGGATGTCGGCAACCAAATGATCCTTGCGGTCATTCATTACAACACGACTCACGTTTGGCAGTTCGAGGGCTTTTTGAGGTTGAAGCGTTGTCCAGCACCCCGTTGCGACGATCTCCTCGACCCCCGCGCGCGCGATCTGGCGGATGCGTCCGCGCGAATCGGAGGCGGCGCTGGTCGTCACGGCGCACGTGTTGACCACAGCCATGTCCGCCGTCTCGGGCGAAGCGACGATCTCATGTCCCGCCGCGCGGAACTGCCGCGCCATCGTTTCGATCTCGCTCTGGTTGAGCCTGCATCCAATGGTATCGAGGTAGATTTTCATATCAGAGGATAGATGAGTAGATGAATAGAGCCAAAGAGAGTAGAAAGTGGAGACTACTTATCTGTTCTCTACTCTCTACTCTCTGATGTCACGGTTGCAGCACCACAAAATTCTGAAACAATACGTCCACGCCGGGCTGGGTGAACGAACCAGCCAGCATCCCGACATCGCCGTTCGTAAAATCGGAGTCCTGAACAGAGGCGACCTGGTTGAAGTTCACGTAAAAGGTCAACGTGTTCCCGATGCAATCGGCGCGCAGGTGATTCACCGCATCCCTTTGGACGAGATCGGCGGGTAACATCACAACCTGCCCCAGCAACAACGTTTGTCCTCCGATGAATTTTCCGATGGCATAGAAACCGTCGTTGGAAACGATAAAGAAATAATAATCGCCGCGCTGGTAACGACAGATTAAACCGGCGCGGTTCTCATCGGGACCGTTCAACTTCGTCACATCCGCCTCCACGCGGACATCGCCGAAGTTCATCTCAGGCGTGGACCAGTAATTCATATCCGGTTGCAGGACGAGGATGCGGAAACCGCCGCTGTCGTAATCCATGATGCCGCCGTCGTTGGCGAGACGGTCCCAGCCGGAAATGTTGGTCTCGAAGGTGTCCTGAAAAAGGATCGAACCCGAGGACAGTTGGGGCGTTGGCGGAATCAAACTGGAACAGGCGGAAAGAAAAAAGAGGAAAGAAAGAACGGGCACAATAATTCTTTGGGGATAAAGGTGTATTCTTCGCATGAGGAAATTTTATCAGAGTTAATGCCTGCAATATTCCATATCGCGATACAAACGCGAAAGATCAATGCCGCGATACGGGCTTATGGGAAATATTGCCTCAACGCGGCATCAGCTTCGGCGCTCCCCAGATCGCGCGCGTGAATGAAATGCTCGAATGCCGAAACGCGGTCATCCATCTGCAAATAAACAACAGCCAGATGGAAATGTGCCGATGCATATTGCGGGTCCTGTTCCAGCGCCTGCTGTAACATCTGCTGAGCCTCGCTGTACATGCCCGCCAGCGAATACGTCCAGCCGAGCACATCGAGCGTGTGCGCGTCTTTCGGGCTCAACTCCACAGCCTTTTGTGCGGCAGGAATCCCGACATCGTTGAGATTGACATTATTCTCCGCGCAAAAAGCGGCAAGCAGAAGCCAGTATTGCACATCTCCGGGCGCGAGCGTGGCGGCGTATTGATAGGCTTGCAAGCCGAGGATCAAATCGCCGGTCATCGCGTACGCGTCGCCGAGCGAAACGAACAAAGCCGGGTTCTCCGGCTCGAGCCGGGTGACAGACTGGAACTCTTTCAATGCCTCATTGTGATTCCCCGTCCGCTGGAAGTACAGTCCGCGCAGACTGCGCACGATGGATGAGTTGGGATTCAGATCCAGCGCGCGGTCAAGTTGGATCAACGCTTCATTCCCACCCGTGTGCTGGTCCGCCTCTCCAAGCCATGCCCATGCCTCGGCATTTTTTCCGTCTGCGTTGACGGCTTCCTCGAACGCCGCAAGCGCAAGTTCCCATTCGTTGACCAGACCCAGTCCGCGCCCGATGATGACGAACCGCTCCGAGGGCACGTCGTTTATCGAAGCCAGGTTCAGGGCGGTGCGCAGAGTCTGCACAACGGGATCAAATTGCGGGTCCAGTTGTGATGCGTATGTCAGTTCGGAAAATGCCTCCTGCGGATCGGATAACATCAAAAGCAATCCCAAATGATAATGAGCGGAGGCGTCCCCTGATGAAATCTCAACATAACGCCGGAGATACTGCGCGGCTTTGGAATATTCCCTGTTCTGCCGGCAGATCCCCGCAAGACGCAGGTATAGTTTTTCGGAATGGACCGGCTGTTCCAGTCCCTGTTCCCAGATATCGACCGCGCGTTCGGTGTCGCCGTTCAAGTAGACGACATCCCCCCAGGACCACCAGCCATCGGGAGAGAGCATATTCCTTTTGAATGCCTGCCGGTACGCGGCTTCCGCCAATCCGTATTCCTTTGCAGAATAATAATCATGCCCGGCCCGCTCATATAGATCGGGACGCCAGGGGAGGCGGGCCGCCGCGGCTCGATAATGCTCCGCTGATTCAAAGGAGGAGGATGCTGCCTGCGCCTTCTTCAACTCGGAATAGCCGGAGGCGATCACAGGCGCAACCACGGCAAGCGTGAGAAGCAGGAGCACAAACGCAGTACGTACATTATTTCGTTGCATGACTTCTATTATAAGTGCCCTGTTGTTCTTCGAACCCAATATCATGATCGGTATTACAATCATCAAACAAAGTTTTCGAGACAGATTTCGACAAGTGGAATATAATCAAACTCGACATGGGCGATTTTCTAAATCAGGTATTCACGCTTCTCACAGACACCCGCGGGAGTCTCATCTATCACTTGTGGTTGATGTTCTCCATCATCACTGCCTGGCAACTGGCTTTCTCACACTGGCGTTCCAGCGGATTCCCGCAGGCGCGGCGCACCATGTTCGGGCTTGGGATGCTGTTCTTCACGCAGATCGGGCTTTTCGCCCTGAGCATCCTCGGTAGTCAGGGATTGGTCAACCTGGCGGCGATCCTGCCACCTCTGGAGCGCGGGATCACGCTCTTCGCATTGGTCTGGATGACATGGCTGTGGGCATTCCCTGAACCCAGCCGCGCGGCGGATGCGGGGACATGGCTGTTGAGCCTGCTGGTTGCGGCGGCTTTCGGCTTGAGTTTCGTGGTGTATTCCGCCCAGCCTGGCCTGACCTCCTATAACCTGACAACCGATGACGGCATCTGGCAGTTGGGAAGCATCGGCTTCTCGGTGTTTGCCTTGTTCCTCCTGCTGGTCCGCCGCCCGAACGGATGGGGCAGTGGGCTGGGTGTCTTCCTGATCACTTTTGCAGGACATCTTGTTTACATGATGATCGGCCGCACGGATGGGAATTACCCGGGTCTGGTGCGGCTTGCCTACATGGCGGCTTTTCCGATCCTTACGACCCTGCCACAGCGCTTCCCCTTTTCATCATCCACTCCATCCGGGGTCTCCGCCACGACCAGGGTGGATTCCTTCTCGACCGGGGAACGCCGCCGCTATAGCACGGACCCGAAAACATTCCATGCCTTGCTCGCGTTGGCGGGTGAATCCAGTGCGGATAAATTGAGCGATGCGATCACCCGCGCCATCGCGCAGACCATGCTTGCCGACCTGTGCTTCCTCATCTATCTCACCGACAACAAAAACCAGATGCAAATCGCCAGCGGATATGACCTGATCCGTGAGGAGAACCTGGAGGGCGGGAGCATGAACAAGAACCTGATCCCCATGCTCACGAACGCACTGCAACGCGGGCGTCCTCTGCGACTGCCATCGAGCAGTACCTCCGCCGATATCAAGGGATTGAGCGACCTGCTCGGGCTTGCCAGCCCCGGTCACTTGATGAGCGTCCCCATCGTAACCCCTGATAAGGATGCGATCGGCGGCATCCTCATGCTTTCGCCGTATTCGAACCGTTTGTGGAGCGCGGAAGACCAGGCGTTCCTTGCGAATATCGCCGTGTCGCTCGTGCCAGTCATTCAGCGCGGACAGCGGATGACATCCCTCGAGCAAAAGGGGGAACAGACTAAACAGGCATTGGATATCGCCCAGGCGCGCATTGCAGACTTCGAGCGCCGCAACAACGATCTGCTCAAACAAATGGAGGCCGTGAAAGCGGATGCGCAGACGGGGCTTGCACAAGCCGAGAACCTTGCGGAAATGACCCGGATGCAGGAAGAGGCGCAGAAAGCCATCGAACGCCTCAAGCAGGAGAACGAAGACCTGCGTGCCGGGAAGGGTGTGAAAGCCGCCAAGGGTGCATCCAGTGCGGCATCGAACCAACTCGAAGGCGAATTGCGCAAAACGCTCGAAGAGGTGGCGCGCCTGCAAAACCAGATCGCCCAGGCAAATATGCGCATCATCGAAGCCGAAAAAGGGAACACCACCGCGCGCTCGACCGAACAGGCGGAAGTGGTCGCTTCGATCTCACAGGAACTGCGCCAGCCGATGTCCTCCATTGTGGGATACACCGACCTGCTGTTGGGCGAATCGGTGGGCATCCTCGGCGCGTTACAGCGCAAATTCGTCGAACGCATCAAGGCATCCACCGAACGCATCGGCAGTCTGATCGACGACCTCATCCAGGTCACCACGCTCGAGACGGGATTGAACGAACTCAAACCCGAAGCCGTGGACCTGAACCTCATCATCGACAATGCCATGACCTACACCAGCAGTCAGGTGCGCGAAAAGAACATCTCCATGCACCTCGACCTGCCGAAGAACATCTCGACCATCTACGCCGACCGCGAAGCCCTGCAACAGATTTTGATCCACCTCCTGCAAAACGCGGGAGCCGCCTCCCCGTTGGAAGGAACCGTGCATTTACACGTCCAGACCCAGACCGAAGCCGGCAGGGAATACATCCTGATCCAGGTCAGCGATACGGGCGGGGGCATCGCCTCCGACGACCTGCCGCGCGTGTTCACACGGCTTTACCGCGCCGACAATGTCCTCATCCAGGGCGTGGGCGATACCGGTGTGGGACTTTCCATCGCGAAGACCCTCACCGAAGCGCAAAAGGGACGCATCTGGGTCGAGAGTAAACCCGGCACCGGCGCCACCTTCAGTGTGCTGTTACCGCTTGCGAAGAACCCTCCTTTGGAGAATTAAAGAATGATGCAAGCCTTGCGCCAGTTGGGCGGGGGAGTCATCATTGCCATTATTTCTGTCGTCCTGGTACTGGGAGGAATTTCGCTTGCGCTTGCCGAGACCCTGCCGCCTCCATCAGCGCCGACCCAGATCCCGCCGACCCTGCCGCTCACCTTCCCGACCCCCACATTGGCGCCCGGTCTCGAAACCCCAACACTACCCGGTGAAACGCCCACCGAAACCGCGACAACGATCCCATCACCCACTGCAACAGTATTCGTCCCAACGACCTGCACGTTTCCCGCCGGATGGATCGCCATCCTCACCACTCCGAACGATACGATCTACACCCTTGCCCAGCGTTACAACACAACCACCGACATGCTCAGCGCGGGCAATTGCCTGTCATCCATCGACCTGCCTGCGGGCTATCTGCTGTACGTGCCGCCTGTTGCCGCAACCGCCACCGTCATCCCCTGCGGACCTCCCGCCGGATGGGTCAAGACACACATCGTGCAACCGGGTGACAATCTTTACCGCATTGCGCTCTCTTATGGAATTACCTATCCCCAGTTGCAAGTTGCAAACTGCATGGGTTCCTCCGTTTTGATCTATGCCGGACAAAAACTCTGGGTTCCCAACATCCCCACGCTCACGCCGATACCGGGTGTGACCATCATCCCCGAATTCCCGACCGAAACGCCATCCCCCACAAGCCTGCCGCCCACTGAAACCGTGCCGCCAACAGCGACCGTATCCCCAACGCCGACATCCACTTTCATGGTGACCGCCACGTTCCCCACATCCACACCGACACTTACGCCCTTCCCGTCAAAAACAAAGACCCCATGAAACTCATCCGCTGGATCATCCTTGCGGCTCTTTTGCTTGCCGGATGTGGAACCACCGCGCCTCCCCAACAATCCCTGCCTTTTACATTGGTGACCGCCGCGCCGGACGCCTCCCTAACACCGACTCCCTTCCAACCGATTCCCTGGACGCCGACAGGCACGCTTCCTCCCGCGCCGACAATTGATCCCGTTTTACCGACCTTTACCCTCCCCGCGTCGACTCAGACCCCGCCCCCCACCGCCGACCCGAACTTCCTCATCAATACCGTTGCCCCCCTGCCAACGATAGACTCATCCGGCAGTCAAGTCCTCAACAACGGACAGGAGACCGTCAACTTCCTGCTCATCGGTTCAGATAAACGCACAGGCACATCCTTCCGCACCGATACGATGGTGATCGTCATCCTGCGCCCCAACGAGGGACAGGTCTCGCTTATCTCGATCCCTCGCGACCTGTGGGTCTACATCCCAGACTGGCAGAACCAGCGCATCAACACCGCCTACCAGCACGGCATCTCCACCGGCTACCCCGGCGGCGGACCGGGCTTACTGGAAGACACCATTCAATACAACCTCGGCATCCGCATCGACCACACCGCCATGGTCGATTTCGATGGCTTCCGCAAGATCGTGAACACCCTCGGCGGCGTGGATGTGCCCGTCTCCTGTCCCTACACCGACTGGCATTTGATCGACCCCAGTTACAACCCGGAGATCGAAGCCAACTGGGCGCTCTACACCGTCGGACCCGGACTCATCCACATGGACGGCGACCTCGCCCTGTGGTACGCCCGCTCGCGCCAGAAATCCAGCGACTTCGACCGCGGACGCCGCCAGCAGGAGGTCCTGCGCTCCATCTTCAACCAGGCGCTCCAGACCGGGACGTTGACCCGCATCCCCGAACTGTACAACGATTTCAAAGACTCCGTCGAAACCGACCTGGGACTCACCGATATCCTGCAACTCTCGCTCTACGCCCCGAAGATGAGCAATGCCGATATCCGCAGTTACTCCATCCGCCCGCCCATCGTCAACTCGTGGATCACCGAAGGCGGCGCGTATGTTTTATCGCCCAACCAGGAATTGCTCACACAACTGTTGACCGAAGCGCTTTCCCCTTCAACAAGAGTCGTTCAAAAGCAATCCGTGATCATCGAAGTGATGAACGGCACCTCCGTCGCGGGCTACGAAGCGCTGGCGGTATCCCGTCTCAACTACGCAGGCTACGAAACGCGCATTGTCCCCTCCGACCGGCAGGATTACGCCTATTCCGTCCTGCTCGATAAGAGCGCCGCGCAGGACCGCAACGTCAGCGGCAACATCCTCAACGTGATGGGCATGCAAACGGGGAGCCTCATCCCGGTCCCTGACCCGAACAGCACCGTACACTATCTGTTGATCCTGGGATACGACTACCAGCCCTGCTTCAAACCGGAGAACTTGGGGCAGTAAGGGAACACAATAGTAGTTTTGTGGGGGACAACAAGAAACCAACTCGAATACAATAAGCGCTTACAACTTCGCAGATGCCCATCGAAAGACCGGGCATCTGCGACTTGTATCACTTTATACAGGAGAAGATCATGAAACAAACATATCGTCCCATTTTATTGGCATTCCTCGCACTGGTGCTTGCCAGCCTCGCCTGCCAGGCAATGGGGAGCGAAGAGCCCGCCGCAACCCAGGAACATCAACAGCCTGCGGCACAGGAACCCGCTCCCACAACGGAACCAGCCCAACCTGCAGTGGAACCGGCGACCGTCAGTTCGAAAGGCGCAGGGATTCTCTGCGCGGGAGGCACGACCGGGTTGAGTTGTCTCACTGAAAGCGGATGGACGGTCTACACCGACGAGAATTCCGACCTGCCAAATCCGTACCTGTACGCGGGCGCGGTCTGCCCGGACGGTCAATTCGCCATCACTCATATTAGCGGGGTTGTGCTGTTCGATGGAACAATCTTCAAGCCGATCCCCGAATCGACATCGGTTACCTCGCCCGAAGGCGTTGCCTGTGACGCGAACGGCGACATCTGGGTGGCGCACTTCCAGGGAGTGAGCAAATATGCCGATGGTCAATGGACAACATTCGGGTCGGAGAGTCTCGCGAGCGGCGAATCAGCCAATGAGTTGGTGTACGATGTCGAAGTCGCATCCGATGGGAAAGTGTGGGTTCTCACATCCCGCAGTGTGGCGCTGTTTGAGAACGAATCATGGACCGTCTACCAGGAGGGACAGGGTTTCAACGGCAGTCGTTTCTTCGAAGCGCTGGCGCTCGATGCGAAGGGACGCCCGTGGGCGGCGCACAGCAATGGCGTGGATGTGTTCGAGAACGGCGCATGGACTTCCATCGAGAAATCCGATTACAACTCCCCGCAAAGCCTCGGCCTGGATGCGAAGGGACAGGTCTGGTTCGGGACGATCACCAGCGGCGTGTATCAATTTGACGGCACCGCCTGGATACAACATGACCGCGCTTCGGAACACCTTTTGAGCGATTACGTTACCTCCATCTCCGGCGATAGCGGCGGACGCGTCTGGCTCGGCACATCCTACGGTCTGACCGTCTTTGACGGCGCGAACTGGCAGACCCTGCTGATGAGCAATTCCGGCTTGGGCGATAACGACGTCAACTTTGTACTGGTCACCAACGACGGACCGGCACTGCCCGCGCTCGAAGAAAGAGCAAAGGGATCGCTGACCGGCAAACTGGAAAAAGCCGACGGCACTTCGCTGGCAGATGTAACCGTGGAGATCTGCGTCGAGACGCTCTCATCCTCCTTCAGCGGAGATACTCCCTGCTCCGACCAGCCCTTCTTCCTCTCCACCAAAACCGGCGCGGACGGCGTCTTCCTGATCGAAAACGTCCCGGCGGGATACTACGTTATCGTCGCCGAAACCGGTGACGGCAGTTGGGCGCAACTCACCGACGAATACGGAATCTCCTCGGAGAAAACCTTGATCCAGGCAGGGGAGAAATATGATGTTGGGACGTTGACATTGGAGGAGTAAGAATAATCGGGGTGCAGTCCCGCAAATGGGATTGCACCCCAAAATCACTCTCAGAGATGGGGACCTCTACCAAATCTGATATGAATTCCATTTTCTAAACCCAGAAGATAGTGCATTGTTTTGTTTTTAGGCGTATAATTTTTAGAAAAGTTCAATACCAGTGGGCTTGCCTAATTACCAAAGAGGCTCCAATGACATTTGTATATGGTCGCCCTGTTCGTCAAAAAGAATTTCTGGGTCGCGAATCTGAGCTTCTGACGATATTTAATCGCCTTAGAAACAGGGAATCAACTGCAATTGTTGGCGAGCCACATATTGGTAAAACTTCTTTACTCTTACAAATTGCTGATAGCAAGATCAGGGAGGACTATCTACTCAGCGACGCAAAAAAGTTCCTTCCGGTTTTTATGGACCTTCAACCTATAAGCATTGAATATAAACCTTCAGATTTCTGGAGGGATGCGCTGGAAGCACTCAATGACAAACCTGGGCATAGTTCTACTACCAGCAAATTGATTAATGTAATAGAAGAGAATTATAAAAATTCTTCTTTACGAAAACTATTTCAGCATCTCTTCGAAAGGGATCTGGTTCTTGTCCTTCTCCTCGATGAATTTGATCGATTGTTGAGTCATCCCAATTTTACAGACCCTTCCTTTTTTGCCGGGATGCGTTCTTTATCCACTACCACTGGTGGGTTAGTTGTTATTACATCTAGCAGACTCACTGTTGCTCAAATGAATGCAAGAGGGCACGGATTACTTGGGGAGAACGCCACTGTATCTACATCACCTTTCTTCAATAATTATATTGAGCTTAGGCTGCAACCATTTAAGGATGACACTGTAACTGAACTTCTTCAACATATTCCTGATGTTTTTACTTCCCATGAAATACACTTTATTCGACGAATTGCTGGCCGTCATCCATATTTATTACAAGCAATGGCAGCAACCCTGCTCGAAGCCCCAAATAAGGGGGAGGAAAGACAAGTTCAAGCCGCTGAGATGTTTTACCAGCGTATTGCATTTCATTTTGATACACTATGGCATGCAATGGATGAAAAGGCAAAAACCACATCTGTCATTCTAAGCCTGATGGAATTGGGAGGGCGTGCAATTGGAAGCCGGTTTGCATATGAAGAAATTGAGCAGGTGGATGCCTTTGGTCTGGAATTGCGAAACCTAGCCGATTTAGGCTTGGCAGAAAAGGTTAGGGATGGCTGGAAGTTGGACATCCAGCACGGTCTATTATGGCAAGGCGAGCAATGGACAATTAGCCCTCAAGCCTATACATGGTGGGTCCGTGATGTAGTCATTTCCAGGAGTCGTAAGATCAAAGGGTATGAAGAGTGGTTGGCAGACCAAAAATACAGATTACTTTTGACAGAACTTCAATGGAATGAACTTATAAAATTAGCAAAAAACACTCCTGAATTATTAACTGTAGGCGTGGGTTCTCTTGTCAAGTCAATCATTCGAGAAATTGCAGGCATAAAATGAATGCACATGCGGGCAATCCATATATTGCCGGATCCCCACTTCGTGATGAGTATGGTTTTTTTGGCAGGCGGGACGTTTTAGATTGGGTATTAGCGGAATTATTAAATGCTAATACAAATGCTCTCGTTTTACATGGGCAACGAAGGGTTGGAAAGACAACCATCCTTCTACAATTACAACATCATTTACCACAGGATAAATTTCTCCCAATATATTTTGATCTGCAAGATCAATCAAAAAGGCGCTTAGGGGAAGTTCTTGGGGATTTAGCAGATATTATTTGCAGTCGGATTAATTTAGCTGAGCACAAATTAGAAAACTTCGACAATGAAGGAAAATATTTTCGCACTACGTTCCTACCCGAACTATATAAAAACTTAAAAGAAGGCTGTAGACCTGTTTTTTTGTTTGATGAATTTGATGTTCTTGATCAAGCAGATGAAGATCTTTTGGACGTTTCGGTTGCATCCCGTGCCTTATTCCCGTTCCTCAGACAGGTAATGAATGAGGATAACAAGCCAGCCTTTGTCTTCGTTGTAGGCAGGCGCACGGAAGATCTACGAGTTGACTTCAATCAAATGTTCAAAACGTCTTTCACAAAGGAAATCTGGGTATTAGATCATACAAGTGCAGAGACTCTTGTTTGTCAGGCTGAAACAAACGGAACGTTAGTATTTACCAAACAGGCCATAAATCGCATTCTTCAACTTACAAGTAATCATGCATATTTAACTCAATTGGTTTGTCAAAGGCTTTGGCAACAAGCTTACATAAACAAACCAACTAAGCCACCCACAATAGATGTTGAAAATGTTAATTCGATTATCTCCGATACTCTAGATGTCGGCGAACAAGCGTTAATTTGGTTATGGAATGGACTCGGACCGGCTGAGAAAATTTACACCGCAGCTTTGGCGGAACTATCGAATGAAAGTAAATCTATTTCCAAAGATCAGGTAGTTGAAGTTCTCGCAGAACATGCTGCACGGTTACGGCGCAGAGAGGTAGAACTTGCCCCACAAGATTTAGTCACTCGTCATGTTTTAGAATTAACAGAGAATCGAGAGTACCTTTTTGCTGTTGAACTATTTCGTCGCTGGGTAAAAGAAAAACGCTCATTGAGGGATGTTGTTGATGAGATCGACAGAGTCGATCCTATTGCACAACAACTATTTCAACTCGGTCAAGATTTTCATAAAAAACATGAATGGAAAGAAGCTGTACGATTCTTTCAAGAAGCTTTGCAACATAATTCCAGTCATTTTCGCGCCAATCTACTATTGGGTGAGACATATTTATCACTCGGGCAATTGAATGAGGCGGTAAAGCAACTGGAAACCGCATATTCACTTGATAGATATGAATCTCAATACCCGCTTGCTCGAGCATTAATTTCTTATGCAAAAGCGAAAGAAAAGGAAGAAAATGGTGACCAAGAGGCACTAAACGCTTGCGAACGTGCTCTCGAAGTTTCCCCCGGCGAACGATTGGCTCAAGATGCCAAGAAGAGTATTTTCGAAAAACAAGGAGACGCTGCATTCAAACAAGGGGACCTAAACTCGGCGCTCCTCGCATATGAAAAAGCTGAAAACACAGAGAAGATCAGGCAAGTAAGAGAAGAATATCGGAAGACGAAATTAGAGAGTATAGAGTCTCAAGCAGAAATATTTGTCCACCAAACAACTTGGAAAAAAGCTATTCCTCTATATGATGAGTTGCTTGAAAATGCTCCAAACCAAGAGAGCAAAGATAAATGGTTATCTGCTTTAAGTAAGTGCAAAGAAGAAGAAAAACTTGAAGACCTTTTCACAATAGGGCTTGGTTCGCTCACTCGCAGCGATTGGGATCAATCAAAGAGAGCTTTTGCAGATGTGATCAATATTCGCCCTGATTATACAAAAGACAATAAATCCGCAGCAAAGCTACTAGAACAGGCAATCGCTGGGAGAAAACCATTTACCATTGATTCAATTTTTCAGTCAAATTGGTTTAGGATCTCTGGATCAATAGCATTGATCATCGTAATTATTGGATTTCTTCTTCGTCCTAGTATACTCTTTGACTTGAATACAACAAACACTCCATCTATCACCATGTCTCCAATCACTCCATCTATCACCATGTCTCCAATAGTCTCACTGACTCCGAAATTTTCCCCCACAATTACTGAATCTCTAACAAGCACACCAACATTGATACCAACGCCTCGCGCCTACGAGCCAATTTTAGTCTTCGACAACAACCTGATACTTCCCAATATTAATGCCTGTTGGCGGACCGAGACTCAATTGAATAATTTAACCGTTAATGATGGCTTCTATCGAAGAACAGATAAAGATTGGGGGTTTAGGATAACTGAAGATGAAACTACAATTCCCGAAGAACGTCCAGTTTCAATTCCAATCTTCGTGGATTTCAGCCCATGCATGGCCAACCCACAAATAACTGGCATAGGAATAAATGCATGGATTACAAAAATTGTGCCCGAGAGAGATAGTCCAACATATGCGCCACACATTGTTGATCCCGGTCGTGAGTTTGGTTTTTTTGTGCAAGGCACAAATGGAATAAAAAGGGAATACACCCTTTGGATCGACGCGCAAAAGTTACTTCATCTCAAAGTTCGCGAAAACGGCACAGTCATTGAAGACAATAGAGAATTAGTGGTCAGCACGATTCAAACGGACGGAGCCTTTCCTCGTACCTATAATAAATTCTTTATCCAGATCTTTTTGGAATTAAACAACAATGGAATAGACGCCTTATATCTGTTACAAGGAGCGGACAAGGCAGTAACAGCGGATCGCCTGAATCCGACAAGTATGTTACTAAAATCAATACTACCCACCATAGGTGATTTGCAAAAGATTGGTCTGGTTGGCTATGGTGGCGAAACCCAAGTTCTAATATGGCCATTAGCATTTTATGGAGTTGGATCTTATTTGGTAAGTACGCCTACCGAGACACCAAAACCAACAGAAACTTTTCTCCCGACACTTCAATCTAAAGATATTATAGGTTATGGGATGATTACTAAGTTTGTATATCCAGTCGAAACCCCAAATGGGAAAAGAATCAATCATTCTCTTGGCCCCAAACAACAAGTCATTTTATTGGAAATGAGAACAGATCTTGGTATTAGTTGGTACCGATGTAGGTGGGAGGAGAATCACATAACATTCGAAGGTTGGGTACTGGCAGATACTATTCAAACTGTACCTGCACCAACTACAACACCCACACCTTAGTTTCTAAATCCCCAGTTGACATCCCCTCTCTTTTCCCGCTAAACTATACGCAGCAAAAAACAGGGGATGTCATGCCTGACAACAAACTCACCTCCCATTTGAACCAAAATTCACTTCTCACCTCCGCCATCCACTCGTGGAAATCGTATCTCGCCAAACACCATCAAAGCCTTCCTCTCGGATGTGCGCCTGCCCTTTTCGATGCCGTCCGCGTTTCCTTTCAGGAAGTTCTAATCGGTTTTCAAGGTGCAATGGTATATTTTTATCGTTTGAAACCAGGATGTATCCGCGTTCCATGAAGGTTTTGTACGGTAGTGAATTTCGAATAAAAAGGTTTTCAGGTCTTTTTCCGGCTTCGGGCCGCTTCGCGTACTGCTCCCAGGCAGGTAGAATGGGGACTGGAAAGGGCAAACCATGAGCGACTATATCCGCACCACACGCGAATGTCCCGTACGTCAATTGCGCCCCGAGTTGTTTCTGGCAGTTCGGAACCATTTTCAAGAACATGGACTGGGTGACCTGGAAACCGAATCCCTTTTGTGTTACGAAACGACCTCCAGAAAGAAAGACGCCAACAGACTGGTTTCGTGGCTGAACAGTGGGTTGGATACGACTTTCCATCAGGGGATGCTTTTCACATCCCAGTGGCTCATCTGGGTGCGAAGCGGGGATAAATCCGGCGTTCAGTTGTCGTCTGCCGACCTGAGAGAGATTTCCGTCAGGGTATCTGCGTCCATGCTGACGAGAGATGTCGGGGTGGAAGTTGCCGGACACATTGAAGGCTTTGCGGGTATGATGAGGGGAGTCATTGCGATGGAGTCGTTGTCAGTTGCGGAGAAGTTTTGTGATGAAGTGAACCAGGCGATCATCAAGGTGAATCCGCCGGTGCAAAAGAGCATATCAAGGTGGTGGGGCGGATTGATAAAGTAACCTGGATGGTGCGGATTCCACGGTAGGTTCCGCAGTCAGGATCTTTTACTCCCAGGCAGTGATGTTTGGTGGGCGTTCAGGATCTGATAGCGGTCAAAAAACGCCCAACCTTGCGAGCGCATCGTCATTGTAAAAAGCCCGGCGGGGATTGAAAATTTTTTTTCGGGTGCTATACTGATTTTGATGGCGTTACCCCAATATGAGTTCTGTACCACAGAACTGGACCCGGGCCTTTTAACCGCTCCCTTTCAAGTCCAGACGAACTGGCATGTGTTGACAGGCGCCGCCTGCACCGGCAAAACGACCCTGATCGACATGCTGGCTAAACGGGGATTCCAGGTCATTCCTGAAAGCGCACGGTTGTATTTTGAACAGGAGATGGCGAAAGGGCAGACCCTCGATGAGATCCGCAGGGATGGACCTGCATTACAACGGGGCATTGCCGCCCTGCAATTGGAGTTTGAACATAATGCTCAGGCAGACCGCGTTGTTTTTCTTGACCGGGCGGTTCCAGATTCCCTTGCTTTTTACCGCATCCATGGAATGGACCCAAACGGGATCCTGCCGGAATGTTTCCATCATCGTTATGCTGGCGTATTCCTTCTCGACCGGCTCCCGTTCCATCGCGATCAAACCCTGGGACCGGAAGACGGCGTCGCCTCAGATTTTCTGAACGAATGGCTCGCCCGTGATTACAGCGCCCTCGGGTATGATGTTGTGAGAGTTCCGGTCGTGTCACCTGAAGAGAGGCTGGCTTTTATACTGGATAGGCTTTCCAGGCATGGGTAGACAGCACATTGCACCCGGAATATTTCAACACATCCAACACACATCATCGGAGAGTATGAAATGACAAAAAATCAACCGTCATTACCTTTGACCGGACAAGTGGCGCTGGTCACCGCATCGTCGAAAGGGACTGCGCTTTGGCGCTGGCGGAAGCAGGCGCGGATATCATCCTCGGACTGAGACAGGTTTCGGCTGGGAAAGGACTCGTGAATCAAATCCAAAAGATGGGACGCGATGTCCTGCCCGTGCAGATGGATGTCACCAAAATGGATGAGATCACCACGGCGGTGCAGGCGGGACTCAAACACTTCAAGCGCATTGATATCCTGGTGAACAATGCCGGTATCGGCGCGCCGAACCCCGCCGAACGCGTGACCGAAAAGGATTTTGACGATACGTTGAATGTCAATCTCAAAGGGACGTTTTTCACATCGCAGGCGGTCGGCAGGATCATGATCAAGCAAAAACGCGGCCGCATCATCAACATCTGTTCGCAGGCTGGGTTTGTGGCACTGCCCACCGAGTCTGTGTATTGCATGACGAAAGCCGCCATCGCACATTTGACCAAATGCCTCGCGCTGGAATGGGCGCCCTATAACATCACGGTCAACGCCGTGGCTCCCACGTTCATCAGCACGCCCGGAACGAAAAAGTGGCTGGACGATGCGGACTTCCGCGCCTCCGTCCGCAAACGGATTCCGCTCGGGCGCATCGGCAAACCGGAGGAGGTGGCTGGTCCCGTTGTATTTTTAGCGTCGCCCGCCGCATCGCTCATTACCGGCGAGACGATCATGGTGGACGGCGGGTGGACGATTCAGTGATTGGCAAGTGGTAAATTGTCTTTTCATTCCGATAGGCATATAATCTGCAGATAAGTTATATGGCTATATAAAACATGGCGCGGCGGCTCTTTTGGAGGAAACGATGAGAAATGTTGTGAAACTGTTTCTTCTTGTGGCTGTTCTTTCTCTCGCATTGGATGGTTGCGGATCAAGTCCATCCCCCACAGTCACCGAAGCGGCGCTTGCAACGGCTACGGCGTCACCATCACCAACAAACCTACCGCCTACACCCACGCTAACGCCGATACCAAAAGGGAAGACCATTATCGTCACCAACGCCGAGGATAGTATTTCTTCCGGCACCTTGCGCGAAGCATTACTGGCGGCAAGTCCCGGGGATATCATCACATTCGATGTGTCAGTCTTTCCTGTCGATGACCCGAAGATCATTTATTTGCAGTCAACCCTGCCGAACCTGGAACAAGGGTATGTGACGGTGGATGCCAGCATGGCGGGGGTGATTTTGGACGGGAGCAACATTCGGGGGGATTGGGAGAGCGCGATTCAAGTCTTGTCAAATAACAATACTCTTCGGGGTCTCACGCTCACCAATCTTTCCGGAGCGGCGATACAAATCAGCGGAGGTCAGGATAATCTGATCGAGGGAAATGTGGCTATTAATAGCGACTATGGCATTGGCGTGTGGGGAGCGAACGCATCTGGTAATAGAATCACAGCGAACCATTTCGGCATCATGCCGGATGGTGTGACGCCACAGGGCAACAAGAGCGCGGGGATATTATTTATGGAGGAGTCACACGATAATCTGATCGGCCCTGACAATCATATCGCTTTTAATGGTCACAACGGAGTCGAAATCTACCAGGCAGGTACCGTGAGAAACATAATCTTCAAGAATAGCATCCACGATAACGGAATGTCAGGGATTGTCCTGACAATGGGAGGCAATAACAATCTGACCGCGCCAATCGTGATGGACTTTGACCTTGGGATGGGAATCGTAAACGGTATGGCATGCCCGTCTTGCGAGATATTGTTCTATTCGGATACAGGGGATGAAGGAGCCATATTTGAAGGTCAGACTGTCGCCGATGAAAAAGGGGTCTTTTCTTTCGAGAAAGGTTCCAGGTTCAGTGGTCCTGGTTTGACCGCTACGGCAACCGACCTGCAGGGAAATACCAGCGGATTCTCGATCCCGACGACAGGAAACCGCATCGCAATGCAGTTACAGTCAGGCAATATCCAGCCAAGAATAGTATTGCCGACAAAGCCATCTGGTGATCTGGAGGACAATCGTCTGGGCGGATTGTGGTCGGACTTTTGGCAACCCATGGATTTTCAGGCCGTGATCGACCAGGAAATCCTGCCTGCCGGTCTGAAGTGGGTAAAAATAACGATGAATCAACCCGAATATGACTCGACCGCGCAGAGCGGGGTAAAACTTTATTGGGACAAACCCGAGCTGTTCATCTCTCCCGAGTTTGATAATTACATCGACCAGCTTGTTTCCCAGAAGATAACCATCGGTTACATGTTGAACTTCTGGGATAAAGCAAATCATCCCGATGGCTGGGAAGTTCAATACAGATTCAAGACGGAAGAAGATATCGTTCATTATCTGGAATATGTTCGTTTTATTGTCTCCCATTTCAAGGGCCGTGTGCAGTATTATGAATTATGGAACGAGCCGAATGTTGGCTACCCATTACAATATATCGAGCCAGCCGACTATATCAATCTTGCCAAACGAACGATCCCGGTGATCAAGCAGATCGACCCGCAAGCCAAAGTCGTGGTCGGTTGCACTTCAGGCTCTGCCAATCCGCAGTCCAGGGAATACCTGTTCAAGATCCTCAATTCGGATGTGATGCCGATCGCAGATGCCGTTTCATGGCACCCATTGTACGGAAATATTCCCAATGAGGGACAGTCTCCCGATTATTACGCCAGCTATCCGTCTTTAATGGCAGACATTATGGATACAGCCAAACAAAATGGGTTCAAGGGTGAATTCATCGCCGCAGAGATGAGCTATGGAGGTCCCAATTGCGGCGGCTGTGATACCACCGATCCATCCTATAGCGAGGTTGTCTGGGCAAAGTACCTGTCCCGAGGCATC
The DNA here is from genome assembly GCA_041302025.1 of Chloroflexota bacterium. GTDB lineage: Bacteria > Chloroflexota > Anaerolineae > Anaerolineales > Villigracilaceae > Defluviilinea. The sequence continues at coordinate 896 of JBFYRY010000035.1, read as the reverse complement.
GTTTTGCATCTCGGGAATGACGTATCTGCGGGTTTGGGCGGAATGACTTCCACACGTCCCGTTCACTACAATACAATTCGAAACATCGCCAATGTATTTGCTGGCATCCACGCGGAGGAATTTGTAATAGATGTTCAGACTGAGTCTAAAAACTTAAAGGCATTCACTTTCGCTGGAACGGATGGCAGTAAACTGGCAGCCCTGTGGACGGACGGAGTTGCAGTCGACGATGATCCGGGCATCCCCTCCGCAATAACAATCCCTGGTCTTTCTGGCTGGGATGCAACCGGGGTCGATATACTGAACGGCTTCGAACAAGAACTCATTACAAGCGATGAAAATGGTAATTTGGTTATCCGCGATCTGTTGATAAAAGATTATCCGGTTATCATCCGATTATCGAGATAGCATTACTGCCCAACACCGTGTTTTCAGAAACAACAACATCAAGAGCATCACTGAGATCATCAACAGACATCTCGTTTGGAAAACATGGCGTCACAAAACAACCATCCTTCACTTTGACCGGTCAAGTGGCGCTCATCACCGGCGAGACGATCATGGTGGACGGCGGCTGGGCGATTCAGTGATTTGTCGTTGATGGATGGATGAATAGGGCGCAGTAAGGTAGTGAACAGTTATCAGTGAGCAGTTTGGCGCGGGTGCTATAATCAAAATCAATGTCCAACATGCAGACGGTGGAGTTGGTGAGTGGGCTGCCAAAACTAAAATTCGAGTAAAAGAGCAAAGGAATAAACCATGTCAAATATCGAAGCCTTAATCAAGCAAATGACCCTGGAGGAAAAAGCCGCGCTTTGCACAGGCGCCAGCGCGTGGACAACGACTCCCGTGGAACGGCTTGGCATCCCGGAGATGACCGTCTCGGATGGACCGCA
>JBFYRY010000236.1:0-6189 GCA_041302025.1 Chloroflexota bacterium | reverse complement strand
AAGATTGAGATTTTCTTCAAGTTGCTGTGCCTTCGTTAAATCAATATCACTTGTTAAATCGGCATTGATTGATGTAACTTGTTTATCATCAAGATTTTTCTCTTTTTCATTTCCGGAATCGAAACCAACCATTGAGACATGGACGGTAGCACCATCTAAAATCCAGTTTCGGTCAGATTGTGCCCAGAAGATATCCCCTGTTTCTTTAATTTTCTCCAGAACCTTCCGGTTAGCCCCGCCACGAATGCCTTGTGTTCCTAGCAAGCCAACACGTTTTACTTGTTTCTTTTCAAGCATCGCCCGCGCTTTCTCAAACCAATAACAAACTAAATCTGCTTCACGCGGCACACATCCATTGTAAAGTTCAAAGAGTTTGTCCACATATTCATCGCCCAACTCAGAGCGCAGTCTTTTTCCACCCAAAAACGGCGGGTTGCCAACGATGACATCCACCGAGGTCCATTGTGGCTCGATGGCGCGGGAGACCTCCGAGTTCTTCAAGAACTCGGAGGTCTGATACCCAAGTATCGCATCCATGTGCTGAATGTTCTTCACCTGCCTCAGGATCGGCTCAGTGGGCAGACCGTAGCCGTTGTCCCTCAGCCACTGGATGTAGCCGATCTGGATGGTCATCTGTGCCAGTTCGTGGGCGTACTCGTTGATCTCGATGCCGTGCAACTGCGCGGGCGTCACCGTCACAAAGAACCTGCCCGCGCCCATCGCATCCGAAAAATTGATGACTTCATTCTGCAGGTCGAGCAGGAGCCGCAGAGCCACATACAAAAAGTTCCCGCTCCCGCACGCCGGGTCCAGCACCGTCACCGCTGCGATCTTGTCCGCAAAAGCTCGCAAGGTATCGCTGATCTTTTTTCGAATCTTTTCCTTCTTCCCCTTCGCGGACGATGTCTTCCCTTTCTCGCTTTCCTCTTCTACTTTCCACTTTCCACACTCCACCTTCAACCCCTCCCACTCCTCCCTCAATGGCTTCATCAACACCGGCTCCACGATCAACAGGATGTCGCTCTCGTCGGTGTAATGCGCGCCTAAAAGCGACCGCTTCGCCGGGTCCAGCCCACGCTCGAAGAGGGTCCCGAAGATGGACGGTTTGATCGCGCCCCAATCCAGCGCGTCGATGTCAGCGATGATATCCATATCGGCTCTATCGAGCGGCAGGACGCGCTCATCGTCGAACAGCCCGCCGTTGAAATGCAGGATCTTGTCCGCGCCGAAATATCCGCCCGTGTTCATGGCGCGGAATAATTGTCTCAGCACCTCAGAGAAATCCTTCGAGTTGTGGCGCGTCTGTTCGAGCAGGCGCGGAAACAACTTTTCGGGCAACAGACCGATATCTTCGGCGAACAAACAGAACAGCAGGCGGATGAGGAAATGCGCGATCTCCTGCGGATCGTTCCCGTACCGGCGCAGATTCTCGGCGAGTTTGGCGAAATGTCCCGCCGCCTCACGCGTGACCGATTCAACGGTCACCGTTGGTTTGAATTTTTCCGGCTCGAAGAAGACCTGCTTGAGCAGGCGCAGACTCTCAGGCTGGACCAGGTCATCGATAGCGAGAGCAAACGTCCGCGTGGGAAGATTCGTGTAATTCGTCCGGATGATAATGTGGTTGATGTCTGAAACGATCAGCAGAGGGGGATTGTTCAACGCATCACGATAACCGAGCAGTTGGTCATACGCCCGATTCAAGTCCGCATCCTTGGCTTTATACTCCCACCCGAAAAACCCGAGCTTTGCTACATCTGCCCAGCCCTGCCCGCCGCTGGTCTTTGCCGCGCCCATCTCGAAGCCGAAGCGCGTGCCGGTCGGGTCCATGTCGTTCGGCGTGGGATGTCCCGCCAACTGGCACAGGTCGAGGAAGTGCTCCTGATAGGTCTGCTTTTCGCGGGCGGTCACCCGCTTCCACTTGCTGACGAAGTCCTGCGGTGTGAGTGGCATGATGATTCCCTTTGCCTGATTGTATCAGAAGGTAAAACCCCGGCGCTCTCTAAAGCATTTCGAGAAAGAAATCACTGCCCGAAAACCTTATGCAATCATTTCATATTTGTCCAATTCTTGTATTGTTGATTGCTCAGGAGTTATACTCGGCGCCATGGATATCAATAAGTTCAGTCGTTATGAAATTCGGGGTGAAGTTGGGCGCGGAGGCATGGCGACAGTGTACCGCGCCTTTGACCCGCTTTTCGAACGGGAAGTAGCGCTCAAGATACTCAATCGGGAATTGCTGAGTAACTCGCAAGTGCGGGAACGCTTTGAGCGTGAAACCAAGATTATTGCCAAGCTCGAACACCCCGCCATTGTGCCTGTATACGATGTGGGGCGCGACAATGAACAATTGTTTTTTGTCATGCGGTATATGGCAGGGGGATCGCTATCTGACCGTACACAAGCCGGGAAACTGCCGCTTGCCGAGATTGTGCGAATAGTAACGCGTTTGGGTACGGCACTTGATTATGCCCATGCAAAAGGAATTATTCACCGGGACCTTAAACCGGGCAACATTCTTTTCGACGAAGAGAATAATGCATTTATCTCCGATTTCGGCATCGCCAAATTTGCCGAGGCTTCCGTTAACCTGACGGCATCCGGGATCGTTGGCACACCAACATATATGAGCCCGGAACAAGCCATGGGGGAAGAAGTTGATGGGCGCAGTGACATCTATTCCCTGGGGGTGATGCTGTTCGAAATGCTGAGCGGCAAAACTCCCTTTGAAGCAGATTCGCCCATAGCAATGGCTTTCAAACATGCCACCGAACGGCCCCCTGATATTTTGGCTATTGATCCCAAGCTCTCTCCGGAGATTCAATACGTTATCGACAAGGTTCTGGCAAAAAACCGGCATGATCGTTACCAAACAGGCAGCGAATTGGCAAGAGCAGTCTCAAGAGTTTTATCAACTGATTCCGAACGCTTGGAATCGGAGCCTGAGGTAGTCGATAGAACGATTGCGCAAGAACGAGTTACCAAAAACGAGTCCACCTTATACCCTGCTCAAAGAGAATCTTCCAGACGATCACTATCTTGGGTGTATATCCCTTTAATATTAATATCATTTCTCGTTGGCTTCTTTTTATTATCAAGACTCATAACCCCTCCCCTGCCGGTGATAACTCCCACAGCCGTGCTCATAACAGACACGCCAACAATCACGCCCACCCTGACACAAACCCCAACAAAGACACCGTCCCCCACCAGCACGCCGACACAGCCGGTCATCCCAACGGCGGTTACACCCGGCTGGTTCGCGCAAAATTCAAGGTTCATAACGATTAGCCTGGCGGTTGTATTTCTCCTTGCTGGGTTTGTTGGGGTCTGGGGTATCGTAGCTGGGAATAATGGAACTGCCAAAGAAAGCGCGCCTGTAACACCTGAAAAGTCGGCGGAAGCCCTCCAGAAGGCGCTTTCCACGACTACACTGGCTACCAATTTACTGGCGGAAATCGACCCCAAACGGCGGAAGGAACTCTTGTTCCTGATCGGGCGGAAACCGGAACTCCGTTTGAAGGATAAGCTCGTATATTATGGCGGCGGGCGGTATATCCTGCACGGGTTTGGACGATTCGGCGCGACAGCCTTGATCGATCAGATCGTGAAGATTGCTGAATACGAATTCAATCAACTGAGCAAGATACAGGAAAAAGGCGTCATAATGATGGTGCGTATCGACGCCGGGACGCTGGAAGAAAAGAATGGGGAAGTGAACGGTGTTATCAAGGAATTTAAATATGGCGCCAAACATGCAAACCTGGCGCATTCCTTCAAGTCGCAGATGGACAGGCTTTACAACAACCGTCTGGCTGAAGTTAACAGTTCGACTGACGAGAAGACCATTTCGGTAAAAGCGGCTCCGCTTCCGGGCATCGAAGCTCAATTCTCCCGCAAACTTGGCGCTTCCTCCTCCAAGGTTACGGGGGATGATCTGTTGAAACTTGTGGCTGATTTTTTGGATCGGGCTGAGAAACAGGAACCCAATTCGCTGGATGTATTGATCGATAAGTTATTGAAAAGCACCACCCTGCCTGCCCGCATCATTTTTGTGATCGACCATATCAAGTCCGAAGCAGTATTCGGCATATTGAAACGGATGAGCCTTTTCGATGATGACCGCATCACCTTCTTTGGGATCGTCAGGCAGGAACGCTACCTCGAATGGAAGAAGGACGAAGAACTCATCAATATGATCAAGGAGTTGAAGTTCCAATTTCACTATGTGTCCAGCCTGTGGGAGGAGAAGACAAATTTTGTCCAGGAACTGATAGACAACGCCTTCCAGTACAAGGTGGTCGGTCACAAGGATTTACTTGTGGATTTTAAAGACCATATCGCCTTCATGTCCAGAGGCGCTCCCGGCGATGCCATTTATGAGACGCTCAAGACCGATTATTGTGAGTATCCATTTGGTGAGCCAAAATTGAACCTGGAAAAGATCCGTAATCTTGGGGATATCAAAATGAATGCAAAACTCCAGCGCATCCTTGCAGGGAATTGGGATGTTATTTTTGGCACACGTTTTAAGAATGCCAGGGACGAAGATGAAGATCGGGCGCGTCGGGCAGTCTACAAACTGATCGACTGGTTCAATTCGAAATTGATCTTTACCCTGGAAGAAGCGCAGGCTAACGCTTTATCCACAAGCCTGCGGATTTCCGATGCGGATTCGATTTGCTTGAATATCCTTGATGTCTTGTTGGCAGTTCTCGTTGAGGAAAAATATTTGCACTCCTTCAATGAGAACTATGGCGTGGCAGAACTTACCACCCTGGAGGATATTCAGCGGAATGGCGCACAAAAAAATCCCAAGAAAGATACCGCCGCTGGTTCAAAAAAGAAAAAACAAACAGGAAAATCCAATTCTTCTGAAGAACCAGCATAACTTGACATCCCATTATTTGTCGATCAAGCATAGTTCTCTATAAGCAGTTGCCAATAACTTTCGGGAGCGTGTTTATTGGTTTCTTTATCCATTTAATCTTCCTTGTGCATCACCCAAAAATCGGGTACATTAACCCCTAGCACGTTCGTTCTACAAATCAACCTCTGCACCTTTGAACCTCTGCTCCTCTGCGCTTTTGAACCTTCCCCCCCGGAGACACCCATGACCGACACCCACTTTTACCTCGGACGCGCGTACGACCCCTCGAAACAAACCGTATCGAACACGCAAACGAACTACGATCCTAACGACCTCACCACGCACGCCGTTGTCACCGGCATGACCGGTTCCGGCAAGACTGGTTTATGTATCGGCTTGCTCGAAGAGGCAGCCCTGGCGGGCATCCCTGCCATCATCATTGACCCCAAAGGCGACCTGACCAACTTACTGCTCCACTTCCCCGATCTCGCCCCGCAGGATTTTCAACCGTGGATCGATGAAGACCTCGCGCGCCGCACCAAGAAGACGCCCGAACAGGTGGCATCCGATGCGGCGAACGCCTGGCGCAAGGGTTTGAACGATTGGGGCATCAACTCTGAACGCGTGCTGGCGCTCAAGAACGCCGCGCAATTCGCCATCTTCACACCCGGCTCCAACGCAGGGATTCCCGTCAGCGTATTGTCATCGCTGGCGGCGCCCGCTCTCTCGTGGCAGGACAACCGCGAAGTCCTGCGTGAACGTATTTCCAGCACGGTCACCGCGCTGTTGGGGCTGGTCGGCTATGAAGATATAGACCCCATCCGTTCACGTGAGCATATCCTGCTTTCGAACATTTTTGAATACCACTGGAGCCGGAACAAGGATGTCGAACTCACCGAACTCATCCTGCAGACGCAGAACCCACCCTTCGATAAACTCGGCGCGTTCCCGCTCGATTCCTCCTTCCCCGCCAAAGACCGCATGGAACTGGCAATGGTGCTCAACAACATCCTCGCCTCTCCCGGCTTCGAGTCCTGGCGCGAAGGTCAATCCATGGATATCGCCTCCATGCTCTATACCGAGGGTGGGCAACCGCGCCACAGCATCTTCTACCTTGCGCACCTCTCCGACGCCGAGCGCATGTTCTTCGTCACGCTTCTGCTCTCCGCCGTCGAAACCTGGATGCGCATGCAAAAAGGCTCCACCTCCCTGCGCGCCCTGCTCTACATGGACGAGATCTTCGGCTACCTGCCGCCGCAACGCAACCCGTCCTCCAAGGGTCCGCTTCTGCGCATGTTGAAAAGCGCGCGCGCCTTTGGTCT
>JBFYRY010000235.1:0-11889 GCA_041302025.1 Chloroflexota bacterium | reverse complement strand
CGCCGGTTCCCAATGCGGGTCCGCCCCGTTTCTTTTTCCCACCGATGGCTTTGTCGGCTTCCTGTGGGGGGATTCATTCCGTCCCGGTCACACCCACCAGGGGATCGATATCTTCGCCGGGACAGACGTAAACGTCACACAGGTCATTGCCGCCTACCCGGGCTACCTCACCCGCCAGCCCGATTGGAAATCCACGGTCATCGTGCGCGTGCCCAGCGACCCGCTCCACCCCGGTCAACAGATATGGTTGTATTACACCCACATGGCAGACCAGTTCGGCAACTCGTTCATCTCCGATGAATTCCCGGCTGGAACTTCAGAAAGATTCATCGAAGCCGGGATCTACCTCGGTAATCAGGGCGATTACTCCGGCGACCCGGATAATCCCACAGGCATCCACCTGCATTTCTCCATCGTCGAAGATGACGGGAACGGACAGTTCAAGAACGAACTGGATATCCAAAATACCCTTGACCCTTCCCCCTATCTGGGATTACCTTTGAATGGCTATGAAAACAGAGACCGCGTGCCGTTGTGTGAGTTGGATGAGTAGCGCGTACTCCGTAACCCGTAACAAGAAAGAGGAAAGATGAAAGAACTTTCGGGGAAGGTTGTTCTCATCACCGGCGCAGGCAAAGGGAGCGGAAGCATCCTTGCCAGAGTGTTCGCCGAACGCAGCGCCATCGTCGCGGCGAATGATATTTCCCCGGTCAATGTGGAGCAGGTCGTTGAAGAGATCAACGCGCAGGGCGGACGCGCTAGAGTTTATGTTGAGGATATCGCAAAGAAAGTAGGCGCGCAGAACCTCATCAAGCAGGTGGAGGATGAATTCGGCAGGATCGATATCCTGGTCAACCACGCATCCGTCCAGCCGCGTGTCTCATTGCTGGATATGGACGAATGGGACTGGCACCGGGTGCTCGATGTCAATTTGACGGGCGCGTTCCTGATGACCCAGTCTGTGGGGCGCGTGATGCGGGACCAGGGCTCGGGAGTGATGATCAACCTCATTGGGCTGGACCAGGAACCGGTCAGGGATGAAGCGGCGTTCGTCGCATCCATGCAGGGTCTGGTCGGATTCACGAGTCAAGCCGCGCGCGAGTTAAGTCCGCATGGGATTCGCGTCCACGCGGTGGAGACAGGGAATGACGTCGTCGAAAAAGTTTTAGCGTTATTGGAGGAAAGATGAAGGAACTGGACGAATACCGTGAACATTTGATCGGAAGATTGATCTCTGCCTCGCAGGAATTCCGTCAAGCCTGCCTGGCTGTGCAGGATCCCTTTGCCCCATTGGGCGGGGACGGATGGAACATCCACCAGATCGCAACGCATACGCGCGATGTGCATACGCTGGTGTATCGGTTCCGCGCGCAAAGGACCGCGCAGGATGAAAACCCCGAGTTCCGCAACTTCGACGGCGATGCGTATATGGCTGAACATTACGATGCGGATGAGCCGCTGAACGTGATCCTGGACGGGTTCGTTGCCAGCGTGCAATCCCTTGCGCTGACCCTCGGCAGGTTACCCGCAGAAGCATGGTCGCGCGAATCGCGCCATCTTACACTGAGAGGCGGGTTCACGTTGCAGACCTGGATCGAACGCGACCTTGCACACGTCGAGGAGCATTTGCAGGCTGTAAAAAGTTGATATGACGAAGAGACGGTCACCTTGAAGGTGACCGTCTCTTTTATTTACCACAGCGGGAAGCCGATCAAACTTGTGATCCATATAAAAAGCGGTTCGTAGATCTGCAAACCAATCAGCGCAACGACAACTCCAAACACCGCGCCGGCAACAATATCTGAAACATAATGCACTCCCATTGACACGCGCGCCAGCGCCACCAGCGGAGCCCAGACACATAACACGAAAGCCAATCCAACGGGACCCAGCCCCACCGCCACAACTGCGATGAGGAATGACCGCGCCGCATGACCTGACGGGAACGAGTGCGGATCGGTATTGCGGTAGATGCCTCCCCACTCGCCTTCAGGACGCCTCCTGCGCACGAGGAATTTGATGCTCATGACCAGGACCGCCAGCACGCTGATGCCGATGAACTGTACAACAGCCCACTTCTTCCAAAACGAATCGCCGCTCGCCCACAAAGCGATCAGGGCAACCGCCCAGAACCACGAATCTCCAGAATGTGCGAAGAAAACCGCAATAGAACGTAATGCGCCTGGCTTTTCAGCCACGCGCATTCGATCCGACAGTTTTGCATCCAGTTCAAGAAGGGAACGCAGGCTCATCTTTTTCTGGAATTCGCTTTCTGCTTCTTTATGGTCCTTGCGGCGGCAAGCGCGGCAACCTTTTTCACGCCGCTCGAACTTTCGGAAACCGGCTTTTCAGTTTTTGCCTTCTCATCGCCGGCAGAGCGCCTGGCTTTGGCGGTTTCCCTGCGCTGTTGTTTCGCCATATCCTCACGCATGATCTCGAGTTGATGAGGCTTGTCCACATCCATGCAGGCTTCGGCGTGGGGCCAGATGATGGCACGCCCTTTAATGCCTATGCGCTTGCAAACTTTTTCGACCAGGTCATCCAAAGTAATACTGCGTGTGAGAACCTGGAATAACGTTCCCAGCCCGATGATGCCCGCCTGCTTGAGCGGACTCTTGCGCGTGCCGATCAGCGATTCCCACATGTCGAGGTGTTCGGTCGCATTGCGAACATGGCTGACGTTGATATCGGCGCCGCATAGTTCGATGCCTTTTAGTTTTGTATAAGTCCGTTTGGAGCCGGGGAAACGCCCTTCCATCACTTCGCGTGTGCAGACGCCGTAGTAAATGTCGTCTTTTGTTTGCATGGATGTTTCCACAAGCCAATCCACCATCCCGGGCTTGAGGGCGGGGATGTCGGCGGATACAACCAGCACATACTTGGTCTTCTTATCCAATTCAAGCGACTTTTGCACGCCCGCGACGATGTTGGCGAGCATGCGTCCCTGGTTCGAAAGGTAATAAAGCGGCTTGTTGCAGGCGAGTTCGTTCTTCGGCGAAAGCCCGACAACGATGACATTATCCACATGTTTGGCGTCGCTCAATGCATCCAGCACCCATTGGATCATGGGTTTGCCGGCGATGTCGGTCAATGCTTTGGGGTCGCCTTTTGTATAGCTGTAAAGCGGTTCATTTGGTTGAGGGATGCCGCCTGCAAGTACGATTGCGTCCATAAGTTCTCCTGTTTTGTCATTGCGAGGAACGTTTTTGTGACGAAGCAATCTCCCATTCACGAGAGGATTGCTTCGCAGCGCGATGCGCCACTAGCAATGACGGTTTAATTCAGTTCCTGCAACTGCGGCTCGAAGCCGAGTTTATCCAAAAGTTCGCTGTATTCAGCCCATGTGAGTGGACGGTTCTTGCCAGAGATGGCGACGAGCGCGGCTTCCATCATGTTCGTGCCAAAGGAGCGACCGTCCAATACGGGCGTGGTGGTCACAAGATATTTCACACCCAACTTCTTGAACAGTTCCACATCGTCGGGCGTGGTGGTGTTGGTCACGATGATCTTGCCCTGCATGTTGTCGGGCATATGCTTCTTGATATAGTGACAGTCACCGGCGATCACGGTTGCCCATTGATAATACTTCTCATACTTGGGAGTACGCTGATCCTGCTTTTCACCGGTCGGGTAGAGCCATTCGAACGGGAAACGTGTGACAATGGGGATCATCAACTTTGCCAGTGTGCGCAGTCCGTTCAGGCTTTTGACCGCGAAGGGAAGACCGAGGGCAAACATCAGGTCGCCGAACACGACTTCATACCCCGCCTCGACAAAAGACTTCGAGAGTCCCCAGCGGTCCACGCCCAGGGTGACGAAGACCTTGCGTCCGTGTTGCTTGATGTAATCGCCGATCTTTTTATCCAGAAAGGACGGAGCCTTGTTTTCGAGTGTGTTCTTCAGACCACCGCCATCCACGAGAGGCGTCTTTTCGACAAAGCGCACCATCGGTTTGACGGAATGGAACGGGAAGAATTTACCGTCCACCAGCGCGCCCAGGTCTGCGCCGCCGACGCCGAAGGCATCCACTTTGCCGTCGAGTTCCTTGTATTTCAAGGCGGCGGCTTCCATGTCGCCGTCAGTGCCGATGCGTTCGATGCTGACATTCTCGCCCAGCAGTTCAACTTCCACAGCCTTGTTGCGTTTGGACGACCCAATGCTGATGCTGACCGCTCTTTTCATTTGCATTCTCCTCAAAGATGAGATAAGGCTTATTATAACGGAATCCCGAAGAGCACCGGGACTATAGTCAGGCTAAGGGTCCGGCGGGAAGCGTGAAGAGGAAAGTGGATCCCATCCCCGCTTCAGACTCGACCCAGATCCTGCCTCCGTGTACTTCGATAATTCTCTTTACGAGAGCCAACCCGACTCCCGTGCCGTCGCTTCTGGCATCCAGTTTATTGAAGAGACCGAAAACGCGTTCGTGGTGTTCCGGTTCGATACCCATGCCGTTATCCCTGATATAGAACACTGGCATGCCGTTCTCGTTACCCCGTTGGCCGATCTCGATCTGCGGATTTGTTTGATCGCCCATGTATTTTGCGGCGTTATCCACCAGGTTTTGCAGGACTTCGACAAGGCGCGGATGGTCCCCATAAATGACCGGCAGGTCCGGGTGGACATGAACGATAACCCCGCGCTCTTCCAGCCGTCCATGGACAATATCCAGCGCTTCCGTTACCAGCCTGTTGAAGGGGGTTATCTCAGGGGGGTTCATCATTCTGCCGATACGCGAGAGTTCGAGGAGTTCGTTCAGCAGTCTCTGCATCTTTCGCACCGCCTCGTGGATGCGCTGTGTATCCTTTTTCAGGCGTTCCATGTTGCCGGAGGCGGCATCCTGCTCGAGATAGCCGAGAAAACCATTGATGGTGACCAGCGGCGATTTGAGGTCGTGTGAAACGGTGTAGGTGAATTGTTCCAATTCGGCGTTCTTTTTTCCCAGTTCATCGATCAGTTTCTCGCGCTCGACTTCCGCCTGCTTGCGCGGTGTTACATCTTCGATGGTGCCTTCATAGAACAAGAGCCTGCCATTCTCGTCGCGGATGGCTTGCGCGGTCATGGACGCCCAGAAAGAAGTCCCATCCTTGCGATGATCCAGGGTTTCATAGCCGGACAACTTCTCCCCCGCGTTCAACCTGCGAAGTACCTCCTTCCTTTGTTCGGTATTCACGTAGACCTGCGTGCCAATATCATTCACACTGTTGAGCATATCTTCGGGCGAGTCGTAGCCGTAGATACGCGCCATGGCAGGGTTCACGCTGAGGAAGCGCCCGTCTTCCGTGCTTTGAAAGATGCCGTCAATGGAATTGTTGAAAATATCGCGATACTTTTCCTCTGCCCGTTTGCGCTCCACCAGTTCCTGTTCAAGGTCCTTATAGTATCTGGCATTGAGCATGGCAAGTGCGGAACGGTCGGCAATATCCTGTAAAAACGTCAGGTCTTCGGGTGTGTAATTCCTGCCCGGAGAGTGCCGCGCCATGCCGATCACACCCATCACTTTTCCCTGCACTGCCGCTCGGGCGGCGCCTTTTTTATCAACTCGTCGACAGGGATAAAGGGGATGAGAACCGGCTCAACTTTGCCGATGGTTTTTGCATACGCTCCCTCGTTCCACTTGATGGGACGTTTACCGATCTCATCCCGGAAAACTTCCATGGCAACGGGATCGGGGTTATCGACAGCAACCAATTCCAAAAACTCGTTTTCCGGCGAATATAAAAAGATGCTTGCCCCATCGCCGATCAGTTCCGCACAACGGTGCACAACAGCCTCGAACACCAGTTGTTGATCCTGTGTAACCTTTGTCAATAACTGCGACAACGAAGCAAGCGTCTCAGCCCGCGCCGCCTGTTGCTGAAGTTTTTGTTCCGCCTGTTTGCGTTCGGTAATATCGAGACCGGATGTCAGAGTAAATACGGCATCTTCGATATCAATCCTCTCGCTCGACAGGAGTATATAACCCGCATCACCCGATCTTCGGCGAACGCGCATCTCATGATCCGTCAAGCGGCCGCCTTCTCGATATGCCTGTCTTAATGCATTCAAATCGCCCATGTCAAAGAGGATGTTCAACTCGGACACGCTGTGTCCAATCACCTGATCGCGTTCGAAGCCAAAAGCATCAAGAAACGCATTGTTCACATCCAGGAGAATATGATTTTCATCCTCAATGGTCTTCAATACCGGCGAGGAATGGAAGGCTTTCGAGAATTTCTCCTCTGAGAACCGCAGGGCGATTTCAGCCCGCTTGCGTTCGGCAAGTTCGTTTTTCAACACATCCTCATCCAACTGGCGCTTGATGGCGGCGCCCAGCACATTTGCAGCAATCTCGAGCACGTCCACATCCATATCCGTCCACTCGCGCTCGTTCACCACCTCATCAAAGCCGAGCGTGCCCCATTGCCTGCCATCCACAATGATCCGCAATTCGAGAATGGCTTTTATACCAGCCTTGTTGAACTGCTCTTTTTCCTTAACTGTGAAGGTAGAACTACTGCCGACATAAGGGTCGCCTCGATTTAGGATCTCATAATAACGGGTGAATTCCGATTCGTGTTCAGGCATATTCTGATACGTCGGATCATCAAGGTCAGATCGCAGTCCGGGTGCGGTCCATTCATAGCGTATGGAATTCAACATCACACCATTCGGTCCCTGGTGTTTCTCGAACAGATAGGCATGAGAGGCGTTGAACTCCCTGCCCAGGCGCTCGAGAACGATATTGATCCCGTCGCGCCAATCCGGTGTTTTCAGGAATTGTTCCGCAGAAATCGTGATCGCTTCAAGAATGGATTCGCGCTTACGCAGGTCGGCTTCAATAAGTTTCCGCTCCGTAATATCCAGCACAATTCCCACCACACCGACCCGAACGTTCCTGTCATCAATGACCTGGATGCTGGTATCAGAGATCCAGCGCTCCTCCCCGCGCCGGTTTAAAATGAGATAATCACACTCCCAATGGCGCAAAATTCCATCCTCGCTAAGACGGTCTGCCTCCTCATAGGTCAGGTGCGCCATGCGTCCACGTGGAAACCGCTGTAATTCCATTTGCCCCCATAATTCAGGGGTTATTTCGGAAGGCGAGTAACCGGTCATTTCCTCGATCCCTTCCCCCATGAACGTATAACGATGTTCCACATAATCAAGATAATATGGGACCGCGCCCACAGCCTGAATTGCCTGACGATAAATCCGTTCAGACTCATGGACGGCTGATTCCGCTTCCTGACGCTGGATCACCCCGCTGAGGATCCCCGCCGCGATCTTGAGCGCGTCCACCTCGGCAACGGACCATTCGCGCTCCTTTTCGAAATCATCGAAACCGATCGCGCCCCACTCCCTGCCGTTGACAAAGACTGGCACTTCCAAAATGGATTTAACGCCGATAGTCTGCATGGCTGTCTTTTCAATGGGGTTGAATGTGGAGACATTGCCGGTACGCACCTCGCCGCGCCGTAATCTATCCACCTGCTCTTCGAACCCATCCTGTTGGATCGGCGAACCTTGAAAATAAGGACCCTCCAAGTCACTCGGATATCCAGGCGCGGTCCACTCATGGCGCATGGATGTGACCGGCTCCCCCTGTGCATTCAGATAATCTTCGAACAGATAGGCATGGGTTGCATTGATGGCTTTGCCAAGCCGCTCAAGCACAGAGTCGATATTCCCGTGCCAATCCGGCGTTTTCAAGAATTGTTCAGCGGCAAACGTTACAGCCTCGAGTATGGCCTCCCGCTGGCGCAGTTCGATCTCAACCTGTCTGCGTTCCGACCAATCTGCGGCGATACCGATCCAGCCGGTTACCGTTCCATCCTCATTCTGAAGCGGTGCCACGGTTCCAAGAACGTGTAATTCCCGCCTTTCTTTGTTCTGCAGAACAAAATTCCCATTCCATACATTCCCTTTGCGTAAAGCAGTACGAATCTGCTCTGCTGTTTCAGATATCAGGTTGGTAGGGACCAGGTCATAATACTTTTGACCCAACGCCTCCTCTGCCGTCCAGCCATAGAGATCGACCGCCGCCTGATTCCAGTAGATGATCGTATTATCCAATTCACAGCCAACGACTGCCTGCCCCACGCGTTCGAGCATGGTTTTTTGAGCGATCACATCCTGCGCATATTGCCGTGCTTTCAGTGAACTGTTCCGCAAACTTTCAGTGATCGAACGGATTACAATGCCGGCAGTGACGATGACCAGCGAATAAGTAAGGAAGAGAGGAAATTCAGGCGGGTCTGGTTCATAAGGGACAGGGGTGAGTCCCTGATTCTCAGCGAAAATAATGAAGCCGATACTGGCGACACACAAAGCGCCATAGATAATAAATGATCTTCGATTCAATAGAAGGCTTGCGAACACAAGGATCACAGGGAACAACAAAGACGTACTGGCATGAACACCCCCGGCAACAAAGACGCCAATCGCAAGCAAGCCCAGCGCGACGAACAGAAACAGATTGGCGGCGACCCGTAATTTCCCCAATCTCACCAAAAGGATCACGATGCCAAAGATAACAACTTCCAGCAGGGTCACGATGACATAGAATATTTGCGCCTCGAATGCATATACAGTACCAATCACTAATGCAGAGACAATGATCAATAGTGAAATTGCCTGAATATAAAGCGCAGACAGGCTTTCATCCGGGTTTTGATAACCCGGTTTTTTCATCCAGTGTATGATCTTTTGGATGTAATGATTCATGCTCGTCTCCAATTTGTCATCATCATTTTATTTCCCGGAGCCCGCCAGTGTGAAGTAGAACGTGGAACCTTTCCCTACTTCACTCTCGACCCAGATCCTGCCGCCGTGAAACTCGATGATACGCTTCACAAGGGCAAGACCGATGCCTGTGCCTTCGCTGGTTGCATCGAGTTTATCGAACAAGCCAAAGATGCGTTCATGGTAGTCAGACGCGATGCCCATGCCATTGTCGCGCACAAAAAAGATGGGGTTGCCGTTCTCCATCCCATGCATGCCGATCTCGATGACGGGCTCCTTCTGGTCGCCCATGTATTTGGCAGCGTTGTCGAGCAGGTTTTGCAGGACCTCTATCAGACGCGGCTTATCCACATGGACAAGAGGCAGGTTCGGGTGAGTCCGAAGCGTGATGCCGCGTACATCCAGCCGCCCGTGGACGATCTCCAGCGCTTCCTTGACCAGATCCCCAAACGGCACGTCCTGCGGTTTGTTGACGAGCCGCCCGATGCGCGAGAGTTCGAGCACATCCTTGAGCAGGTTGTCCATGCGCACGGTCGCTCTGCTGATGCGTTCAAGGTCTTTGTGGAAGCTTTCCATGTTACCTTCGCGCGCATCTTTTTCAAGGTATCCCAGAAAGCCGCGGATGGTGACAAGCGGGGAACGCAGGTCGTGCGAGACCGTGTAGGTGAAACGCTCGAGTTCGGCGTTCTTGCTTTCGAGTTCAGCGATCAAATTTTGTTTTAGGGTAAGTTCCACTTGCAGTTCGGTGAACAGGCGTGAATTTTCGAGGGCGATGGCGGCTTGATTGGCGTACGTAACAGCCAGTTCCGCATCCCGTTCGGTGAATTGACCAACGTGGTCGCCGTCCATGGCAATGATGCCCAGGACGCGTCCCTTGACCTTGAGGGGTACCGCCATCCAGGCACGGATGTTGTTGTGGGGGATCTCATTGAAAGAGGGAACTTCAACCTGCACATCGTTATACAGGATGTATGGAAGGTGCCCTTGAATGACCGCATAAGCGGGTTCTTGCTCGGTGATGGGAAAACTTGTACCGATATCCTGGTTGACGAAGTCCACGCCTCTCGAACTGACAATCTCAAGCATACCCCTTATGAGCAACTGGACGGAAGCGCTCTTGTAGGGAACGACCTTGGCGATCTGTTCGAGGATCAACGATAGTGTTTCGGACCGCTCCAGCGATGCCGCAACGATAGCCGCGCTCTCGCGCAGGGTTTCGGACTCTGCGTTGCGTTTCTCGAGTTCTTGGATCAGGGCTTTGCGCTGTTCCAATTCGTCCTGCAGGGTTGAATCCATTTGCACGCGTTTGACGGCGGCACCCAAAAGATTGGAGGCGACAATCAATGCACCCACCTCTGCATTCGACCACTCGCGCGATTTCGCCATATCATCGAAACCGATCGTTCCCCACCAGCTATTATCAACATAGATGGGCACATCCAGCAGTGCGTAGATGCCGCGCGAATTGAGGCTTGTCATATCATCGTGACCGGCATGCCTATCATCGCCGATATAAGGGTCCCCATGGAAAACACTCTTGTTCCAGTTCTCCATGTAATCTTCATCAATGGACATGTTTTGATATTTCGGGTTGGTCAGATCTTTCAGATACCCCGGAGCGGTCCATTCATATCGCATGGACATTTTTATCGAGCCATCTTCTGCCAGATGATTCTCAAAGATATAGGCATGACTGGCGTTGATCGCAGTACCCAATTGCTTGAGCAGATTGTCGACTTCCACCCGCCAGGTATCCGCGCTCCATTCGGAAATTTTCAGGAAGGTGTTTGCCGCCTCTGCCACGACTTCCAGAATTGCTTCGCGTTTTTGCAGTTCAGCCTCAGCCCGTTTGCGCTCGGCAAGTTCCTGCTGTACCTGCTCGAGCAGACTTAATTTCTCGATGGTAATGGCAACCTGCGCCGCGATCGTTTCAAGCAGGCGGACCTGGTCCAGGGTGTATGCCTCAGGCTGGAGGGATTGCACCGACATGATACCCATTACCCGATCCTGCAATACCAGCGGAATACCGAGATACGAACGAATGGGGGCATCCACAATCCAGACGATGTTATGTTTTTGCTGGATGTGTTTGTCAGCCACGTCCCGAAGATAGAGAGTCTTCCGAGTCGAAATGACCTCCCATGTCAGACCTGGTTTTTCCTTCAATATACGCGGCGGGGGGAGAATATCCTGATCGAGATTCAGGAACAATGAATAGGAGAAGACATCGGTCTCATCATCATATAAACCGATATGGAACGCGTCCAGCGACATGACCTGTTTGAGTTCCCCCACAAAAGCGCGCAGGGCTTGATACAGGTTTTCCC
Source organism: Chloroflexota bacterium (assembly GCA_041302025.1). Classification (GTDB taxonomy): domain Bacteria; phylum Chloroflexota; class Anaerolineae; order Anaerolineales; family Villigracilaceae; genus Defluviilinea. The sequence goes on along the minus strand of JBFYRY010000235.1, from coordinate 841 downwards.
CGCCGGAGAGCGCCACTCCCAGCCGATAGAGCAGGGAAACCTCCTCGGCGCGCTCAAGTAGTCTGGCATCCACGCGTTTGCGCCCTGTAATATCCTGCACGGCACCATAGATGCCTGCCAGCCGGTTATTTTCTTCATCCCATTTGGGGTGACCGTAGGAACGCACCCAGCAGATGTCCCCATCCTTTCGAACAATACGGACTTCTGTGACCACTTTTTGATTGGCGCGCAATTGTGCCATATCAAGTGCATCCTGTGCGCGGTCATCCGGATGCAAAATGGACAGCCATCCACCTCGGGCAATATATTCATCAGAGGTATATCCTGTGATCGTCTCGAACGCGCCGCTCAACCATTGATCGGCGATCTTTCCATCTGCATCGTACTGTATGGAAAAGGCATAATCGGACATGACCGATGCGATCAGGCGGTAAGGGAAGGAAAACAGATGCGGGAATTCAAACCCTGCTCTCCCGACCATTATCAATCCCAGCCCTGTCAACAGACTAAAACCTGCATAAGCGTACGCGCCTCTTGCCCCTAGGACAATCCCTGCAACCACCGTCCCTGATATGAAGAAAATTATGTGCAGGCTTTGTATCCCTGACGAAAGGACTGCCAGTATTATCGTGATGAGCCATAAGAAGGATATCATCACAAACCCGCTGGCTTTTACCAAACCGCGATGACTCAGGATCATTCCAAAGATCGCGACCAACAAACCTACAAGCAAAATGATGGAAGTAAAAAGTTTCTCTGTAAAGAAAAACAATACCCCCGCCCCGCCCAACACAAGAATGGCAATACCCATGTTCAACTGCAAGGCATTCAACGCGCGGGC
>JBFYRY010000234.1:0-6204 GCA_041302025.1 Chloroflexota bacterium | reverse complement strand
CCACACCGATGAAACCCGCCACCCATCCGCCGGGGCTTGAGACCTCGATCAGGATGGCGAATATTCCCATCGATAACAGGGAGAAGACGATATTCGGGTTGGTGATCAACAGCAATAATTGTTCGATAAGCGTCATCGCCAGCGGTTCGGTGTTCTGTGTGTCTGTGTTCAGCGTGCGTGGACCGTCACTCATCTGCACGGTGAATCCATTGAGCGCTTCGAGCAGGTCGTCCACGTTATCCACCACGAAATCAATGAGACCGGCATCGAGCGCTTCGGTGGCGGTTACAGCTTTCGCATCATCGATCATTGCTTCTGCAAGGGCAAGAGCTTCTTCACCGCGCGGCGACACGAATTCTCGTATCGCGGCTTTCGAGATTTCCTTCGCCTTTACCACTGAAGTTGAATCAAGGTTTTCCCCGGAACTACTGATCGGGCTGGACGCGCCGATGGAAGTCTCAGGCGCCATCGCAGAGGCGTGACCCGCCATGGTGATCATCGCACCGGCACTGCCGGCAATCGCGTTTCTCGGTGAGACGTAGACAACGATCGGAACATCGCTTGCGCGGATCTCGGTAATGATCTCGAGCATCGTGTCGAGGCTTCCGCCCGGCGTGTTCAGTTGGATGATCAAAACTTCTGCATTCCGGCGGTCCGCCGCTTCAATGCCGCGTCTGATGTACTCAAGCATGGGCGGCATGATGGGACCATCCGCAGTCATGACGAGCGCCAATGGCTCCTCATTTTGTGCCAGCACAGGCTGGAAAACGAGCGAAAAAGCTGTGAAAATGCTCAGGAATAGACCGAATGTGCGTGGTATGAGTTTCATCACTTGTACTCCGTATTCTCATCATTATAATGGTTAAGGAGGAAACCATGACAACTCAAACGAAATTAATGACTCCCAAAACCATCGTACGGCTGGTGATTATCCTTTTAGTTGTTCCACTGGCACCCATGATCATTTCCGGCGCGTGGGATTGGTGGGAAGCATGGGCGTACGCCATCATAAATATCCTGGGCTTCATCGTCAGCCGCGTGCTGGCGGCGCGTCGCAACCCGGATATTATTGCCGAGCGTGCCCGTTCCATGGAAATGCAGGATGCCAAACCCTGGGACAAAATCCTTTCCCCCATGCTGGCTTTTGGTGCGCTCATCATCTTGATCGTTGCAGGCGCAGATAAGGGCTTTGGCTGGTCGACGCCGTTTTCTCTCAATGCCAGGCTTGTGTCCCTGACCGTAATTGTTCTCGGCTATGTTTTCGGCTCGTGGGCGTTGGTCGAGAATAAGTTCTTCTCGGGAGTGGTCCGCATTCAAACAGACCGCGGACATCATGTCGTCACCACGGGACCGTATCGCATCGTCCGCCACCCCGGCTATGCCGGCGCCCTATGGACATATCTCGCCATGCCCATTCTTTTTGACTCCCTCTGGGCGTTCATCCCGGCAGTGTTACTGCTCGGTGTGCTTGTGCTTCGTACTTCGCTGGAAGATCGCACCCTGCAAGCCGAACTCCCCGGGTACAAGGAATTTACCCAAAAGACGCGTTACCGCCTGTTCCCGGGGATCTGGTAAAACGAATCTGTCATTGCGAGGAGGGCGAAGCCCGACGACACTTGCACCGCACGCACACCTGCCCCGGGCGCAGGTGCCGGGGAGTGCAGGTGAGCAATCTCCAGGTCGCGCAGGGGATTGCTTCGGGCGGCAGAACACCACCATCGCAATGACAGAAAGAATTAATTACACCAACGACAAATAGATCGTGCGGATGCTCAGAATGACGATCAAACTTCCCACGAGGATCATCAATGCCTTCAATGGCAGTTTCTTCGTCATGCGTGCCGCGAGCGGGGCGGCGATGGCTCCACCGATAAGCAACCCCAGAATGATCTGCCAGTATTGCAAAAAATTCAAAGTCAGCACAAAGGTCACTGACTCGGCTAATGTTACAAAAAACTCCGAGAAGTTGACCGAGCCGATCGTCAAGCGCGGATTCTTGCCGCGTGCTACCAGTGTCGTTGTCACCACCGGTCCCCAGCCGCCGCCGCCAATCGCGTCGCAGAAGCCGCCGATCAACCCAAGCACACTGACGCGCGCCGTGTGCGTCCCATCGTTGACGTGCCCATTCTTTTGGAACGCCTTGTAGATGATGTACGCGCCCATGAGGAGCAGATAGCCTGAGATCCACGGCTTGATGACATCGCCATCGATGGACGTGAGCAGATACGCGCCCGCCACACCGCCGATTACACCCGGGACGAGCAAACGCTTGACCAGGTTCCAGTCAATGTTGCCGAGCCGCCAGTGCGAAATGCCCGATACGCCGGTTGTCACCACCTCCGCCATGTGAACGCTGGCAGAAGCCGCGGCAGGGGGAAGCCCTAGGCTGAGCAAAAACGTGTTCGAACTGACGCCGTACGCCATACCGAGCGCGCCGTCGATCATTTGGGCAACAAAGCCCACGAGCACAAAGACGAGAATTGAGATTTCCATTTTTATTCGACTCCTTGTTTGGTTGTATGAAAGAGCAAATCTGATTTACCTGCTCTATTTCATCCATTAGTATATAAAGTCTATTGTAAAAGTAGACTTTTTGAACAAACAAAAAATGTGCTCCCCCCTCACGCACATCTACCTACCCAGTTCTTTGTGTACCGCTTCCTGGCGCTTTACCACATCGGCGAGCGATGTATTGTCGAGGATATCGGCAATCGCATTGCGCACATCACCCATCACCATCCGCAAGCCGCAGGTTTGCTCATCGGGGCATCCGCAAGGCTCGTAAGCCATCTGGCTCACGCACTTGATCGGCGCCACGGGACCATCCAGCGTGCGGAAGATCTGGCCAAGGGTGATCTCACCGGGCGGTTTTGCCAGGTAATACCCGCCGCCAATGCCCATCTTGCTGTGAAGCAAACCCGCATTCTTGAGCGTCAGCAGGATCTGCTCCAGAAATTTCGCCGAGATCTGTTCGCGTTGCGATATTTCTTTGATCTGGACCACCGGCAGGGATGCATCCTGTTCAGGGGTACCCGCCAGCATGATCATTGCCCGAAGGCCGTATTCACCGCGTTTGGAAAGTCTCATGATTTAATCAGTCCCATAAAGTCTATTGCCTTTATGGTATTTTAAAACATTTCCCCTTGAATCGTCAATGTGACATTAATCACCATCTCCCAGATCGACAACTTCCACATCCCCCAATGCACGCCGGATATCTTCACTCTTCAGGAGGATCGCCGTGCCGCGGACTCCCGACCCAATGGATATTTCCTCTTCCCTCAAAACAGACGCATCGATCAACACCCGGACCTGATTCCGTACCCCAAACGGACTCACCGTCCCGATCCTGTATCCGGTAACTTCCAGCACTTCCTCCTCGGTTGCCATCCGCACACGGGACCGTTTCACGAGTTGGCGCAGTTTCTTCCAGTCCACCTGGTCGCGTCCAGCCATGAGCACCATCACGAACTCGCCGGGACGTACCTGGAACAAAATACTGCGCACGATCTGTTCGGGGCGTTGCCCTCGGGCAGAAGCCGCCTCCTCGAAACTGGTGACAGGCTGTTCGTGCGTAAAGACGCGATGGGGAATCCCAAGTGAATCCAATGCGAGGCTGGCGGGAGGTTTGCTATCCATTGGATAAGTATAAAAGAATATGTCGTTGTGAGCGGCGGGAAGCGATCTTTCCACGAATAAAGGATTGCTTCGCTCCCGTTAGTCGCTCGCAATGACGAATGGTGGTGTAAAATCGGGCAATGGTCAAACTCAAATCACCTCTTGCTTTGTTCTTCGTCTCTGTCATTTTAATCGCTCTTCTGGCTTTGTTCGGACCGGAAGAGAAGGACCTCGGTTCCAACGTGCGGATCGTGTACCTGCATGGCGCCTGGGTGCTCGCCGCAGAACTGGCGTTCGTCGCCGCGGGTCTGGCTGGGTTGGTCGCGCTCATCGTCCGAAAGGATGCCTTCCACCATTGGTCAGCCGCGCTCGGGCGCACGGGTATCTTCTTCTGGGTCACCTACCTGCCGCTGTCGCTGTGGGCAATGCAATCCAACTGGAACGGGTTATTCCTCTCCGAACCGCGTTTCCGACTCGCGCTGATCTTTGCCGTGACGGGTGTGCTGTTGCAGGCGGGTCTGTGGCTCATCAATACCAACTGGGTCACATCGGTTGCCAATATCGTTTTCATCGTCGTTTTGCGTGTCATCTTTGCCTCGGCAGATAACGTCATGCACCCGCCTCCGTCGCCGATCTTCAACTCGGGCAACTTCGCCATCATCGGCTTCTTCCTCGCCTTGATCGCGCTGACCCTGCTGGCGGCATTCTTCCTCACGCGCTGGTTCCTGACCTTCAGTAAACAAACGCAATAACCAAATGCTTTGAACAACTTCAAACTCGCCGCACTCACCCTCATACGCGTCATCATCAACACCGCATTTCGGATGATCTATCCATTCCTGGCGGTGTTCGCGCGCGGGCTGGGCGTGGAGATCGGCGCCGTCTCCGGCTTGGTGGCGAGCCGCGCCCTCGTCGGTGCGGCAGTGCCATTCCTCTTCCCGTTCATCGAAACGCGCGGACGCAAATTCGGCATGTCGCTCGGGCTGGCGTTGTTCGCGCTGGCGATGGGCTTGGTGGCATTGTTCCCCAGCCTGCTCACGCTCGGCGCCGCGCTCATCCTTGCGATGGTGGGCAAAACCATCTTCGACCCGTCGCTCACCTCCTACGTGGCAGACCACGTCGCCTACGAAAAACGCGGCACTGCCATCGCCATCTCCGAGTTCGCCTGGTCGCTGGCGTTCATCGCGGGGATTCCCTTCACCGGCTGGATCATCGCCCGCTCGACCTGGTCCGCGCCGTTCGGGATTCTGGGGATACTGGGACTTGCCGCCCTCGCCTTCATCCTGCTGACCCTGCGGGACTCGACCAAACCCGCGCATCACACCGACGGGATGTTTGGTCCCGTTAAACAGATCATCTCCTCGCCGGTGGTGCTGGCGGCGTTCTCGATCGGAGCGTGCATCACATCCGCCAACGAGGTGGTGAACCTGGTCTTCGGCGTCTGGCTGGAGGATTCTTTCAAACTGCAAATCGCCGCGCTGGCAGGCGCCTCCGCCGTGATCGGACTCTCCGAACTGGGCGGCGAGGGCTTGGTCGCTTTGTTCGTGGACCGCATCGGCAAAGTCCGCGCGGCGGGCTTGGGCATCGTTGCCAACTGTCTCGCGGCACTGCTCCTGCCGATCATCGGACAGACGGAGACCGGCGCGTTGGTCGGTCTGTTCTTTTTCTACATCACCTTTGAATTCACCATCGTCAGCATCATCCCCTTGAACAGCGAGATCATGCCTTCGGCTCGCGCCACCACACTGGCGCTGGCAGGATCGTTCAATTTCATCGGTCGAGCCATCGGTGCAATGCTTGCGCCCCGGTTGTATGCCTTCGGCTTTGGGACGGTCACCGGCGCGGCGGTGGTCTTCAACCTGTTGGCTTTGGTCGCTGTGTGGTATGTTTCAAAACACCATGACTGATATTCTCATTCTCGTCGCGTTCTTTTTCTTTATCGCCCTGTTCATCGTTGGCTTGCTGTGGATTCTCGTCCCGGCGATGTATGGACTGCCCTCACGCCCCACACACCCGGATCGCATCCGCGCGGCGTTGAAGCTGGCAACTCTCAAGGCTGGTGAAACTCTCTACGATCTCGGCTGTGGCGACGGGCGGGTGCTGGTCATAGCGGCAAAGGAGTTTGGCGCGAAAGCGGTGGGAGTCGAGATCGGTCCGGTGCAGAGACTCGTCAGCCGGGTGAGGGCTTTGTATAACGGGGTCAGTGACCGGGTCCGTGTGGAAGCGGGGAATTTCTACCAGTCCGATGTGCGTGAGGCGGATGTCGTCTTTATCTACGCCACATCCACAGAAGTGGCGAGACTTGCATCCCATTTGCAATCGCAGATGAAGCCCGGGGCGAGAGTCGTTTCGATCTCCGCTGATTTCCCCGAATGGGAACCGACCGCGTTCGACGAAGCACGTTTGATCTTTGTGTATGAGATGCCGCCCGCGCCGGGCAGTTGGACGACATACATGTTGAAGAATACGAAATAGAAAGAGCCGCTCCTGAAACTGGTAGGACGTCAATAAAGGGTGGAGTTGGATAAAAAACAAAAGAAGGAGTCGCGCGGAGCGGCTCCTTCTTTTGTTGAGGGGTTGAAAAAA
>JBFYRY010000233.1:0-6213 GCA_041302025.1 Chloroflexota bacterium | reverse complement strand
GCGAGGGCAAACGAGTTGGGCGGGATGACGCACACATCGCCGATAAAGTCCACCATGGATTTGGTATCGAAGTTCTTTGGGTCCACGGTGGCAGAGAAGACATTAGTGAATATCTTGAATTCATCCGCTACACGGACATCGTATCCGTACGACGAAACGCCGTAGGAAACAACCCCGTCGCGGACTTGTTTCTCCTCGAACGGCTCGATCATGCGATGTTCGTGCGCCATCTTGCGAATCCAGTGGTCAGGTTTGAGTCCCATAATCTCTCCTAAAATAAAATGTCATGTCGTTGCGAGGAGGGTGATCTTCCCGACGAAGCAATCTCCCGTCAAATGGGAGAGCCTCATCGAGAACGATTCTGCCATTTATCGAGGATTGCTCACCTGCACTTGTGCCAAGTGCAAGTGTCGCCGATCCTTCGGCTCTCCTCGCAACGACGGGTAACTGTTATATCCCTCCGCGGTCTTTCATGACCTGGCGGATTTCTTTTTCGAGTGTATCGGCTTCTTCTTCAAGTTCGGCCAATTCAACCAGCATCTTCTCCCCCACTGACTTATCGTCGAGGGAATTGACGTTGACGCGGACATTGTAGCCGGCGGCGGTAAGTGCGGCGCGTGCCATGGCGAAACCAGACATCGAGTCGCTGATGGCGTTGATGTTGGCGTCTTTAGCACACTTCAAGGCAAGTTCCATCACCTTGACAGCATCGTTTGCGACATGGAGCGGGATATGCGCGGCGTTGAGGGTCGCCTGAATGATCGCGGCGTTGCGCGCGTCTTTTTGCTCGTCGGTCTCTTTGGAAAGTTTGAACGTGCCCATGAGGGCTTCAAAAGCGGATGAGTCGTCGTCCACAGCCTGGGTGAGTTCCTTGCGAAGGTTCTCCGCCACAACACGGATGGCTTGCATTTCGGCTTCCACATTGGCGTATTTCTTTTTGCCGATGGTGAGACCAGCGACCATCGCTACGAGCCCTGCGCCCATCGCACCGGCATAGGCTCCGGCTGAACCGCCGCCGGGAGTCGGAGTCGGGGCGGCTAACTCTTCAATGAAAGAGGGACAGGTATCGGCTGAGTCTGAACCGTTGGCGGATGTCTGAGAGAAAATCCTGGATTCAAGAATCTGCTCTTTGGAGAATTGGTCCAGTTGGGTGTACCAGACCGCCGCATCCACCAGAGCCTCCTGCGGGATCAGCCCAACGAGTTCACTATGATGAATGCCTACACCGTATCGTTCGGCCTCGCGCCGGATGAATTCGACCACTCGGGCAATGGGCGTTTCGCGGAAGTTGGTGAGGTTCATCGAGACCTGTGCACGCCCTTCGACAAGCAAACCCAAGCCTTTGACATATCGAAACCCGCCCGTTGACTGGCGCACAGCCTTGGCGATCTTCTTTGCGATTTCCACATCGCTAGTGGTGAGATAGACATTGAAAGCGATCAGCGGGGCACGCGCGCCGATGACGGTGGCTCCCGCTTTGGGGAGTTTACTGGGACCGAAATCAGGTTTGCGTTCGGGGTTGGATTCGATCTCGGCTTTGAGCCCTTCATACTGACCCTTGCGGATGTTTTCGAGATTCGTCCGGTGTGGACGCGTTGCCGCCGCTTCATACAAATAGACCGGGATGCTGAGTTCGTTACCAACACGTTCGCCTACCCTTTTGGCGATGGCGATGCAATCTTCCATCGTGGCATCGGACAGCGGCACGAACGGGACAACGTCCGTGGCGCCGATGCGTGGATGCTCACCAGTGTGCGCGTCGAGGTTGATCAGTTCGGCGGCGGTCTGGATGGCGCGGAAGGCGGCTTCTTCCACACCCGCCGGAGTACCCGCAAAGGTGAGTACGGTACGGTTGTGGTCGAGGTCGGAGGAGCGGTCGAGCAGGCGCGCGCCTTCGACAGAGGTGATGGCGGCGACGATCTGGTCGATGACTTCGGGTCGTCGCGCTTCGGAAAAGTTGGGGATGCATTCGATTAGGGCTGTCATGGGATTTTGGATTTACGATTTTAGATTTTGGATTGGTAAGGGCAATTATAAGGTAATTCAAATGAACTGGAAAAACTCCCATACCAACAGTGAGATGTTCTTTTTGTGGAGTTAACATTCCCGAATGGTTTCTCCTGCCCCCCAAGTGGCGGAGACAATGACTCCCTGACAGGCGGATGTGTTTGGGAAGGCTTTGTTGTATGATGAGTGCATGGACCTCACGTATGTTTGACCCAGTGTCAGCCAGTGTGTCACGGTCGTGGAGAAAAGACCATGAATATTGAAAAACGTAACACGAAAATGCTTAACATCCTTTCCATTGTATTCCTTGCCGCAATACTGCTCACCATCGTCGGCGGCGTCATGATGCAGCAGTTGGATCTGTCCTCAAGACTTGGCGAAAGAGCTAGCGGAAGAGGTCATGATTTCCTGCAACCCGGGTTAACGCAGACCAGCCCCACAGGGGAACTGGTTTTGACCACCGGTATCATCCTGCTTACGATCGGCTTCTTTGTTTCCATAGTGATGTTGCTGGTCAGGCGCAATTGGTTACACCGTAAGCCCGCTTGAGATTCTCAAAACACCCAATGTAACAGTCTTAATCACAATAATCTCCGGACACACGATCCGGAGATTATTGTTTGTGGGGTTGAGTGCAAACAAGTGATACAATACCAGCAGACAAAGGGGAGTCGATGAACAAGCAACACGTTTCATATAAATCAAGAATAGAAAGACTCACATGCACCCAATCATGACCATCGCTGTTATCAGCGGACGCGACACGAGGGCGGGCGAGATCGTTGTCGCGGCTTCCACAATATTGACCATGACCTACATGACCGTAAGACCGGTCTCGACGAACAACACCGTCAGGGACGAATTCATCAACGCTTGCAGGGCAATGGTCCGCAATGGGACGCCTAAAAAATACGCGGCGAAGATCGCAAATCCAGCCCTGGTAGATGCCGATTATGCAGATTTCTGGTTGGCGTTTGACAAACAGGGCGAGAAAATGGCAAAAGAAATTATTCAGAACTCCGGAAGATCCGTTGAAGAAGGAAGATATGATTTCCCCGGGATGGTTCATTTATTTGAATATACGGTCCCAGATCCGCCAGATAGCGGCGATATAAAACCCTGGGTCGGCATGCTCGCCAGTCAATTAGCACCCTGGCGGGAAAAGATCAAAAAAATGCATTTGGACAATTCCTAGAAGATTTCATTACTGTGATAAAATCCCACTACCTGCATGAATAAAGGCGGGCTAACAAACGGACGGACGCTTCTTGCTCTAACGCCTGGATGTTTGAAAATCTACTTGTCATGCACCATCGTCCAACCTGCTCGAGAAAATCGGGCAGTGTATTTGTGAAGTGATGCTGTCCCACAGGGCAGGATCGCTCAAACTCCAGGAGTAAAAAATGGAATACAAGCTCTACGTTGGAAATCTGGCCTATACCACCACCGAGGAAGACCTGCAGGCTCTGTTCATTCAGGCTGGCGCGGTCAAATCCGTGGCGCTGATCAAGGACCGCGACTCCGGCCGATCAAAGGGATTCGCCTTTGTCGAAATGGAAAACCAGCAGGATATGCAGAACGCCATCAGCATGTTCAACGGCAAGGATTTCCAGGGTCGTGATATGTCGGTCAGCATTGCCCGTCCGCGCGAAGAACGCGGCGGAGGCGGCTTTGGCGGCGGCAATCGGCGCGGCGGTGGTGGCGGTGGCGGTTACAACAACGACCGCAATCGCAACAGCAACCGCTCCGGCGGTCAGAAACGCAGTTGGTAAGTTGAACATAAAAAATCTCCTGTCGAAAGGCAGGAGATTTTTATTTATGACACCCGTTATTCCAAATATGCCAACTGGAAGCGTTCCACATCGGTTGCAGACAAACCCAGCCCATCACAGATGTAGTTCTCGAACAAGCCATATTCACGTTCAATGGTATCAAAGGCGGCAGAAAGATAATACGGCTCGGCGCGCATGAATCCTTTTATGACGCTGATAAAAAGTTCCCCTTTCATCAGGCGTGCCAGCATGAGATTCCATTTGTAACCGGCAAAGAAATAATCATTGGTGAGCAGATAGTCCTCCATCACGGTTTCCTGCGGCACGCCCAACAGGCGCAGGATGACTGCCGCCGCGAAACCGGTCCGGTCCTTGCCTGCTGTGCAGTGGAAGAGGACGGGGCGTCCCTCAGCAGAAGCCAATTCACGAAAAAACTTCTGGAACGCAGGCGTGAAGTGTTTGACAAAACCCGTATAGGATTCGGTCATGTATTTCACGGGATCGATACCCCTGATCTTTTGTGCAAATGCATCGCGCGATTCCTGGATAAGGGCGGTGCTGGCATCCATGATGGGGATTTCCACATGCCGGATCTTTGCATCACGGTCGGGTTCCAATTCCCTTTCATAGTCCGAGCGAAAGTCAATGACGCGATCCAAAGACAACGCGAATAGACGCTTGAGGTCAGCATCGGTCAATTTATGAAGCCCGCCAGAACGATAGAGCACCCCCTGGCGAACCGTTCTCCCATCACAGGTTCGGTACCCGCCCAGGTCGCGGAAATTTTTAGCGCCGGAAAAATCAAGGCGGCGTTGTTGCGGATGAATCATTTGATCAACAGTCGGTCTTTCGATGCCTGCTTCTTTGAGCATTCAAAATCTCCTATTCACATGGAACCGTCAAAGTATATTCCATTAAACAACTCGCAAGATGGAAGTCCTTCTATCATGTCAATACCTTCGCCAAAAATAGACGAATGAAATAGGGCTAATCGAGTAAAGTTGTGTTTCTCACAACCCAACCAACTCGGAAAAGCCCATGACAGAGATTTTAGCACTTTTACATGGCATTGCGCCTCTTTTATCCAAAACGACTTTTCGCCAGCTGAGCCAGGTCATTTTTGGAATGCTGGTTGCCAGTGGACGGATCACCAAGTTGGGTCTGTCACGCTGGACCGAGAAAGGTGGAAGTTACCGAACCATCCAACGTTTTTATCATAGCGCCATCACGTGGAAGGTCATCCAGTGGTTGTTTTTTCGAGAACGTTTCTTGCAGTCGGAAGACGAGTACATTATCGCAGGCGATGAAGTAGTTGTCGGCAAAGTAGGTGAAGCAACCTATGGACTGGATCGTTTTTTCTCTGGCGTTCAACAACAGGTCATTGCGGGTCTCTCGTTTTTCACATTTTCGTTGGTGAATGTTCGAGAAGAACGGTCTTATCCGATGCAGACCACGCAAATGGTCAAAAGTGCGGAAGAAAAGGCAGCCAGCAAAGCCAAGGCCGAAGCGAAAAAGGTTCACACCTGCCCTGGCGGGCGGTGCCAGGGGAAAACAGATGAACCGAAAAAGCGCGGACGCCCAAAGGGTAGCAAGAACAAGAATAAGCAGGAAGTGGCGCTCAACCCTGAGTTGTTGCGTATCCAGAAAGCCCTGCAAAGCCTTTTGGAAACGGTCGGTACAACCGTCCCCTTGAAATATGTGGCGCTGGATGGACATTTTGGCAACTATCCAAGCGCTTTCATGGTCAAGCAAGAGTATCTGCACTTGATTTCCAAGTTGCGTTCCGATGCCGCGCTCTATCCAGCTTTTGAAGGAGAACACAGCGGCCCAGGCCCGAAGCCCAAGTATGGTGCAAAAATCGATGTTCGCAAGATGGACGTAAAATATCTGAAAGAAACATCCATCGAAGACAATTTGCGCACAGACATCTATCAGGGCCAGTTCCACAACAAGGAATTTGCTTTTGCCTTGAATGTGGTCGTCATCCTCAAGACCAATCTAGAGACACAGGCTCAGGCGCATATCATTTTGTTCAGCACAGACCTCGAGCAGGCTTACGATAAAATCATCAAGTTCTACAGCCTGCGCTTCCAAATCGAGTTCAATTTCCGCGACGCCAAGCAGTATTGGGGCTTGGAAGATTTTATGAACGTCACGGAGACCGCAGTCACCAATGCGGTCAACCTGTCGTTTTTCATGGTCAACTTCAGCCACGCGTTATTAGAGCCTTTACGAGAACATAATCCGGATTACAGCGTTTTGGATCTAAAATCGCATTACCGCGGCTATCGTTATGCCATCGAAACAATAAAAATGCTTCCGGACATCGTCCCGATGCTCCTACGGGAAAAACCTGATGCCATTTTATTGGCTGAGATTTTTCAGCATATCGCCCGTTTGGGCGCTATCCACCCGGCTTTACAGCCGGTTTCAA
>JBFYRY010000232.1:0-6828 GCA_041302025.1 Chloroflexota bacterium | reverse complement strand
GGTTCCACTGGTGGGCGTGATGCCGCTCCCGATACTGCTGAATAGCCAGTAAATGCCGAATACGCAAAGGATGCCAAGCCCAACGCCAACCCAGCGAATCGATAAGGGCATGCCAATTTTTGACCACCTCATCCAAATTGGATTTATCAAATACACAAATGGACTCAGCCACAGAATAAGCCCGCCGAGTTTGATGACAGTCATCATGGCATTGCCGTCCACTTTGCGGCGGATTTTTTCGCCGGTGTCTTGATCCGCTTTGATGCGGGAGTAGAAGGAGATGTCCATGCCGGTAAAAAGAACCAAAGCGGCTAAAACGCGGAAAATGTTTTCGTTCATGTGTTTACCTCTAATGTAATTTCGTCATTGCGAGCAGGGTTTGTTGCGATGATGCAATCTCCTGGTCAAGACGGGGATTGCCTCGGGCTGTCGCCCTCGCAATGACAGGGTTATTGTTCCTCAATAAAAATCTTGTTCGTGATATTCAACCCGAGCACGCATGTCTTCTTTCCGACCTTCACCGTCAAGTTATGGTCGAAAGGGGAGTAATCCTTCACTTCGATCTCCGTGCCAGGGACCAACCCCAGGTCTTCGAGATAGCTTTGATACGAGCCAAAACCCCGCTTTGTCCGGGGCGCAGGGAAGATAACGGCAAGGACTCATCCACAGGCATTTTCAAGTCCTCGGTGGGAATCAACTCGCCGTGCGGGTCGCGGGTGGGATGTCCCATGGCGGCGGCGATGCGGCGTTCAAAGTCCTCTGAAATGACATGTTCAAGTCGTTCTGCCTCTTCGTGGACTTTATCCCACGAATAACCGAGCGTTTGCACCAGCCACGCCTCCAGCAAACGATGATGACGGATCACTTCAAGCGCGGCTTTTTTACCGTCCCTGGTCAATGTCACGCCCTGGTGCTTCTGGTATTCCACCAATGGCGGTTTGGACGAAGCGAGTTTTTGGATCATGCCGGTTACAGATGCCGGCTTGACTTTGAGTTCCTTTGCAAGGGCATTGGTGCTGGCGCTTTCGCCGCTCTCGGTTAACTCGTAGATATGTTTCAGGTAATCCTGGATGGAAATGGTAATTGTCTGATTCATTATCGATTCCAAAGGGTTATGGTGGTGCAGGCAAAAAATGCCAGATACGCGATGCTGAATCCCGCGCCCTCGGTCCAATCGCGGACGAATTGCGGGAGCACGCGTTTAACGAGCATCCATGCGATGGTCATGGTCAGCGGCGTGATGCCCGCCATCCACACGGGGAAGGAAGTATTTCCCGAAGCAACCAAAACCGAAAACAGGATGGACGCAACAATATTGAAGATCAATAATGGGGCGTATGTAATGATCATTACCTTTTTATGCCGTTCGAGCATCGGGACGATCACGCTCTGTGAATCTTCGCTGACATTGTTCAACGCCTGGACATATTCACCGAAATAGAAGAACGATCCGTGAACGAAGGCGCCGATGACGGATGCGCATCCGAACAACCCGGCAGTTGCTCCAACAGCCCAGGCATTCGCCCCGCTGAGACCCTGGTACACCTGCCAGAAGCCGACCAGCATCAGCGGCGTGGAGAAGACACCGATCAACGCGCCCCACATCATGCGTCTGGGGGACAGCACGACCATCTTCTCGGCATCCGAGAGGAGTTTGGCGAACGGCTTGAGCTTGGGGTAATCATTCAGGTCTGCTTTACTTGCGAGCAGAAGGACATCGCCGATGGCGTACAGGAATGCGCCCAGCAGGGCGATTAATCCAGCGGTTTTGAGGGGTACGGATTCCATAATTTATACCTTTTAAAATAAAATTTAGGTATGCCTAAATTTTAGATGGTGAATTGTGTTTTGTCAAGAGGCAGATTTGTGTTTGGTCTTGTCGCTGACTTGCATGTCAGTTGGGCTTGTCATAAAACTTTTAATGTTCAAAATATTGTCACGATGGGGGAATGTGTAATAATAAATGTGATCGTATGGATACTCTGTATAAAATGTCCCGGAGGTAAAGGATGCGTGTCTGTGTTCTATCTGATGAGGAAGTACAGGATTTTGATGTTTCACCCTATTTGACTGATTATGACCATGAGTTCGTCACTGTGAGGAGACCGGTGATGGATGTGATAAAGGGGTTAAAGGATCGCAACGAATTTGATGTTTACCTCAACGTCTGTGAGGGGTATGAAATGGATGATGAGGATGCTGACGATGAAAATGCATATGAAGGCATCGAGGTTGTTCAATGTCTTGAAGAGTTGAATCTGCCCTTTACGGGTGCGACTTCGAAACTCTTCGACCCCACGCGTGAAGAGATGCAAGCCGCCGCCGATGCGCATGGAGTCGGGTTTGCAAAAGGATACCGCGTTCATTCGGTGGAGGAAGCGGAACGGTTGGTGAAAGACCTGTGTTACCCGATCATGGTCAAGCATCCGAAAAGTTATGGAAGCACAGGGATGATAAAAGAGTCCCGGTGTGATTCGTTGGGTGAAGTGCTGGCGCAGGTGGAGCGCATCTGTAAAACGTACGGTGCCGCCCGCATGGAGGAGTTTATTATCGGCAGGGAATACAATGTGCTGGTCGTGGACAACCCCGATGATTTTTCCCAGCCAATTGCATATCCGCCCACGGAGTTGATCTTCCCGCCCGGGGAGGAATTCTGGCATACGGTTGTAAAGTGGGATACATCCCTGCCGTTCACATTCAAGCAAGTCACGGATGCGGATCTGATACCGAGATTGCAGGATATTGCTATCCGCATGTTCAAGGCAATGGGCATTCCGGGATATGGTCGTTGTGACGTGCGCATGAACGACCGGGGTGAGTTGTTCATTTTGGAGATCAACCCGAACCCAGCCATCATGCTCAGACCCGATGAATACGGTCCGGCGGATTACATGATCCTGTATGATCCCGGCGGGTACAAACTTTTCTTTGACCGTATCTTCAAGGCGGCATTGATGAAATACGAAGCGCGGTCGAAGGCGAAATAACCACAAATACCCCAACCACGGAGACGCAGAGTCACGGAGTTTTATAAAGTTTTCTCTGTGTTTCCGTGGTTCGAAAGTCTTTTCATTCGAGCAGGATGTCTATGGCTTTGGCTTGACCTCTGCATACGGACTTGGATTCTTGAACAAGCCTGATGCCCCGCCCCTCAAAGCCATATCGAAGAAATTCAGCAGGTAATCGTTGACGATGACCGTCACGCGTTTGCCGTTGATGGGACCTTTCAGCCCGAGTTGGGGCGCAAGCGGGGAGAGCAGGGGCAGGTCGCTGAAATCGTAATGGGCGGTGCCTTCGATGAAGAGGGCGCCGTTTGTTTCCTTCGAGTTGGCGTAAAAGGGGTTGAATAATTTGTTGTTGCGACTGTTGATGTCGTCTGCCCAGACCTGGCTGAACATAAAAAACGATGGTTGGGTCACACCATTGTCTGTCACTTCATAGGAAACCGGACGCATGAAGGGGTCTTGTCCGAGAAGCGCTTTGCAGCGTGTATCTGTGCCACAGAATTGGATCGCCGCACCGCCGCCTGTGGAGTGTCCGTAGACGCCCACGCGTGTGAGATCGAGTTTGTTGAAGAACGGATTGCCTGACTCGTTATTTTGCAGTTCCATGAAATCCAGCGTAAAACCAAGGTCGCCAGCCCACTGGTCAGCCAGTTTGTGCGCGGCAATATCATATTCGTCATCGGGTGCGCCGTCCGGTAACGCATTCGGATTATTGTTGGCGATGGTCCCATCGGGGAAGACGGTGATGACCGCGCCATAGGTGTGT
This sequence comes from Chloroflexota bacterium, assembly GCA_041302025.1. Taxonomy (GTDB): domain Bacteria; phylum Chloroflexota; class Anaerolineae; order Anaerolineales; family Villigracilaceae; genus Defluviilinea. Next base: position 3,057 of record JBFYRY010000232.1, on the reverse strand, counting down.
TGCACGCCGATGACGATGTACCCGTGGCTGGCGAGTTGCAGAGCCTGCCCGGTGTTCTGTGCATTGAATCCCTGCCAGCCGTGAGAGAACAAAATCACGGGGAATGATTTTTCTTCCTGTTCAACCTTTGCATCTACATACGCGGGTACTTTCACCAATGCCAGATGATCCAGAAAAAAGGACGGCATGCCGATTTGACCGGACACTGCCGGGGCGTAGACTTCGGCGTTGTCCATCCAGCGGGCTTGTTCGTTGGATGTGCCCGGTTCAGACGGGTACCAGACCTGGATCATGAACCGACGCGCTTCGTCCCTGCCCGAATAAAGTTCCCGGCGCGAAGCATCGGTCAGTTCGTAGATGCGCGTGCCGACCTGGTAGGGTCCGCTTGGGGCGGGGATTGACGGAACCGGCAGAAGGATGGGAAGCGCTGTCGAAACGGCGAGCAGGACAAGGGTCAGGGTTGAGGCGAGCGTCTTCCAATCCGCAGGGGATTGGATTTTGGCGAGGGCGGTGAGTCCCAGAATCGCGGTGATGATATAGATGGGGATCATCTGCCAGCGATATCCCTCGATGGCAAACTGGAGCAGGGTGAGCAGGAGCGCCAGTGCCGGCACGAACCGCACGAACTGCGGGCGCGGGTGACGCCAGATCAAATAAACGGCAAGCAGGCTGGGGATGGTGATCTCAAGCGGTCGCATGGTTCTCCTTTGCCAATGCATCGCTTCCCACGGCGTATGCCTGGGCGAGCAGGGCATTCGATATCAGCATCGAGTACACGGAATACGGGATCATGAGGAACGGGACGACGCACATCAAAACGATTGTTATCAAAGCGATCTGCATGATAAAAACAAAAATGAACGAGACAGCAAAGGTCAGCACGTAGGCAAAGATGAACTGCCCGGCGGCTTTGCGGAAGACCGCCCACCATTCCTTGAATTCAAAACCTGCCGCGAAGGTGCGACGGGTTGCCACATGCGGACCCGCCGCGCTGATGATGATGCCGTAGGGCAGGGAGAGGAGCGAGAGGAGCATCATCGCTGAAATGCCGATGAAAAAGAAGATGCCGCCGACCGGCGCAATGAAGCGTGTGCTTTCCTCCATGAGAAGGGACATCGTCAGCGAGCCGCCGATCATCGCGAGAAAGCCGCACCCCATCAGGGCGAAGAGCGGGAGCATCAAGACCAATTGCACGCCGTATAACTTGATCCCATCCAGAAATGTCTCCGACCAGTCGATGCCCTGCCATGACGGCATGGATGGACTCTTTCTCTCGTCGATGATCTGCCGCATGACCTTGATGCCGTATCCCATGAAGACGAACGCCGGAAGGAGCGGGATGATGAACGCCGCCAGCATGACCAGGCATGCGACGAGGAATTGTTTGCGCGATTCCGCGTCGCGCACCGGAAAAAGAAGGATGTCTTGAAGATTGTTCATGGTGAGCCTCGGTGAAGGATTTTCGATACCGGGACATTGTACATGGAATTCATCCATGCTGTAAAATGGTCTTGTTCACATCATTGCGAGACCTGCGAAGCCGTCCGAAGCAATCCACTACATGATAAGGGCGCATTTCAAATGAATTGAAAGAAAGAACGTCCCGAAGGTTTTGTCGGGAGATTTTGACCGTTTTTGTCAACCTTCGGGACGATTTCAACTGAAATGAAACACACCCAAATGATAAAGTGATGGCTTCGGACTATGACCTCGCACTAACGAAGGGAAACTTATGTTTATCTTTGCCGTCAGCATTTTCCTCTCCGCCTTCCTGCTCTTCCAGATCCAGCCGATGATCGGCAAGTTCATCCTGCCGTGGTTCGGCGGCACGCCCGCGGTTTGGTCCACCGTGATGCTGTTCTTTCAGGTTCTGCTCACGGGCGGGTATGCGTATGCGTATTGGTTGATGGGGCGCAAAAAGCAAACCGCCACTCATGTTTCGTTGATCGCGCTTGCGCTCGTCATTCTTGCCGCTCTTTCCTTCGTTTGGAAATCCCCGATCACGCCCGACGCAAGTTGGAAGCCGCAGGATGTCGGCTCACCGATCCTCGACATCTTCAAACTGCTCACCATCTCGGTCGGCTTGCCGTACTTTTTACTCGCATCGAACGGTCCACTGATGCAGGCATGGTTCAGCCGCGTCTTCCCCGAACGATCCTACGCAAAACTTTATTCGTTGTCGAACGCCGGATCATTACTGGGCTTGCTCGCCTATCCTGTTTTGGTCGAGCCGAATTTGTCCCTGCAAAATCAGGGATGGATGTGGTCAACAGGGTTCGCGCTCTTTGGGTTATTTGCAAGTTGGATCGCGTTCCAAAATGGACGCACTGCGGTTCTTTCCAAGCCGATACCTGTCTCTGTTTCAACGAGCCCGCGCCCATCCCTGGCGTTGATGTCGCTATGGATAGCGCTCAGCGCGACCGCGTCTTTGTTTCTGTTGTCGGTTACAAATCAAATCTCACAAGAGGTGGCGGTCATCCCGTTCTTGTGGATACTTCCTCTTGGGCTGTATCTTTTATCCTTCATCCTGGCTTTCTCAGGCGAGCGTGGTTACGACAGAAAACTATATTCCATTCTCTTCGTCATTGCCGCGGTCTTGACGTTGTTCGTCCTGCTCAATTCAACAAGACTGCATGTCTATTGGCAGATTCTTGCGTATTGTCTGCTGTTGTTCTCTGTCTGTATGCTCAGTCACGGCGAACTCTATCTCCTCCGCCCCGAAGCGGATTATTTAACCAGTTTCTACCTCATGGTCTCCATCGGCGGCGCGCTGGGAGGACTCTTCGTCAGCCTGATCGCGCCGGTCATCTTCAACGGCTACTGGGAGTTCTTTGTGGGGCTGGCGATGGCGATAGCGATTTTGATGTCGTTGCGAGGCCGAGGGGATGTCATCCTGAGCGAAGCGAAGGATCTCGGTCAACGTGATCAGAGACTCTTCGCTCCGCTCAGAGTGACACAAAAAGCCCGCTTCATCTTTGTCATCTTCGGCATGGTGACGCTCATGCTCTCGTTGATCGGAACATTCTTCTCCGGCGAATTATTCTCCAAGCGGAATTT
>JBFYRY010000002.1:0-50278 GCA_041302025.1 Chloroflexota bacterium | reverse complement strand
GTCGATACCGGCGGCGACAAAATGGAAATCCCCGCGTTCGGGGCGGAATAAATTCGATCCGTCGTTGCGCGCGAAGCGAAGCAATCCCTTTTCGGATACCGTCGTTGCGAGATGCCAGCGTTTTTCTGGCGTCGAAGCAATCTCCTCCAGCCCGGCAAAATCTTCACCAACGGGAGATTGCTTCGGGAAGAACGTCCTCGCAATGACGAGTTAGGATAAACATGCTCTGGCTGATACTTTCCATCGCTCTCTGGGGATTTGTCCATTCATGGGTGGCTTCCCATGGATTCAAGAATTTCCTTCGCCGTGCTTTTGGCGATGGATTCATGAAATTTTATCGCCTGCTCTACAACATATTTGCGGTTGTCACCATTGCGCCGGTTCTTTATCTTATGGCTGTGTTGCCTGATAAAAATTTATACCAAGTCCCGTCTCCGTGGAATTATTTTCTGCTGGCAGGGCAGGGGATCTCAGCCCTGCTTCTGTTTGTTGCCGTATTCCAAACGGACGTGCTCTCGTTCATCGGTCTGCGCCAACTGGTCGAGGAGGAGAAACCCGCCTCACTGGTCACCGGCGGCTTGTATCGCGTGGTGCGCCATCCGCTTTACACGTTCAGCCTCGGCATCCTTTGGCTTTCCCCAACCGCGTCTGTAAACTCCTTCGTTGTTTATGCATCATGGACGTTGTATATCCTCATCGGGATCTATTTCGAGGAGCGGAAACTCCTGCGCGAATTCGGGGAAGCATATGCCCGTTACAAAACTGTGACACCCATGCTCATCCCCGGCGTGAAGTTGGGCGGGAACAAATAAACTTTCCTGCCCGTTATAGTGACAGTCAATTTCAGCAATTCTCACTATGAACATGTCGCTGCGAGCCTCTGGCGAAGCAGTCTCCTCACTACAACCAGGGGATTGCTTCGGGAAAACCACCCTCGCAACGACCTACTGAGAATTGCTGAGTCAATTTGAAATTGACGGTCACATTGGCATCCACAAGGTATAATTTTCCATATGACAGCCGTATCTTATCCGTACAAGCGAACACCGATATTCCCCCAGGTGATCGCCGCTCTTGTGAGCGGAGTTGCGTTGTTCTTTGCATCGATCACAGCGGTCACTCTCGGTTACCAACTCCTCTACGCGGGACGCATCTTTCCCGGTGTCTCTGTCGCAGGCGTGGACCTTTCCGGGCTGACGCCTTCGGACGCAGCGTTGAAATTGAACGAGACGTTGTCGTATCCGCGCACAGGCAGGATCCTTTTCAAGGACGGGGAAAAAGCCTGGGTCGCGGCTCCGGCGGAATTAGGCATGGTCTTTGATCCCTCATCCAGCGCGGTGACAGCCTACAGCCTGGGAAGAAGCGGCGGTCTGTCGGATGCAATATCCGATCAGATCAGCGCAGGCGGATTCGGCGTCAATGTCGCGCCGGTCATCATCTTCGACCAGCGCGTGGCATTCCAATATCTCAGCCAAATATCCACACAGATCAACCAACCCGTGACCGAAGCCGCTCTCAGCCTGCAAGGGACAAGCATCGTGACACAGCCCGGGCAGGTGGGACGTGAATTGAAGATCGATGCCACGCTCATCTATCTCGGCGCCCAACTGCAGACTTTCAGCGACGGAGAAGTCCCGCTGGTGGTGCAGGAGATCCCGCCGCAGATACTGGATGTCAGCGCACAGGCAGAGATGGCGCGGCAGGTGCTCAGCCAGCCCTTGACGCTGGTTGTGCCGAACGCAGTCAATGGCGATGCCGGTCCGTATGTCTACCCTGTCGAAGTGCTGGCAAACATGCTCGGTGTACAACGCACCCCAAACGATGTCCAGGTCACGTTGAACCCGAACGCCCTGCACGATATGCTGGAGCCGGTGAAGAACCAGGTGGACCGTTTGCCCTCCGATGCGAAGTTCATTTTTAACGACACCACATTGCAACTCGACCTGGTCGAAGATTCCAGAACGGGGCGCGCCATGGATATCTCCGCCAGTGTCAAAGCCATCAACGATGCGCTCCTGCGCGGTGAACATACCGTAGCGCTGGTGGTCAATGAAGCACAGCCCCAGATCCCTGGCACGGCAACCGGACAGGAACTGGGCATCACCGAACTGGTCTGGGCGGAAACATCCTATTTCTACGGCTCGAGTGCCGAGCGTAAACAGAATATCGAAGCCGCGGCGGCGCGTTTTCACAGCGTACTTGTCGCCCCCGGTGAAACGTTTTCCATGGGGCAGACAATGGGCGATGTCAGCCTGGAGAACGGGTTTGCCGAAGCGCTCATCATCTACGGCGGGCGCACGATCAAGGGCGTGGGAGGCGGCGTGTGCCAGGTGAGTACCACGCTCTTCCGCGCGGTGTTCAACGCGGGCTATCCCATCGTGGAACGGTACTCACATGCCTATCGTGTTTCCTATTATGAGCAGACATCCAGTGGCGCAGTCGACCCGAACCTGGCAGGCATGGATGCCACCGTATACTTCCCGCTCGTCGATTTCAAATTCAGGAACGATACGCCGTATTGGATCCTGATGGAAACCTACATGGGAAGCGACTCGCTCACGTGGAAGTTCTATTCCACCAACGATGGCCGCTCCGTTACATGGGAAACCACCGGCACGAAGAACTTTGTCCCTGCGCCGGAGCCGCTCTACGAGTTGAATCCCGACCTCAAAAAAGGACAGGTCAAACAGGTGGACTGGGCGGCGAACGGCGCCGATGTGACGGTCACGCGCACGGTCATGCGCAACGGCGCGGTCTACTTTACGGATACCTTCACCACCCATTACCAGCCCTGGCGCGCGATCTGTCAATACGGACCCGATACAAAGAACCCGGAGAAACAGGCAAAAGACAAAGGTCTCTGCCGCAATCCATCTTCGTAGGGCAGAATGTCGTTTTGCCCTGCGTGGTAAAATTTACCGCTGTTAAAAGATTGGAGAATCTATGGTAAGTGCTACATTAGTTGAAATACTGCGTTGCCCCAACTGCGTCCGCACCACGGGCGGTGAGCTCAAACTCCACAAGGATGTCTGGTTCATCTGCAAGGACTGCAATCGCAAATACCCCATCGTCGACGACATCCCCGTCATGTTGATCGAGGAGGGCGACAAATGGGTGAACACTGCTGAGAGTGCGTTGCCCGTTCCGCCGCCCGCGAAGTAACGTGTTGCAGAATTTACTGGACGACCTGGTCGGCGGCGATGAAACGCGCGCCGAGAATGCGGTCACTGCGCTGGTTGAACTGGGTGAGGATGCGATTCCCGCGTTAATGAACCTGACCCGTTCACCCGATGCGGACTCGCGCTGGTGGGCATTGCGCACACTGGCACAGTCGCCTCTCTCGCAGATCGAGTGGCTGGTCCCGTTTCTGGACGATCCCGCCCCGGAAGTGCGTCAGTGCGCGGCGCTTGGGCTGGCGGCAAAGCCCGATGAAACTGCGACCCAGCCTCTCATCCGGGCATTGAGCGATGACGATGGCATGGTCGGAAGCCTGGCGGTCAATGCGCTGGTCAAGATCGGCGGCGCGGCAGTCCCATCCCTGATCGAAGTTGTTTCCAGTTCGAAACAGTCTGCCCGCATCCACGCCCTGCGCGCGCTGGCAGAGATCGGCGACCATCGCGCCATCCCGGTGATGATGAAGGTGATGCAGGAAGATTCGGCATTGCTTCAATACTGGGCGCAAGAAGGACTGGAACGCCTTGGTCTGAACATGGTATATCTAAAACCTGAATGAGTGATATGAACGTACTGAAAAAATTAAAACCCGGACGCCCTTCCATTGGGCAGATCATTTTTTGGATAATAGCGCTGGGTCTTGGCGCGGCGGGTTTCTTCTTCCTGAAAGACCTTGTCACCTGCTGGACGATCACGCCGTTGCCCGGCACACCTCCTTCCTCCTGCGGTACGATATCCGCCGGGTTGGACGGCCCGGCGATCACTACAAACGAAGAAGGCACGCCCCTCCCCAGTGTGGCGGAAACGCCTGCCGCCGTTGAAATTCCGGAAGTCAGCAAAGTTCCCGCCGCCTGGGATGGGGCAAGCCGTATCACGGTGCTGTTGATCGGTCTTGATTCGCGGGATGTGGAGGTGAATCAGGGTCCGCCGCGTTCCGATACGATGATCCTGCTCACGATCGATCCGCTTTCGAAAACCGCGGGCATGATGTCCATCCCGCGCGATATGTGGGTCAACATTCCGGGGTTCGGTTACAGCCGCATCAACACGGCTTATTCGTCGGGGGAGGGCAACAAACTGCCTGGCGGCGGTCCCGAACTGGCGCGCAGAACCGTGGAGCAATTTATCGGTGTGCCGATCGATTATTACGCCCAGATCGATTTCAATACATTCGTGGAATTCATCGACCTGATCGGCTGTATCCAGGTGGATGTGCCTGAAACCCTGACACTCGACAAGCTGGGTTCGGGTAACGATAAGGTTACCCTCACTGCGGGTAACGACCGGAAGATGTGCGGACAGAAGACGCTTGCCTATGTGCGCTACCGCAAGGATAAGGAGGGTGATGTTGCCCGTTCACGGCGGCAACAACAGGTGATCCTTGCGATCCGTGAAAAGGTGCTGGACCCTGAGAATTTCTATGTTCTGTTGGGAGAGGCGCAGGATTTTTACAATGAATTTTCCGCGGGCGTCAAAACGAACATGCCGTTCGATATCGCTCTGCGTCTCGGCGTGCTGGCGAAGGATATTCCTGTGGAAAGCATCCAGCAGGGTGTCATCGATTACACGATGGTTTCGCTGGGCAGTGTGACGCTCGCCGGGCAGGATGCCAGTGTGGTGAAACCGTTCCCCGACAAGATCCGTGAATTGCGCGATAAGATATTTACCACCAGCGGTCCGGTGAGTCCGTTGATGGCGCAGGGTGACCCGACTGCCCTAATGCAAGCCGATGGCGCGCGCGTACGCATTTTGAACGGTTCCTATACCCCCAACCTTGAGATCACCACCGGTAATTATTTTTTAGCGCAGGGCATGCCTGTAACGGAAGTCGGCGCGGCAGACCGTGCTTATGACAATACGATCATCGTTCTGTACAAGCCGAAACTCTACACGATGAAATATCTGCAAGCGGTATTTGGGATCACCTCAGGCGCGCAGATCCGCATTCAGCCTGACCCCAGTCAGACGGTGGATGTCGAAGTGAGGCTGGGCAATAATTGGGCGGCGAACAACCCGATGCCGAAGTAAAAGACCTTCATATTTGTTCCCTCTCCCGCACGGAGAGGGAATTTTTTTATGGCTGTTGGAAGGTAAGTTTGATCCCGCCGAAGTAGGATTCGCCGTTGGACGCCTGGCAGGCGGGAGCTGTCAGCCCGGAGACGATGTCGCTTCCGCGAGCCAGTTGGACCGAGTATGCGATATTGGGGGTCATGATGAAATCGGCGTAGCCGTCGCTGATCTCGGGCTTGAAACCGGTGAAGAACCGTTCCCCGCCGCCATCCCATGTGACAACGATCTCGATGCCTGCCATCTGTTTTCGTCTCGAGTTGTAAACGATAATCTGTAACAATCCGTCCGGCAGATTGGGGTCGCAGACGGTATCCTGTCCAGTGGATTTGAAGGGCGCGCCAAAGGCGGGGACCGGTGTGCGTGTGGGACGTGGAGTGACCTGTATGACGACTGCCTGCGTCGGTTCGGGTTCCACAGTTTCAGCTGTTCCCGTCAGGACGATGGGCACATCTGGTGGGGGCGGGGGAAGCGTGGATGTGGGGGTGGTGGTTTCATTGCTTGCGATCTCAGTGACCGGTCCGATGGCGGCGGTTTCGGTTGGGATCGGAGTCCCATTGTTGCTTAGCGCCAGCGCAAGCCCGGCGACCTGCTCCGCCTGTTGGAAGGATTCACCGCTGGCGAGCATCCGCTGTGCCTGTGCGTTCAACGCCGGAACGGGATCGACATCACCGAGGTATGCAAGTCGTGCCTGCGCGCGCGGGAGGTTGCCGGTGGCGGCATAGGCGGCGGCAATGGCGGACCGATACTGTTCCTTGAAGTCGGCGCGCAGGATGGCAGGTTCTGTGTCCGTGGCGCGTGCGGGGGAGATGACCCATGAGTAAACGAGACCAAGTCCAAGTCCCGTGAGAAGCGCAAGCAGGGTGACTGGAATCCACCAGGGGAAGCGTCTCATGGAAGTCCGCTCCAGGCTTGAAGCGCAGTGACCAGTTCCTGTATGAGGGCAATATCCGAGTCGGCAAATCCATTGGAACGGGCGTAGGCAAGTCCGTCTGCCGCGATGGAGGAGGGGGAGTGGGCGCCGAAAATGGCTAATCGACGGGCGGCAAGTCCAGGGTCCTGTTCGAGGCGGTAGGCTTCGGCTGTCATCAGGACATAGTCGGCTTTGTACTCTGCGCGTAATGTGTCGGGGGTGAGGTCGAAGAAATCAACGGGGTCAATGACCCAGCCGTAGGCGAGCCCGGCGCCGATGCCGATAAGGAGTGCGATGAAGACGAATATCCAGTGAATGGGTTTCATTGCTTTATGAATATCTGATCGTTTGCTCTTCGACTTCGCCACAGAGGATCACTGCGGTTCCGCTCACATCGTCCCGATGTCCTTCGGGAGAGCGGATAAAAATATCCGGACAGGCGACCGGCGGCACCCAGAGACACTCCCTTACCGTTGCTGTCTTTCGACCCTGGCGGGGTTCGGCAGGCTCTGCCGCGCCGGGCCTGCCCGGACGACGGCAAGCATACTGCATGTATATGATGGTGTCAATCGGCGTTGCCGTGTGAACAAATTTCACCTTAACAGGATTGATTGTTTCCGCTATTGTCTCCGGTGTAATCGCGTTGTAAAATTGGAGGTGTCCTGTCAGGTAATATTGGATGCGTAGACCCTGAATCTTGATTTGGCCGCTTTTCCTGTTCTTGTGATCAGGTAAGGGTTCAGGCGAGCAAGTAGCGAAACCGCCCGCAACACGGTGGTTTCGCGTTTTTTATGTATCGTTTCATAATGATTTTTGTCATGTTCTAAATGAGGAAAGAGGTAAGGAATGATGTCATCCAGGAAATTACAAACTGCGAAATTAGGAAATAAGTTTAGTTCAGCATTGATGTTGTTTGCGATGCTGTTCTCGAATATCGTCGCGGCATTTCCCGCGTCCAATGTGGTGGTGGCGGCCGGGGATGCCGCTGTAGCGACTGCGGGCACGAGTGTGGATTTGGGATATGATCCGTCGCTCGCGGCTCCGGGACCGAAACCTGCGTCCGGCGGTTATACCATTGTGCCGCAGGATGTGTTCGCGGGGAAAGATGTTTCGGCGTATGTCTCAGGTCCGGTGACGGTCGATTCAGGTTCCGTCGAGAGTGGCGATCATCCGCTGGCGCCCCTGTTTTCGCCACCTGATCGTTGATTCGAATGTTTTATCTCCTTCGTCGTACGGACCAAACTCTGCCACGCTTGGGGCGCAGTATTGCAACCGCAGTGGCAGTACGATGAATAATGTTTGGGCGTATATTGGCAGTTTCAATGGCGGCTCTGGAAGCCAGCCGGGTGTATATCCCATCAACAGCCCCGTAACGAATGCCAACTTTAATACAGACTTCCCGCATTTGGCTGGAACCATCACGGCCGTGGACTATGGCGATCCCACCCGCTTTCTCGCGCTTGAACATGAAGCAGGTACCACGACCGACGCCTCAGACGCCAGCCGTTATTTGGGCACGCTGGCGGCGGGAGAATGTCGTACAGTTTACTGGCTTATTTCCTACCCGCGTGTTGCCACGGTCAATGGCAGTCGTGTGGATGTAACAGGCGGGGTCAAACCGGATGACGATCTGTGGCTCCAATACGATTTCTGGGGGAAGGCGGATAGCGTCTCTCCTGTGTATTACACGCGTTATGTGACCATGCGTAATGAGATCTCAGCCATGGCAAACAAGATCTGGCCGAACGGTGATAACAAGGTGCCGGACGAATATGTGTCTGCGATCCAACAAGCATTGGGTTGGGATACCTGGACTCCAAACGGTACAGGCACCACCGCTTATCCTGGTGAAACTGTCACCAGCCAGGGCATCTGGTATGACCTGGGCAATGTCGGCGCCGGGTTTGATAATAACTATGACTTTGTGCCTGACCGCAATGTCTGGGTCCAGCCGATCGGTGATGCCAGTTCGTATGATCCGGGCTGTTTCCGCCTCGTGAAGACCTACGGTTTGGTTATCGTCAAACTCAATGACGGCACGGAACTGCTCATCCCGTTCGTGGACCAGATGTATTTCGATAACATCCCCGATAACAACAATGGCGCTGTGGGTTTGGTTTTCTATGAATACACCGCGCTGGATGGCGCCTGTACAGCCGGTTTGACCCCGTATCAGGAAGTCGCATCCGGTTATGACAATGAGAAATTCAACGCGGACTTCGGCGCCGGTATCCCGCCCCTGCAAAGCCAGGAAACGGATATGGCGTTCGATAAGACCGACGCGCCCACCGCGGTCAACCCCAATGCGCAGATCACATACACACTTTCTTATACCAATATCGATCCCGATGGCGCGGGCGGCATGACCGTAACAGTCGGCAATCCAGGCGCTGGTACGCCGTTTACCATCGAAGATAAGGTTCCCGCTGGTACGTGCTATGTGAGCGGTTCAGCGGCGGGAGTTGCGCCTACCTATCCCAATAATCTACTGGTCAATGGGGTGCAAACTCCCTCGGCATATCAGGTGCTGTATTCCACTGACACGGATCCATCAGATGGTATTGTCTGGCAGGCTACCGAACCCGGAGATACTGCGCCTGCGGACGGTTGTAACGATACAACCTATATCCGCTGGCTGCGCACGGACGCGGTGGCAAACGCTTCCACTGGACAGGTGCAATTCAAGGTGTTGGTGCCATCCAATTACATTGCATCAACCGGCAACGTGACTGTCGAAAACACCGGCTGTCTGAAATTGGGCGAAGGTCCCTGCTTTAAGGAAGATAAGACCACTACAATTGTGACAGGCAATGGCTCGATCAATGGGACGGTATGGAAGGATGACAGCGTTACCGGCGGTGTTCTTGCAAATGGCGTTCAGGATGGCACCGAAGCAGGTATCCCGTCTGTGACAGTGAAGTTGTATTGGGATGCCAACGGCGATGGTGATTACACCGATGCAGGCGACTTCCTTTATGGCACTACAACATCCATGAATTACCTTATTCAGGACGGATATGTGGATGTTGATCGGAATGGCATTATTAATTCCAGCGATTCTGTTACTGGTTTGGCAGGCGGCGTCAATATTATCAATGGACAGGTTGATTTGAATGGTGATGGAGCGATAACGAGCGCTGATGTTGGCTTCTTTGGCGGCTATCCTGTCGGTCCTGGAACTTCCTATGGTCTTATTGATGTTAACGGCGGCGGTATCAGCACCACTGATGACGGCACTCTTATAGGCGTGTATAACTTTGGAAGATTGCCTGCCACCGATACGACCAACCCCAAGTACATCCTTGTGGTTGACCCGGCTGACTCGGATATCCCCACAGGTTACGGACCGACCACAACCATCGAATACAAGAACATCGAGATCGGTACCACTTCCACTACGCAGAACTATGGCGATGGCGTCACTGAGTTGAGCGATTTTGGCTTTGCTCCGCCTCTGAGTTTGGACAAAAACCTGGCTACTGCAACCGCTGTGGTGGTGGGCGATACTGTTCAATACAATATCCTGTTGAGAAACCATATGCCTGGTGATGGTTCCGGCAGTTCAGCATGTGTTTACAAATCCTGGTCGCCGACAGAAGGCAGCCTGTCCACATCCCAGCCTGCAAACAAGCGTTTTGCCAACACACTTACACAAAGCCCGCCCAACCCCACCTATGCTTTTAATTCCATTGGTTTCGATAGTGTGTATGCAGTTTCTGATTTCAGCACAGGCGCAAACCAAGTTTTGAGTTCGGTCAATTATACGTTTGGACCTCAAACCAGCTCCATTACCAATGTGAAAATGAGAGTGCGGTATTACGTCTCTCAAACCGTGGTGGACGATTATGCTCATATTGCCTATTATGTTGGAGCAACCCCAGCCCTGAATAGCCCGATTTCCACCCTTACCTATACAACTGCCGAGCTAAACGCCCACGTTGGTTTCGATAATTCCGGTTATCTCGAGTGGAACCTTGGCGCCACCAACCCTGCTACCGGCGCGGCTTGGCAGTGGAGTGAATTGGGACTCGGGAATACCATTCAAATTCTTTTTGGCTTGGATAAAAACGGAAGCGCAGATACTGCCTTAATGTTTGTGGACGGTCTGGTCATGGAAGTGACCTCGGATGGCGCTTGCGGCGGTTCATCCACGACCCTCAACCCGGTTCCGCTTACGGATACATTTAACAGCGCCTATTATTCGTTTGTTTCTTCCAACCCGCCTGTTTCCTCCTCAAGTGCAGGTACCCTGACATGGAGCAACGTTGGTCCCATTTATCCGGGCGAGACAAAGATCGTGACTGTCAATTTACGTGCCTTGCAATCAGGAACAAGTCCGCAAACCATTAACACCGCTACCAGCACCGGAGCAAAATTTGCCAACGGCTTGCCAGCGAATTCCCCGGTGACTGACACTGCCAGTGTAACGATTGGAGCGAATACAGCTACGCGGTCGCTCTCCGGTAAGGTTTTTGATGATAATGCCACCACCGGCTGGTTGACCGGCGTATGGTCTGAACCCGGTACGGCGCAATCCGGCTACAACGCGAGTGATATCGGAATTCCCTACATCCCGGTTGACCTGTATGCCTGCATGGACGTCACTGGAGTTCCCGTGATAAATGCACAAAACAACAGGACTTGTGCCACGAGCGGCGGCACATGGCAATACCTGCAAACAGTGTCCACGGACGTAAATGGTAACTACTCGTTTACCGGCTTGCGACAGGGTTACTATTACGTCAAGATTCACAATGAATACATCGTTGGAACGCAAACCGCCGATGTGGATCAAACCGCCATTGGAAACTGTACCACCTGCGACAGTCAGTCGAATTCTGGAACCAACCTTCAGACCAATCCCTTCCCCGGCGATCTGAACAACAATACTGCCATCACAAACGTCAATTTTGGCTATAACGTACCAGCCGGAACGTACAATATCGGTGATTTCCTTTTCTATGATTGGAATGGAAATGGTACGCGGGATGCCATCGATGAGCCGATGTCGGGCATCACAATCCAGCTTCTCGGTCCAGATGGAACCGTGATTGCAACTACCACCACAGACACCAATGGTAATTACCTCTTTACTGGGTATCCGGTTGGGTATTACACTGTACGTGTTGCTTCCAGTTCCTTACCATCTGGTGTCACCCAGACATATGATCCCGATAACACAAAAGATGGTCGAAGTACATTTACCCTTACAGCCAATGATCTGACCCGTGACTTTGCCTATCAGCCTGTTGGTTCCGGCGAAATTGGCGACACAGTTTTCAAAGACATCAACGGAGATGGTACACAAGGCAACACGGAACCGGGCATCCCCGGCGTGACGGTTCAACTGCAAGTGGACTTGAACGGCGATGGCAACTACGTCACCATCAAGACAGCCGCCACCGATTCCAACGGCAATTACCTGTTTACAGGTCTGCCTGCTGGTACATATCGCGTGGTTGTTGATACATCCACGAACTCATCCGCCATCCCCAATGACATGTATGGCAACGATTACAAGCCCAGCCCGGTCAGCGGAACCACGGTTTCCGGGAGCAGTTATTACTCCACCAAGACCCTGGCGACCAATACAGCCACTGATTACACGGCAGATTTCGGCTTCATGCCGCCTGCGTCCATTGGCGATACGGTCTACTGGGATACAAATAGCAACGGCACGCAGGATACCGGCGAGCCGGGCATCCAGTATGCCCGTGTGTATCTGTATACATTCACTGATGATGGTGACCGGCGTTATGAGCCCGGTGAAGCACTTTCTGGATCCCCGGTTGCGACAGCATACACGGATGCAAATGGAAAGTATTATTTCACAGGATTAACACCCAATCAAAACTATGTTGTTGTGGTTGATACTGGAAATACATCGTATGATCCCGGAACTGGCAGTACTGTCAACAACCCCGTATACAACAGAACATTGACAGCTGACCCAAGTGCAGATGGTGTGGCAACCAATTGCGCATCCATTGACACCGGCAACGCGCTCTGCGATGCCCGCGATGGTATGAGACTCTTCCCGGGTACCAGCTACATGGGCGCAGACTTTGGCTTCCGTCCTGTCGGCTCCTTTGGTGACACACTGTGGATTGACAGCAACAACAACGGAATCGTGGATGCCGGTGAATCGGGCATTTCCGGCGTTGACGTAAGGCTGTATTCATATACCGATACAAATGGCAATGGAGTCTACGATCCCGGTACAGATGCACTTGGTTCCCAAGTTGGGAGTACTAAAACAACCGACCTGGATGGGAAATACTACTTTACCGGTGTTAATGATGGAAACTATGCCCTTGTAGTTGATACAGCCGACCTGCCTTCAGGGCTTGTCAATACATACAATCCAGACGCGTCCAACGACAGTATTACAAGCGTCAACATAGCTTCCGGCGCGGTATCGCGTGTCGGTACATGTACTGCGAGCACCGGTTGTACCGGAGAAGATAACAGCGATCCGCTCTACCTCGACGCAGACTTTGGCTATCGCTTTGTTGGTACCACCGACCTGAGCGGTACGATTTGTCTCGAAACGACCGTGGATGGAGTCTGCGGAACCGATACGACCGATATCTCCGGTGTAGGGACGGGTGAAACTGCTTACAATAACGTCACAGTCTATTTATATAGATTGGTTGATAACCCCGGCGGTGTTACCGGTCAATATGATCCGGGTATTGATGATGTTGTTCTGGCAGGGGTTACTTCGTCCAACGCAAGCGGAGACTATTCCTTTGCTGATGTCGCGGACGGTGTCTATTACATCATTGCCATCGGCGCGCCGCAAAGCGGGTTGGATTTGACTTCCAGCCAGGGTACTGTCAATTCGGGCGGTGATGACACAGCGACCACCCAGTATGTGGAAACTACCGCAGCAAATGGCACCACACTATCTACCTATCAGGTTGTCAATACAGCCGGCGATACCACTGTCACCGACCGTGACTTTGCCTTCCAGCTTAGTGGCAGTTACGATTTTGGTGACCTGCCTGCATCCTATTCCACCGCTCTTTCCGGCACTCCTGATGGAGCACGACACGCTGTTCCTTCCACGCCTGTGTTGTACTTCGGCGCTCCAGGTGCAACACAAGCCAGCCTTGTGGATGCAAACGGCACGCCCACCGTCGATGCTACCGGTGATGGTTCGGATGAGGATGGAGTGTTCATCAACACTACCCTTGCCGAGAACGCAGACGGCTGGTCCGATGGTGTGGGCGTAATGACCTTTAACATCGTAGGCTCCGGCTGGCTTGTCGCCTGGATGGACTTTGACGGTGACGGTCAGTTCTCAGACGCCAATGAGATGGTCATCAATCAGGCTGTCACCAGCGGGCAGGGTCAGACCATTACGATCACCACGCCGACTTCGTTTACCGGCACGAATATCGCAGGTTCCAATTACCTCTATTCACGCTTCCGCCTCTTCCCAAGTCCGCCTGCATTAGCCGCACTGGCTTATTCAGGTGTTGCTTCCAGCGGCGAAGTGGAAGACTACCGGTTCCCCATTCCCAGCAGTGGTGTGGTCACACCCATTACGTTATCCTATTTCCATGCCCAACGGCAGGGCAGTTCGATCAAATTCGAATGGTCCACTCTCACTGAAACAGCCAACCTTGGCTTCAATCTCTACGTCAAATCCGGGAACGGCGATCTCATTCAGATCAACAAGGAACTGATCCCCTCCAAAACAACCGATTCTCTCACCCGCCAGGATTACACGTACTCCTTGAATGTCGGCGGTAACACTTTCTATATTGAGGATATTAGTGTTATAGGCGAAGTGGAAAAACATGGCCCCTTCCAGCTCGGCAGGAAGTACGGCGGCATTACACAGGAAGAGAAGGTTGATCAGTCTGCCATTAATGCCGAACATCAGAAAAAGATGGGAGAACAGCAGGCAAAACTCAAGAACAACCTGCGGATACCATCCTCTGCATTGAGTGCGCCGGTTTTACGCAGTGTGCCGTCCGCGCGTTACCTCCTTGATACAACTCTCAACTTCAAGGTTGATCAGACCGGTATCTACCGCGTCACCTATGAACAGTTGACGAGTGCTGGACTAAACCTGAGGAACGTGCCCATCACGAAAATCACCCTGACCAATCAGGGCAGGATCGTACCGGTCTTTGTCCAGAACTCCAGCGACAAAAAGCTAAACGGCAAATTTGGCCCGGGCGCATACATTGAATTCTATGGAGAAGCGCTGGACACGACGTATACAGACACGAACGTTTATACCCTTCAGGTCACTGCAACACCTTCCTTGCGTATCCCCGGCACAAGTTCCGCGCCCAATCTCAAGTTGGCTCCAGCCACATTCTATATGGATACAGCCACGGTCAACAATCAGCGCGCGTACGCCAATTATGCTCCTGGCGACGATGCCTGGTACGACACCGCCATGCTGGTTTCATCGCCCAAAAGTTGGAGTTTCCCCTTCCAGATCTCGGGGCTTGCCAACTCTTCATCTCCACAGACATTCCAACTTGTTGTCTGGGGCGCAACAGACTATCCAAACCTGGATCCGGACCATCATTTATTGGTCAGTGTCAATGGGACGCCTGTTGCTGATGAATACTTTGACGGGCTTGTTGAGCACGTCATCGAGGTTACCCTCCCGGCAGGCACTCTGCGCGAGGGCGAAAACATCATTGAATTAACACTGCCGAATGATACCGGCGAAAAATATGACTTGATCAACCTCGACAAGTTCAGTGTTACTTATCCGCGCACCTTCAAGGCACAGGACGGTAAACTCACTTTCACGGATGCAGGCAAAGCGTTCACAGTAACCAACCTGCCTGACAGGAACGTGGTCGTCTATCGTTTGGATTCAAAAGGTGTGACACGTCTGAACAATGTCAAGGTGACCACGGCAGGATCCACCTTCTCCGCTTCCTTCGCCGGGACGGGTGCTGTTGCCACCTATATTGTGACTTCCGTAACCGCGCTTTCCTCGCCAACCCTTGAAGTCACACGCGCCAAGGTCAGTCTCGACCAGCCTGCGCAATATCTTATCATTGCCCACCCCGATTTCATTGAGGGTCTGGCTCCGCTTGTTCAGGCGCGCAAGGCGCAGGGGCTGACCGTCAGTGTCGTGGATGTCAACGATCTGTATATGCAATATTCGTACGGTGTCTTCGACCCGTCTGCCATCAAGCAATATATTGCGTATGCCGAGCAGAAACTTGGCACGGAATATGTCTTGCTTGTCGGCGGAGATACCTACGACTACCGCAACTACCTTGGCATCAATAGCATGAGTTTCATCCCATCGCTATATATGACCACGGATCCCACCTCCAAATTTGTCCCGGTGGATCCACTATATGCGGATGTAGATGACGATAACATCCCTGACGTTTCGATCGGACGGTTCCCTGTACGGTCCCGCGCCGACCTTGACCTGATCATTGCCAAGACGCTTGATTATGCTGACAAGGATTATGGACGCACGGCTGTATTTGCCTCCGATAGATATGACAATATCGTATCTTACAAGGCACTCAGCAACAGTGTCGCGGCAACCCTCCCTGCCGGCTGGACCATCCAAAGTATACACATGGATGATATGTCAGTTGCCGCTGCGCAGCAACAATTGATCTCTGCCATGAACAATGGCGCCGCGCTGATTACATATACCGGTCACTC
The DNA here is from genome assembly GCA_041302025.1 of Chloroflexota bacterium. GTDB lineage: Bacteria > Chloroflexota > Anaerolineae > Anaerolineales > Villigracilaceae > Defluviilinea. The sequence continues at coordinate 34,455 of JBFYRY010000002.1, read as the reverse complement.
CGCGCCTACAACATGGTCTTTCAGCAGGCTCTTCATGGCGCCGCAGGCTCAGACCCTTACGAATGCTGGACGTCCGTTTGTGGCAGTCCAATGGGGCTGTTTCAACACCTATTATGTCGAACCGGCTAATAACACCCTTGTTCAAAACCTGCTCTTCGCCGGTGACCGTGGCGCGGTTGCCATCATGGGTGCATCCACCCGCACGGACTCCGAATCCGAGGAGCTTCTCGGTCTTTTGCTCACGCCGCGCCTCTCAACTCCAGGAACTTCCGTTGGCGCCGCCATGCTCGATGCAAAACGTCAGCTTGCCAATGAGCACCCCGAACTCCTTGACGTGATCCTTGGCTGGACGCTTATGGGTGATCCTGCCCTGGTGATAGAACCGTAATAAGGTAGGTCTCCCCCGCAGGGACCTCTCTCCCTGCGGGGGAACCATCATCACGGATGCAATGACCCTGAGACAATTGCTGGTCGCCCTGCCCGTTCCATGGGCAGGTTTCAGGTGAGCGAATGGCGAAACCGACCGTGCGAATAAAACGCCATTATGTCGCTTTGTACAGCCCCTAATCGATATAAATCAAGGATTGAGACCTTCGAAACAGGATTGTGTCAACACGCCTTTTTGCAGGAGATAATTTGAGCGGTTTTGCTGTGATATATGAGAGAGCACATGCAAACAGTGATCCCCGGATGCTTGATCGTGTGATGGAACGTCTCAATCATCGCGGACCTGATGGCAGTGATATTCTGGCAACACGCAATGTCTCCATGGGCCATTGGCACTTCTGGACAACCCCCGAAGAAATCGGGGAACGCCAGCCTTTGGAAGTGAAAGGTTTGCCGTTCAAAATCGTACTGGATGGCAGACTCGACAACCGCTCAGAGATCGTTGCCCAACTGGATGCCGATCACAGCAACTTGAACAAACTATCTGACGCCGCGCTTATCCTGCTCTCATACCGGCAATGGGGGAAAAACTGTTTTGAACGGTTCGTCGGTGAGTTCGCACTTGTCATTTTTGATGAGACAACCGGCGAATTATTATGTGCGCGTGACCATCTTGGCGACAGAACCATGTTTTACGAATCGACCGATGCACGGATTGTCATTGCTTCGGAGCCTTGGGCGGTTCTTGGCGCAAGGAATGAAAAGCCTGTCTTGGAGGAAAATACCGCCGCTTACTTTTTTGCTTTTAATGTCCCTGAAAGCGGACAAACTTTTTTCAAGAATGTATTCGAACTATTACCCGCGCACTTTATGTCTGTAGATACTTCCGGGCATGTCACCCGGCGATACTGGATGCCGGATCCGCATAAAAAGATCCGTTATCAAACAGAAGAAGAATATGCCCGTCACTTCCTTGCCTTGTTGGATGAAAGTGTCCGGTGTCGGATTCGTTCCACTACTCCGGTGGGTATTTTGATGAGCGGCGGATTGGATTCGACATCCATTGCTTGTTTGGCGGCACGCGCAATGGCCCCCGAATCTTTAACTACCATCTCGAATATTTATGATGAGTTGAAGGATTGTGACGAAAGAGAATACATCAATACTGTAAGGGAGAAATGGAATACCCGTTCCGTTCAGATTCCATGTGATGATGCGTGGACGTATAAGGATTGGATGAATTTGCCCCGTAATCCCAACCAGCCAGATACGTTTTTGTTCAGTGAAGCCATGGAACGGGACTATAAGCAGGCTCAAAATGTGGGACTGCGTGTGTTGCTTACAGGCGAAGCCGGAGACCCCTTGTATATTGCCGGTAATGAATGGCTTGCAGATTTTGTTACAGAAGGGCGTTTTCAAGATGCCCTACGCGGCATAGTCGCACAGATCCGAAATAACGGCCTGCGCTATCTCTTTACTATGGGACATCTGCGCCCTGTTGTTCGTGTATTCCTGGAAAGGACGGTTCCGTGGCTGTTGAAAGTGCATCGGCTTAGAGTTTCCCGTCCTGCCTGGCTGAAGACTGCCGCGCAGTTGGCATTAAATCATGAGAGACTTTGGGTTTCCCCTGCTCTTGAAAGATACAATGCGGTGTTGGGGCTTCGTTTTGCATCGCATTGTTCGAAAGAAAGGGTCAATGCGAGCCGTCATAGCCTTGATTTGCGTTATCCCTACCGTGACCGTCGTCTGGTTGAGTATATGATCAGCATACCTGCATACATGCTTCATTATGGTGGATTCTACAAACATGTCCTGCGCATTGCCATGAAGGATATTCTTCCGGAAAAGATACGCCATCGTAATAAAGCAACCTCCCTGGAATCCCTTTTTCGACGCGGGATGGAGATGGAAAAGCAGGTCGTACAGGAATATCTGGGCGGTCATCGGGAACATCCGTGGCAACGGTTTGTCAAAAAGATGTGGTGTGCAAGGCGTTTAGACCCTTCATCCATGCTTAATTTGTCCATAGATTCACTATGCATTTCCTATGGAATGTGGCATAAATCTGTTATATGTTAGTTTAGTACGATAGAGGTGATTATGAATAATGATAAGAAGAAAACAAACGAAGAGACTGAAACAAAGGCTGATGCCGACATTGCCCGCAAACCCTACCGTAAACCAATTCTTGAGGAACTTGGGGACTTGCGCACGATTACATTAGGCGGCACCACTACTGGACCGGACTTTAGCGGACCTTTTACGGGTCCATTCAATCCGTAAAGTTCGTCATGTCATGCCGAAGTCTTGCCGGGCAAAATATTTGTTTTCCCTGCAATATCCCGGAAATTGATGTGTTCGAAGCATCAAGCGGTATTGGGATGGTGGACGGGGAGTTGGATGTATTCCAGAATCCTGGTTTCGTCTCCAGTGTAGAAGGCTGGGTTGCAGGTTTCCAACGTGGCGTGGAAGTGTATGGCGGCGCGGGAGATTATCTGCTCAAAATCGAGGATTGCGGCGAATACTACATCGCTCATTACGGAGAATCCATAGGGAAATGGAATCGACCACGCGAGTTAAGTCGACTTGACTGGGAGATATTACTTGGACCTGTCATTGTCTTTGCATTGGCGTTGAGAAATGTTTGGAGCCTTCATGCCAGTGCGGCAAGATACGATCAAAAAATGATCGGCTTTCTGGGAGAATCGGGCATGGGCAAATCCACTCTTGCCGCGTACCTGTCACAAAATATGGGGTGGCGCCTTGTGGCAGATGACATCCTCCCGGTGACAGGTCATCCAAATGGTTTGACGGCTCACCCGCATTTTCCGCAATTAAAATTATCTCCTGCTGCCCAGCCTGGCGCGGATTTACCGGGGCACCTGCCGCTGGATATGATCTTTGAATTGACGCCTGCCTCATCCGATGTATTTCCTGAGTTCAAACAACTGCCTCTTGAACAGGCGGTCCGGGTCTTGTTAAGCCATACCGCTGGCACACGGCTTTTTGATGATACATTACTGGAAGCCCATCTGGCTTTTTGCGCACAGGCTGTGAAATCCACTCCTGTGTATCAGTTGAAATATCCCCACTCCAGAGATGCCCTTCCAAAGGTTAAGGATATGTTGGAGAGTTTATGTTAAGTTTGGATTCTCGTTTGCGTGTTCCGGCTCATGTTGTCTTTTCCAAAGTTGCCGACGCGTCGGTCTTGCTCAATACGAAGACCAGGAAGTACTACGCTTTGGATGAAGTAGGAGTGGGTTTTTGGGATGCGCTGAATAGCGGCGTTGGATTTCGTAAAGCATACGAAATAATCCTGGGCGACTATGATGTTACTCCAGCCCAACTGGAGAGTGACCTTTTGGAATTGGTGCAACATTTGACGGATGCAGGCTTGGTCGAATTTGATAAAGAATAGATTGATGCTTGCCAGTAAACTTTCACTGGCGGACTGGTTTTATTTATCCCTGGCTTGGTGGATATTGCTGTGGTATGCCCTCTACCTGAAGTGGGGGAGTTTCGACTATCCAGCCTCCCTAACAGTGTCTGGACTGCCGGATAGCCGCGTCGTGGATTCCGCCCGAGGCCTGCATCAACTGGTGGAGTTGGCTTCACGCCTCCACCTTTTTCCAATGACCTGCCTGCCTCGTGCATTGACACTGAAGCGGCTGCTTGCGTGGTGCGGCATCCCATCTTTGTTGCGGATCGGGGTTGCCGGGATCGGCTCCAGGGTGCAGGCTCACGCCTGGGTTGTTGTGGCAGGCGTCCCTGTGGGTGAAGCGGAGGATGTCTCTGAAAAGTTCAGCATTTTGGAACATGTCTCTTCACAATCCAGCCATACTTTTTCGCCGTAGAAATTCCAATCATTGCAGATGAACACAAAAGAACTTCGAGAGATTTTAGAGAACATCCAATCGCCATCCCGACTGGACTCGCATCCCTGGGTGTCTGCGCGTTTTGTACAGGAGTCTGGTTTTCAGGGCGGTCCCGGCGAGAGATTGGTCCGGGCGGTGCTGGGGATATTCCGCGAAACGAAGCCGGGGTTGCCCCCACGCCGCGGACTTCGTCTGGATACGCGTTGGGCGGAGTTCGGTCTGCTTGCCGCGCAATATTTTGCGCCGGTGGAATACGGCATTGTTGCTCCGGCTTCGTTGCGTAATGCGTGGTCTCAAATCGATCAGACGATTTTGTTGTTTGTATATGGCCGTGAAGATGGGCTGACCGGTGATCAGATTGAAAAATACAAATTGATCGGCGATGAGATCGAGGTTGCGCCCGACAGCACATTGAGCGATTGGCATCGTAAAGGGATCGCTCGATTAGCAAAGGTTATTCAAGCGCGTGAACAATACCTGTCTCAACGGGAAGATAAACAGACAGGGAATTTTTCTGAATCTGCCGTGAAAAGATCTTCTCCAAAGATACGCCGGCAGATTGTGTTTGGTCTATTGATTGCGGTTTTGTGTCTTGGTGTTTGGGCAGGTTTAAGAGCCCGCCGTGTCTATAACCTGGCGCTTGTTGTTGTTCAGGATACCCGTCAGCTCCGTGATGTGGCAGGCTCTCCAAGCATCGATATCCTAATGGATGCAGGTCCGTTGCTTTCGAAAACCCGCCAGGATTTTTCTGCCCTAAAGGAGGAAGTCCAGCCTTTCTTGTGGATGACTCCTTTATTTGGTTGGGTGCCGGTGTATGGGGGGGATATCGCATCTTCCCCGGAATTGGTTGAAGTAGCCGATTCGATGCTTGCTTCTGCGGATATGGCTTATCAAGCAGGTGCGCCTCTCCTGGACGATGTGACTGATCCTTCAGGCGGGATGGATTTTGATCCCCCAAAACTAATTGGACTTTTGAATCAGGTCCAACCGGAGATGAATGCCGCATCCGATCAGTTACAGAGTGCGTTGGCGGCCAGGGAACGGCTGGATATCGATCGGTTATCCCCGCGCGCGCATGACTTGGTTGTCAATACCATCGATCCCTTTCTGGAATTGATGCACGATGCATTGCTCCTGGCGGTGGAACTCCCGCGTGTTGCGGGCGGATCCGACGAAGGACCCAAGACCTATCTTTTGTTGGTGCAAAATGAAGACGAGCTTCGTCCAACAGGTGGTTTTATCACAGCGGCGGGAACAGTGGTTGTGCAGGATGGGAAACTCAGTGGACTGAAATTCGAAGATTCTGGAAACATGGATGATTGGGATCAGCCCTATCCAAGCGCACCCTGGCAATTGAGCGAGTATATGAACAATCCGGTCATGGTATTCAGGGATGCGAATTGGTTCACGGATTTTCCGCGATCTGCACGATATGCGGAGTATTTATATGCGTACGCAAAGGGGCACTCGGTTGACGGGGTTATCGCTTTCGATCAGCACATGTTGGTGGAATTATTGCGCGTGCTGGGTCCCATCGAAGTGGAAGGCGCAGATTATCCTGTTGATGCCGATAACATCATTACCTTTATGCGTGAATCCAAAATATGGACCGAGGAATCCCGAACGACGCCGGGTTGGAACAACAAATTATTCATGAACAGGATTTCATCTGCTTTGCTGGAGAAAATATTTTCCGGTGATGTGCCATTGGAAAAACTGGTTGTATTCGCTGTGCAGGTTTTGGACGAACGTCACCTGATGCTTCAGTTTGATAATGCAATAATGTCGGATCTATTAAGCCGTCGCGGTTGGGATGGCGCTGTTAAGCCGGGAGATGGTGATTTCCTGATGGTGGTGGATTCAAATATCGGGTTTAATAAAACCAACGCAGTGGTGAACACAGAGATCAATTACAGTATCGACTTGAGCAATTTAGCTGTGCCGGTGGGGCAGGTGGTGGTTGAGCATACGAATAACTCATCCAGTGAGGTTCTGTGCAGTCTGCGCGACAAGATTACGATCAAAGACCAGGGGAATTACCCCATCGACCGGTGTTATTGGGATTACCTGCGTATTTACACCGTGGCTGGAGCCCATTTGTTGCAAGCCACCCCCCAGTCGATCCCGGCAGAATGGATGCTTCGAGGGGAGGCGGTTTCGGCGCACGTTGATACTCTTAATGAGGAACTGAATGGTGTTGCAACGTATGGGTTGTTAAAGGTGGTCCCCGGAGAGCGCTCGATCGGTACAAAACTGCGTTATGTACTTCCGGTTGATGTGCTATCCATTCGTCCTGGAACTCGGCAGGTGATCTACCATTTTAAAGTCAAAAAACAACCGGGGACTATTGCCGTTCCCATTACCATCCAGGTCATCCTGCCGAAGGATGTTGTCCTGCTGAGCATCCCAAATGGATCTCAGACTGTGGATAATGTTGTCAATTATGAGAGTAATCTCAGAACAGACCTGGAATTTGAGATTGTTTTTGAAGTTCCCTGAACTCGTTCCAAATCCGAAGTTCGTTTATAAGATTGCGTACTATAATCCCGTTTGAAGAGATGGATTTCTCATGCTTTCATGGAGACAGGTAAAATGAAAAAGAATATCGTTTTTATTATCGTCATTGGCCTGGTGATTTCTGTAGTGGGACTGGCCCGTACCAGTCCCGGCTGGGCGAATGCCCTGGGGCTTCCGAGCCCTGTTGCCGAAAGTGCCCGGCCATTGACTCTTAATGAACTTGGTGACCCAAGCCAGCAGTTCGATGCGATTCCGGTTACCGAGAATGGAATTTACTACCTGGGCGGTATTTGTACATTCGAAGTCGAGTATAAAAAAACCGGGCTCCGTGATGATGCCGATATCGAAGTGCCGGTGGAATTTTCTCGTACCATTCCTTATAAGGCTCCAAACGAGCTGAGCGTCCTGCTCATACCAGGCTGTCATTTTGTTCATTACAAAGAAGACAAAGTAGTGGATGCGGTCTCTTCTGAAGATGGACAGTGGACGGTCTGTTTCGGCGAGCGCCCGGACGTCGATCTGGTGATTTACTATTATCTTGATTCATCCCTGTCCAAAAAGTGGATTCCGCTTCCCACCAGTCATCGCGATGGCCTTGCCTGTGCATCAGCCTGGTATACAGGTGAATACGCACCTGCTCATGAGCCTTATATTGATACCGGTGCTGGCGGCGGTGCAGGGAATGGACCGGGAAACAATGCAGTCCCCGGAAGTATCTTGCCTCCGTCCAATTCCACAATTATCACTCGTTCTGGCAGTTATTCTGTGGGCGGGATTTGCACGCTGATCGTGGAATACAAGAGAGATAACATCAAAGACAATGTTCATGTACAGGATCCCATTAATGAAGATCAGGTGGATTGGGATACAAATCTGCCCTTCCCAACCGAAAATGGACTGCTATATCAGCCAGGATGTCATGTGATTCATTATAAAGACGGCGAAATTGTGCGATGGGAGCAGTCCACTGAGGATGACGGCAAGTGGACCATTTGTTTTGCCGCCCGACCGGATAAAGTGATGACAATTTACTATTATCTCGGTGACTTGACCGAGTATGCTTCTTCCTGGATTCCCCTGGAAACCACTGTCGAAAACGGCAAGGCATGTGCTCCGGCACAATATACAGGTATGTATACCCCCGGAGGCAGGGACAAGTAACCACTCGGCACCATTCTAACTGGCGATCATAAAAGACCATCTTATGCAGGTGGTCTTTTATGATTAAAATCAGGTATAACCTTGACCATGAAACGGGATCTCCTCATTGTTCGACTCCCCCCAATTTTTCTGGGCGTCACGCTTTTGACGATTTATCTTTCGACCATGGCGCCTGGACTTACCTGGGCGAATGGCGGCTCAGATGGCGGTGACCTGGTCACTGCCGCGGCAGTAGGGGGAGTGGCGCACCCGACGGGCTACCCGACTTACCTGATTCTTGCAAAAATATTCCAGGCTTTTCCTATTGGCTCGCTGGCATATCGTACAAACTTATTATCGTCAGTGTGCATGGCTCTGACATCTGTTTTCTTGTACTTTTTCGTTGTCCGATATCTTATTACACAAGGGAAGTCACAGCCTCAGTTTTTTGGTCTTGTAGCCGGGTTTGCTTTTGGATTTGCCCCTCTTGTGTGGTCCCAGGCGGTTATTACCGAAGTGTACGCATTGCATGTCTTTTTGATGTCTTTCATATTGTATTCGTTCACTACATCCGGCGACCCCAATCCGTCCCTGGAACGTTGGCGTGGAATTTGGTTCGGTCTCGCCATGGGAAATCACATCACCAGCATTCTGCTTTTCCCGGCGCTGGTTGTTGATGTTTTGATAAACAAAACAACTTCTCTGCGCGGGAAGTGCAATGCTTTACTGCGTCAGTTTTCATGGACGCTTGCAGGGTTGATGGTATATGGCATTCTGCCTTTGAGAGCCGCATCGTATCCGCCCATTAATTGGGGGAATCCCCAATCGTTTGATGGGTTTATATGGCTGGTGACCGGGCAACTTTATCGGGAACAGTTGTTAATCCCCATACCGTCCTTTATTTCCCGGCTATCCACTCTGACAGCATTGTTAATTGAAAATTTTACATTGCCGGGAATTTATCTCGGCTTACTGGGCGTGGTTTATTTCTTCAAAGTGTCCCGATTTTATGGCCATACACTTTGGATTGCTTTTGCTTTTTCAGTGTTTTCTCTTCAGTATGGCACCGTAGATTCGAATTTATATCTCATTCCCGTTTTTCTGTGCTTTGCATCCTGGATTGGGGTTGGATTACAGGGAGTGTTCGACATAATTGGCCGGCGTTTACTGGTTGGGAAGGTCATTATGGGTTTACTGGTCATTACATTCATGATCTTCTCCGTTTTAAATGCCCTGCCGAATGTGGATGCCTCTCAAGATGATCGCGCGGATCAATTTGTCAACATGGTGTTTTCACAGTCACCCGAACATGCTATTCTGTTCGCGAAGGGTGACAGGGCGGTTTTTAGCCTCTGGTACCACCATTACGCCCTGCAAGAACGGTCAGACCTTTTTATAATTGCGTCCGACCTCCTTCACTTTCCCTGGTATCTTGAGACCTTGCGCGAAACATATCCGGCTTTGAATTTATCAGAACCATTCCCATGGACAGTAACCATCATGGAAGAAAACCCGGGCTTGCCCGTATGTTATGTAAGCGATACGAAAACTTCACAGATCGAATGTAATATTCCTTAGCGCATAAAGATGGATTTTCAGAAAATATGAATTGCCATTCCTTGCGCGGTTCGAATTTCCTGTTAATTCTGAACTAAGCACAATGTGGTATTCTTATTTCTTAAGGTGGGATGGTCCAATGCAGATTTTCAGTCGGACTTTCCATCGTGATTGTCGGAAGGGCGGATGCTGGTTATTTGCCAGTGATTGTCAATGTAGAAGATGATCGAACTAATGGAAAAAGAAACCATCCCCGAGATCGAAGACGACAACTGGGCAATGATCATTGAGCCGCAACGCAGTCTCTTTGATCTGCGCTTGTACGAGTTGTGGCGTTACCGTGACCTGGTGATGCTCTTCGTGCGCCGTGATTTTGTCTCGGTCTACAAACAAACCATCCTCGGTCCGCTCTGGTATTTGATCCAGCCGATATTAACCACCCTGACCTTCACGGTTATCTTCGGCCAAATAGCCAGCCTGCCCACCGATGGCTTGCCGCAATTCCTGTTTTACATGTCAGGTACGGTGGTCTGGGGCTATTTTGCAGATTGCCTCAACAAAACATCGAATACATTCGTGCAGAACGCCGGGTTGTTCGGCAAAGTCTATTTTCCGCGCCTCGCTGTGCCTGTTTCCATTTTGATTTCCAATCTGGTGACCTTTGCCATCCAATTAGCCTTGTTCATTGCCTTTTTGCTTTTCTTCATGTGGACGGGATCCCGCGTCTCTCCAAGCCTGTGGCTGTTTCTGCTCCCAATCCTGATCCTCATGATGGCCGGTCTCGGACTTGGCTTCGGCATCATCATCTCATCCCTGACGACAAAATATCGTGACCTGCGCTTTCTCGTCACATTCGGCGTGCAATTGATGATGTATGCCACGCCGGTCATTTACCCCGTTTCCTCCATCCCTGAAAAATATCGCTGGCTGATCCTTGCCAATCCCATGACGCCCATTGTGGAAGCGTTTCGCTATGCCTTCCTCGGCACCGGTACTGTAAGCCTGAGCCAATTGCTTTATAGTTTTGGTTTTATGATCGTTTTGGTTATTCTCGGCGCGATCATCTTCAACCGCGTCGAACAGACATTTATGGATACGGTTTAACATCCCGTCATTGCGAGCCAGTGTTCTTTTGGCGAAGCAATCTCATTGTTTCTGAAAAATCTTATGGCAACCGTCATCTCCGTAGAGAAACTCTCCAAATCCTACCATCTCGGCCAGATCGGCACTGGCACCTTTGCCCACGACCTGAATGTGTGGTGGGCAAAGATGCGCGGCAAACCCAACCCAACACTACGGATCGGGGAAACCGAATACAACAACCGCGATGGTGAAGAGATTTGGGCGCTGAAAGATGTCTCTTTCACTGTGCAGCAGGGGGAAGTACTTGGGATCATAGGTCGCAACGGAGCGGGGAAAAGCACCCTGCTAAAGATACTCTCCCGCGTGACGGCCCCCACGTCAGGGAAGATAAAAGTCAAGGGAAGGGTAGCCAGCCTGCTGGAAGTCGGAACCGGCTTTCATCCCGAACTGACCGGGCGTGAGAATGTTTATCTCAACGGTGCCATTCTGGGCATGTCTCGCCGCGAGATCGACCGCAAGTTCGATGAGATCGTCGATTTTGCCGAGGTAGAGAAGTTCATTGATACGCCAGTGAAGCGCTATTCTAGCGGCATGTATGTGCGCCTTGCCTTTGCCGTCGCAGCGCATCTGGAACCTGAAATTCTGGTTGTGGATGAAGTCCTTGCGGTGGGGGATGCGGAATTCCAGAAAAAATGTCTCGGTAAGATGGGAGACGTAGCCCACGAAGGACGGACGGTTTTGTTTGTGAGTCATAATATGGGGGCGGTAAGCACTTTGTGTCAGCAAAGTATTTTGTTGAATAAAGGTGATTTACAGTTAATTGATGAAACAGAAAAAGTCATTGATGAATATATGGTTCGAAACACTAAAGAAACCTATTCAGGGCAGGTGGAGATTTTCCGTCACTCTTCCGAAAAAAAAGTAGTGGGCCATTTTGTGAGAATTCATTTTCGCAACAAGGATGGGCAAATGACTCAAGTTTTTGGTTCGGGGGAAAAGTTTACTGTGGATTTACATGCTCATCTCAATAATTCAATTCCTAGTGTGTCGGTGGGTATTGAAATATTCTCGTCCAAAGGAATGCAGGTATTCAATCTGCGTTCGGATTCGCAAGGCATCTCCCTGGGACCTTATGCTGGCGGATCCGACATAGTTTTTAGTGTTGAAATACCGGGCTTGCCCCTGTATCCTGGCTTATATATTTTTCGTCCCTGGTTTGCGGAATTGGGCGGGAAAAGAATAGATGACCTGATCGATGGTATTGCAGTATATCTTGAGCTAAGAGGTCGATACCAGTCTGAAAAATTTATTCAACAGGAACGCGGATTGCTTATGCTTGATTGTGTTTGGAATTCTAAAAAATGCGGGAATGAAAAGCAATAAAATGGATGTTCAAGTTTTCTATAACAAACGATGGTCCGATTTTTCGTATATAAATAAAACGAAACTTCAACGGAGCATTAAAATTCTCGATGCCATATCTGATATTCATATTGCAGAGCCTCGGATACTGGATTTAGGGTGCGGCTCTGGCTGGCTGACTAGTATGTTGGGGCTTATTGGTCCGACGACAGGGTTGGATTTGTCGGATGATGCTGTAAATGATGCTTCTAGCCGATATCCACATGTGTCTTTTGTGCAAGCTGACTTTGTGAATGAAAATATCACATCTCTTTTCAAAGAGAAATTTGATATTGTGGTAAGCCAGGAAGTAATTGAACACATTGAAGACCAAAAAAAGTTTTTAGATTTAGTGGCGGAATTAATAAAGCCAAGTGGATATCTTGTCCTAACCACCCCTAACAAATTTGCTTGTAATTTACAACCATTGGACGTTATTTCAGCGTATGAGCGTCAACCAGTTGAAAATTGGCTGACCACATTTGAATTGAAGAATATCCTAAAACCTTATTTCAAGGTCTTGCATTGTGAGACCTTTATTCATAACAGCATGTTCAATCAAACCTTTACGAATTTCTATTTGCGTATCAGAAAACTGTTTCGCCAATTGTATTTAGGTTCTTTGTTTGATCAGATCGTGTTTACTTTGGGGCTTGGCCTGCATATTTTTGTCGTTGCTACAAAGAAGCCCGATTATGGATAATGTTCAAAATTATTATAATAATAATGCGATTTCTTGGTCTTCTGATATTGGATTATATCCACTTGAAGAATTACTGATCAACTCCTTTTTTCCAAAAGCGCCAGCTAAAATATTAGACATAGGGTGTGGGTCAGGTCGAACAACACATGAGTTGGCTAAACGGGGATACTCTGTTGTTGGTATCGATATTTCCAGTAATCTTTTGAAGATTGGCAGGCATCGTGCCGTAACGGAAAGTTATGGCATGATGGATGCGGTTTTATTAGGCTTTCCTGCTTCATCGTTTGATGTCGTTATGTTTTCATTTAATGGAATCGATTGTATTTTTCCGCGTAAAGCAAGATTGAAAGTTTACGACGAAATACAACGTGTGGCAAAGCCAAAGGGCATTTTTTATTATACAAGTCACAATGTTGTTGGGCAGTTAACAAGGTATTTTCGGTCTGTGGCTTGGGCATCTTTTTTTAATTTTCTGAAGTCGCAGATAGGAAACAGGCATATTATTAATGGTTACTGGGAATATGGCTCGGCGGAAAATAAGCAAACTCTTTTCGCGCGTGGTCTTTATTATGAAATAACCCAAATAAATAATATGAATTGGAAATTGCTTGCAGTTTTTGGTGCCCAAAAATTTAAGTCAGGGGAGTATTCTTGTTTGTTGAATTATCAGTGCCCAAGTGGGCATGAGAGTGGAGTTGAACTTCGTAGAAATACATCGATTGGTGATATCTTTTTGAATTGCGCTCATATTCATTACATAGGTAATGTGAATCAAAATGGACTTTAATATTATTTCTGATTTTGAAGAGTTTAATGGTTTTCAGTCTCAGTGGGATGAATTAGCAGGAAATAGTGAGTTTAGTAATGTATTTTCTTTGCATGGGTTTATAAAGGCATGGTGGCATGCCTATGGAGATAACAAAGAATTAAGATTGGTAATAGGAAAAGAAGCTGAAAAGATTTGCGTTATTGCCCCTTTTTTTTTCAAGGACAATGATGCTGAAAAATGGTTTTTAGTGGGAGATTATCGAGCAGACTATAATAATTTAATTGTTGACAAAAATTGCGGAGCAGGGGTAAGAGGCCTGTTTCGTTGGCTAAGTGCTCGGACAGAGTGGAGCACTCTTCAAATGAGAAAAATCCCAAGCCTCAATGCGCCTGTGGACCTTTTTCAAATTGCCTATGGACCATCGTCATCAAATATCCAAAAACTCAAATCGTGGTTGAATCTTAGTGTACCCATTATTTATAAGACTCACCATAAACAACACTTTTATCTTGATAAGTATTTTTTAGAAGCTAATAAAAAAATACTTTCGGGAGCCAATTATCGTAAACACATTAATTGGTTTTCTCGCCAAGGAAAGCTAACTTTTCGTACACTTACTAATACGAAAGAAATTCACGATTATTTACCTTGTTTTATGGACTTGCATCGTAAAGAGTGGGAGTCCAAAAACATGCCTAGTTTATTTACATCTTCGGATAATCGTAATTTTTATAGTTTTCTGACCGATGAAATGGTTCGATATAATAATTCTATACAGTTAGATATCATGGAGTTAGACAATATTTTAGTCTCAGCACATTTTGGCTTTTTATGGGATGGCCGTAAGTATTATTACAAACCTTGTTATGACCCTGATTATTCTTCCCATAGCCCTGGGAAATTGCTCCTTGCATACATGATTCAAGAAGCGGCTGAGGCCAACTTGAATGAATTGGATTTGTTACTTGGAGCGGAATCCTATAAAAAAAAACTTGCATCAAATATACGTGAAACAATATCATTGATTGTGTACCGTGATCGATTTACAGCTCTAAAAAGCCGATTTTTGTAACATCTTGATCTTGCATTGATGAAATTTTCTTATGTCTCGAATATTTTGCTATCATGGCTTAGTTCATCAAAAAATAGATTATCGTCTTGAGCGCACTTTTCATACAATTAAAGATTTTCAGCATCATGTCCAGTTGCTACGTTGGATGAAGCCAATAAGTCTGGATCATGCGCTGTCTAGAAATGGCCGATTTCCTGTTTTTGTTACTTTTGATGATGGATATAAAAACAATCTTATTGCGGCTGAAATTTTATCCAGGTACAAGATTCCCTGGGCGTTATTTGTAACGACTGGTGCACTTGGTCGTGAGAATTCCATCTGGACGGTCGAATTATCCCTATTGCTCCTGCATGGTAACGCAACCGGTATCGATATTTTGGAGCGCAAATGGACACTGTCCACTCGGCAGGAACGCGAGATCGTCTTTCAGTCGATACGTTATACATTGAAAGCCATGCCAGCAGTTGAGAGAAAAACAGCCATGCAAAACCTGCGGGAGCAATTCCCTGCGGGAGAAACCCAGCGACTATTGGAAAAATTTCCTTCCATGCAAATGCTCACTTGGGAGGAAGTCCGAGAGTTGTCGAATGCGGGAGTTGTTGTTGGAAGTCACGGATACCGGCATGAAATCCACCATCGTGATCAACCATCTGATACGCGGTGGGGAGAACTAACGCTTTCAAAGTATAAAATTGAAGAGCAACTGGGTCACTCTTGCGATGCTTTTGCCTATCCCAACGGGGATTTCAATGATAACTCTCCAAATGAATTGCGAGATGCTGGTTATAAATACGGCTTTACTTTACAGCCTGCCACTGTTAACCGCAACACCAATCCTTGGCTTCTGCCGCGCTTGGATCCGCCATCAGCCTTGATCAAGTATGCCAAAACATTTATCTGTAGTTGAAATTTAAACTTGATCCAAATTTACACCGACACTGCCCACTACACTCCAGCCCTCCGCCCCTACCTGGCGGACATCCTCCGCCCCCTTATCAACCAGCGAACACTTGAACAAAACCGTTCTGTCTATGGTTCAGTTGTAGATCAATATCTACTTGTAGACGACATCTCACAAGCCGATTGGGCGGTTCTCCCGTACGGGTGGAATTACTATCACAAATCCCGTCTCATTCCGCAAGCTCTTGAGTTCGTTGCCCGTGCGCAGGATGCAGGGAAACCGGTACTCACATGGATAACAGGGGATTTTGGTGCGCGGGTTCCGTCGTCAGATGTGTGGGTGTTTGGCGCGGCGGGATACAGGAACAAGGCGGGGGAGAAGCGGTTTGGGTCCCCGGTATTTATCCGTGACCCCCTGATCGAATTAGGAATGGGGGACAAGATCGTGGTGCGTAACAAAGGCGCCCGTCCGCGAATTGGCTTTTGCGGATACGCAAGCATCTCACCGGTAAAATCCGTAGGCTTTGCCATGCGCACACTCATTCGAAATATTGCATCCCCTTTTCATCTGAACAGTGATGAACCCCAGGAACTCTATCCGGCAGTTTTACTTCGTCAACAAGTTCTTGAATCGTTGGAACACAGCCCTCTCGTTGAAACGGATTTTATCCGGCGCGCGCGGTATAAAGCGGGTGTAAGTAACGCGGAGCAGGAACGGTCTGCGAAACAGGAATTCTTCAATAACATTCGCGATACCGATTACACGGTCTGCGCGCGCGGCGGGGGAAATTTTTCGGTGCGTTTGTATGAAACACTGGCAATGGGGCGCATCCCGGTGCTGATCGATACTGATTGCCTTTTGCCTTATGCGAACGACCCGCGCTGGCGGGAATGTTGTGTGTATGTCGAACGCGGGGAGGTTTCCAGTGTTGCGGAGAAGGTGGGTGATTTCCATGCGCGCCTTTCTGAAAATGATTTTATGGAAATGCAGCACAGCGCCCGGCGTTTTTGGGTGGAATGCTTAAGTTTCAATGGCTTCTTTACCCGTTTCCCTGAGCATTTTATAAAAGCATAACCACATGTGCGGAATCTGCGGAGTTTACACGGTCGATAACACAGCCAGCCGGCCTGAGTTCGATGCGGCGGTCAAAACAATGATGGCGCGCATGGAACGCCGCGGACCCGACTCGCACGGCCAATGGACGGACCCCGATGGGCATCTCCATTTTGGATTCCGCCGCCTCGCCATTTTGGACCTGACGCCTGCGGGCGATCAACCCATGCATTCTTTCACGGGACGTTCTGTCATCATCTTCAACGGGGAGATCTATAATTTTCAAGAATTAAAAACAAGCCTGGAAGCGTATGGCTGGAACTTTCGGTCACGTTCAGATACGGAAGTGTTGCTTGCCGCGCTCGAGCAGTGGGGTCCGCAAGGCGCGCTTGAGAAATTGAACGGCATGTTCGCTTTCGCATGGTACGACCGAAAAGAGCGGCAATTGGTTTTGGCCCGCGACCATGCTGGCATCAAGCCGCTTTATTTTTTTGTTGATCCCGCTGGCAGGGGGGCGGCTTTTGCGTCGCAATATAACCAGTTATTTCTGACTCCCTG
The DNA here is from genome assembly GCA_041302025.1 of Chloroflexota bacterium. GTDB lineage: Bacteria > Chloroflexota > Anaerolineae > Anaerolineales > Villigracilaceae > Defluviilinea. The sequence goes on along the minus strand of JBFYRY010000002.1, from coordinate 17,439 downwards.
GGGCGATCCCGGCGCGATCAAGACAGATGTACTCCACCTTTACCTGAGACTGCATCATATACCGCCGCCTCACACCTTGCATGAGAACACCTTCCAGCTGGAGCCCGGCCATTTTGTGACGATCCAGGCTGACGGTCGAATCGAGAAGCGATGTTGGTGGCGTCTCCCGCGCGACCCTGAGTCTGACCTCACCGGTGATGCGGCAGTCGATGCTATAGCAGGCGCATTGGAGAACGCGATCCGCCGCCAGCGCATTGCCGATGTGCCTTTGGGCATGTTCCTTTCGGGCGGTGTCGATTCTCCTTTGGTAAGCGCGGTTGCTCGCAGGCAAAGCGGACCGGGCTTGAAGGCGTACACGATTGGCAATCCTGGTTGGGGACAGGATGAAGCATCTGACGCAAGCCAGTATGCACAACAGCTCGATCTGGATTTTCATCTGCAGAATATCACTGGCGATGATGCGTTGGCGATCCTGCCGGATGTCTGGGCGGCGCAGTATGAACCCTTTGCAGATTTTTCCATCCTGCCGACTTTGCTGGTCAGCCGCTTTGCGCGCGAATCGCTCACGGTGGCGCTCAGCGGCGATGGCGGCGATGAATTGTTCTTCGGGTATGAACGTCCGCGCTCACTGTTGAAAGATGGGCGGGATTTTCGTCTGCCCTGGGTGGTGCGCTGCGGCTTATACGGGATGGGCAGGCTGGGACTGGGAAGGAAGCGGTCTGAAGTCATCGCGGCACGCACGCCAGCGGATTATTACTTTGGAGTGAATTCCCGCTTCTCCTCCTCCGACTTGAAGCGGGTTGCACCAACTTTGACATCATCTCCCCTCGACTTTGATCTGTATGCTTTTGATGGTTATAGAGGTGAGCGTCATCTGGCAAATTACTCGCGCCATGTTGAGTTCTATGGGCAACTTCAACGCGGCCTGAAAAAAGTGGATATGGCTTCGATGTATCACAGCCTCGAAGTGCGTGTGCCCCTGCTCGACCGTGAAGTGATCGAAGCCAGCCTGCGCATCGATCCATTTATCCACATGCAGGGCGGTAAACGCAAACAGATTTTGTTCCGCCTGCTTGAGAGGCATGTTCCTGCGGGGAGTATTTCACAAACCAAGCGCGGTTTTGCCGTGCCGCTGGGGGAGTGGTTGCGCGGCTCACTTCGTCCAATGGCGGAGGAGATGCTGTCAACAGGATACTTGTGCTCTTCAGGCATCTTTGATCGGGCAGGTTTACAGGCATATTGGCAGGAGCACCTTACTGGACGGGCGGATCATAAATGGGGGCTGTGGTCCCTGTTGACCCTGCAACAATGGCATCTTGAGAATAGATCAAATAGCATGGAAGTATAGTCTGCCTGCCTGACGATAGGATGAATATGGCAACTGAGCCCATTATTGACTTTGGAAAACAACACCAGCATCTGTTCAGGGGACCTTTCCTCGAGATTGGTTCGAAAATCCAACCAGGATATGTTCAACATCAACCTAAAGAGATACATGCTTCAATGCCCGGCCATGAGTGGGTCGGTGTGGACATCGAACCCGGAGAGGGTGTGGATGTCGTTGTAGATTTGTGCGACGACCATGCAGTTGACGAACTCGGATGGACGGAACGATTCGAGACAGTTCACTGTCATTGCGTACTTGAGCATGTGCCTGAAGTTTTCGCCCTGACCAGGAACATCCAGCGTGTGCTTAAAACCGGGGGCATGTTATTCGTGTCCGTGCCTTTTGCCTGGCGTATACATCGAATACCTGTTGATATGTGGCGGTTCACGCCCCAGTCGATTGATTATTTGTTCCCACAGATTCGTTTCGATGCAAATGTCTGTGGAATATCGACACGCCATCGGGGGCATGTCTTTCGCGTGGATCAGGCACCGGAATTGGATCTGGGTTCAAATTTATCGAATATGGGCTTGTTGCCGTCACTTATGATCCGGGTAATACGCAAGATGGGATTGGATATGGGCTTTTTCAGTGAACGTGCCCTCTTGATGGAAAGTAATCTCATGATGATCGGACAAAAGACCCCCGGCACGATCTATACTTTTTACCCACAGGCGGATAAGACGCAATTGCCGAGTTTTCAAGCCTGAGAAAATATTTACTTGCCTATTCCCATCCTCTTTACCATTCCCAACTTCATCACTGCAGGTTCCGGCAGGGCGATGCTCAATATCGTCGAGCGGCTGGACCGTTCACAGTTCTCGCCTGCAGTTGCCGTGCTTAAAAAAGGCGGCAAGTTGGATGCAGAAGTGGAGAGGCTGGGTGTGCCGCTCCTTGAAGCGCCTTTCACTTTATCCGCCAAACCATATGCCACGTTGTTTTTTCGTGCATGGAAGGCGGCTCAATTTTTTCAACCATACCGGTTCGCCCTTTGGCATTCCTTTCATTACGCGGAAGATTACACAGAGCCGCTGATTGCCTATCTTTCGGGAGCGCACGGCTGGATCTTTACAAAGAAGAATATGAACTGGCATAGTCGAGCATGGCTGTTGCGTTCATTGCTGGCAAAACGTATTGTCGCCCAAAATACTGACATGATGAAGGACTTCTTTTCGCATTGGGTATTCAAGAACAAAACAAGTTTGGTCCCTCGTGGTGTGGATGCAAATAAATTCCAACCGGGTGTGCCTCCGCGTTTGGAGCTGCGTAGGAAATTCAATATTCCACCTGAAACTATTCTTGTTGCCTGTGTGGCGGAACTGGTGCCGGTCAAGGGACATCCGACTTTGATTGAAGCGATTGCTGCATTATCAGATATACATTTGCTGTTGGCAGGCCGTCCCATGGATGCGGAATATGCAAACCAATTGAAGCAACAGGTTGATGAATTGTCGCTGACTGATCGTGTCCACTTTTTGGGAGGGGTGGAGGATGTCCCTGCCTTGCTCGCTGAAAGTGATATTTTTGTCCTACCGACACTTGGACGCGGTCGCATGGAAGGCTGTCCAGTCGCTTTGTTGGAAGCCATGGCTTGCGGAAAAGCCTGTATCGCCACCGATATTCCCGGGAGCCGCAACCTGATCGTTCACGAACAATGCGGATTACTTGTCTCGCCTGAAGATTCACAAAGCATGGCACGGGCCATACAGTCTCTTAGCACGAGCAGAGAGAAGCGGAAGGCATTCGGCGAGTCCGCGTGCGAGCGGGCTGAAGCCTTTTTTGCCATTGAGCGGGAAGTAAAAGACCACGAAACTTTATATACAGAATTACTATCCGGTTGACCATTAGGAAATCAAATGACATACTATAAGAGTCCAATTACGCGATACTTACTTCGAAAAGGATTTTTAAATCGGGTGAATTATAGGTTGCGCCACTATTTTCGAACCTTGACGAAAGATCTGCTGTCAGATGTTGCCTTGCTTTTGGATCAACAGAAGATCAGTGTGATAATGGATGTTGGTGCAAATGTAGGGTTTATGACTTATCAGTTTCAGAAGCGGTTTCCCAATGCTCATATTTACTGTTTTGAACCCAACCCTAATGTATATAATACTTTGATGCAAAGCTATAAAGATGATACACATATACATTGTTATCCAATGGCTGTTGGAGATGTCAGCGGCGAATTGACTTTCAATATAAACGCCAATACTGGAACCAGTTCCTTTTTATATCCCACTGCATATCATCGGGCGCATCAAGCTCGAAAAATCCTTTCTCAACAATCTGTTCCTGTGATTACGCTGGACGATTTTGCCTTACAGCAAAATATAACGCATATCGATATATTGAAGCTTGATATTGAAGGATATGAACTGAAGGCTTTATTAGGAGCCAGCTGTTTGTTAAGTGAGCAAAATATCGATGTGATTTACTCGGAAGTAAATATTGTTCGATCTTATGATGGGCAGGTTCTTTTTCATGAATTGACCAAGTTTCTTGAAGGCTTAGATTATCATTTGTTCAATATTGAAGGATTTATCGCACAGGAAACGCTAATCCGGCAAGCTGTTCTTGGGAATGCGGTTTATTTTTCGGGGAAATTTCAGAAGCGCCTAGAGGAACGCTTTGGAAAAGAAAATTGTGGCTGGTAGTTATTTTACATGAAAGAAATTGGCGATCTGCTTATATTGTTCGGTTTCGATTCCAAGCCATCAATTGGGCGAATGAAAAATTCCAGTTGGACCCAATGTACTGATGCCCCGAAAATATGGATAGATCAAGTAACAGCCGATTGGAAAGGATTTCCCTTTCAAATCATTAAAGTTAATGATTTGTGTTTTTGTGCGTTGGGTGAGTTTACTCCGTCCAATTTTCAATCTTTGAATAGTTTACAGAAAGGCGTTGCTAAGCAAACCGGAAGCTTTCTGGTCTTTGCGTGGAACGAATCCGATTCCACCTGGCACGCATGGACAGATCGTTTTGGCACTCTTCATGCTTATTACGCCTGGGATGGGCATCGCGGCGCGCTGGGAACCTTTTCTCCGGCTGTGACTGAGGCGGCCAGTCGGCGCGTGCTTGATTGGGAGGCGCTGGCAGGTTGGTTTTCATTTGGCTTCTTTCCCGCTGATCGGACATACTACACAGACCTGCATGTCCTGCGTCCCGCCAGTCATTATATATTCGATCATTCTGGACGATTGCTTACACAAGAGCGTTATTGGAATTGGAAATATCAGCCCGATGAAAATCGATCTTATGAAGATACCATCCATGAATTTGGATCGCTTTTCAATGAGGTCATGTCAGATGCTCTGGGTGTAGGGCGTGTGGCGGTACCCGTTTCAGGCGGGCTGGATTCCCGGTCAACGGTGGCAGGTATAAGTCCCGAAAAGAGCCGTGACGGGCGGATTTGGTCATATTCCTACGGTTATAGTGATGATTCAGCGGAGATCAGTATCGCCCGTCAGGTATCCAATGCCCGCGAATTGCCCTTCCAGGCTTATACCATCCAGCCGTATTTGTTCGACCAGATCGATCGTTTGCTTGCATACACAGAAGGCTTTCAGGATATTACACAAGCGCGGCAAATGTTTGTGCGTGATGAAATTGCTGCGCATGCCGATTCGTTGATCGCGGCGCTGTGGGGGGATGTTTGGTTGGATGAGATGGGGTTGTCTGCATATCCAAACGCCGCGGATGATGATGTGCTTCGTCGAACACTCAAGAAGATCCGCAAAAAAAATGGGTGGTTGGTACATCATCTTGTCCTGCCTCATATTGGAAGCGATGCAATTGAATCTCTGCTTGAGGGATTTGTGCAGGCAGAGTTGCGACAATTGCGCGATATCGACGATCCTGATTTTCGCGTCAAAGCATTCAAGACGGAGCAATGGTCATTTCGTTGGAGTATTCCTCCGACACGCGTCTATCAGTCTGCCGCCTGGCCCCGTAAGATATTCTATGACACTCGTCTGACGGATTTTTTTGCGACCGTTCCCGTTTCTTTCTTAAGCGGACGACGGCTCCAGATCGATTATCTGAAACGCTTCGCCCCGGACTTGGCGTGGATCGCTTGGCAGGTTTACGATGCCAACCTTTATCAGTATCAGTACTTCGACACCTGGCTTTTGCCCAAACGGGCGTTAAAAAAAGCATGGCGCGTGGTGCGCAAGCATAAAGTTCTGGAGCGTAATTGGGAGGTGCAATTCCTGTGTCCGCAGGGACGCGCAGGACTGGATCAATGGCTTCTTCACCCAGGCTTGCGTCTGTATGAATTCGTTGCTCCAGATCATGTGCGTGCATTGCTCGATGATGTATTTTCCTCTCCAAAGGCTGATAATGGGTATACCGTCTCGATGCTCCTGACATTTTCGACCTGGCTTGAGAAATTTGGGTAAATTGGCCTGTCCTTGGAAGGATGAAGTCGTGAATATTCTGACAAAGATGATGGATGTGCTGTATAAGCGGTTTGGCATTTCCTATCAACCCATTGAGCAGGATGTGTTATTGGGAAAGCCGGTTCGAACGATCGGAGGGGGCATACGTCATGAACCTGATTATGATGATGGATGGTTGCTGGCGTTGGCTTATCATTCAAGCTCGGTTTTTGACGTTGGTTGTAACATTGGGCAGGCAGGTTTTCTCCTCCTTTATCCGGGAAGAATAAATAAGATTGTTATGATTGACCCCAATCCAAAGGCACTGGCAATTTCAGCAGAAAATATGATATTGAACCACTTTTCCCATAAAGTTCAGTTTGTATGCGCATTTGCCGCGGAAAATACAGGTGAACAGATTTCTTTTTTTACAACAGGGATTGGTGCGGCAGGAAGCATGTATAAGACTCATGCGAAGACTGCGGCAAAACTTGGTCGTTCTTTTCTTGTCCCCACCATTTCACTGGATTGGCTGTCTGATTGGTATCAATGGGTTCCCGACCTGGTAAAAATCGATACGGAGGGGGCTGAATACAGGGTGTTGCTGGGTTCGACCGCCTTGGCGAAAAAACAGGAAACAAAATTTCTCGTTGAAATGCATTCCAACAAAGAGCTTTCCATGAGCGATAATGCCCGGAATATTTTGGATTGGTGTGCGGGTAATAAATATACAGCCTGGTATCTGAAGGAGAAGAAGGTTTTGGATTCACCGGCTGTGATTGAAAAGCGGGGTCGCTGTCATCTGTTGTTGCTTCCTGGTGGGGAGGATTTCCCGGCATACTTGAAGTCCATCGAACAGTCGGCTGATTTGGAAATGGTCAGGAAAATTAATTCGGAGAATTGATTGGATCGTAAACCTTCTGTATTGGTCGTTGGTACGAACTGGCCGATGGAGACTTTTCTTGAGCGTCTGCTGTACGGTTTGGCGACAAGAGGAGTGAAAATTACCCTCGCCACCTCCCCAAAACCTGATATGAATTGGCTGGCTGAAACAGGCATCCAGTGGATGTATGTTCCTGTTTGGCGAGGACTCACGCTGGGTGCATTCACTCATCTGATCTTTCATACGTTGCGCTGTTGGTTGTTCGCCGCCCGGGATGCACGTATTTTTTGGGGTGGTCTGCCAGATGTGGACTGGAAAACGCGACTTTCTATCTGGTATAGTCTGATCCCGTTTGCCGGACGCCGTTGGGATGCCATCTATTTTCCCTGGAACTCGGCGGCTGTTCATTATCTGCCGCTCTTCGATCTTGGCATGCCGGTGGTTCTTAGTTGCCGTGGCTCACAGATTAACATTGCTCCACATAACGAGAATAGGTGTTCCTTTTTGTCCGGGCTTAAAAAAACGCTTGAGCGGGCAGTTCTCGTTCATTGTGTTTCCGGTGATATTCTGCAACAGGCTGTCTCTCTTGGATTGAACCCGGACAAGGCGGCGATGATTCACCCGGCTGTGGATACCGCGTTCTTTGTCCCATCATCGGCGCGTGTTGAGGATGGTATTTTCCGCGTAGTAATGGTCGGTTCTTTGGTCTGGGTTAAAGGGTATGAATATGCTCTCTCCGCCATTCACCAACTGGCGGAGATGAATGTACCGGTATTGTGCACGATCGTTGGCGATGGACCTGAGCAATCGCGCCTACGGTTCACCATCGAAGATTTGGGGCTTTCAGAAAAAGTGCAGTTACTTGGGAAACGCTCCCCGGAACAGGTTCGTGAAATACTTCAAAACTCGGATGTTTTCTTGCTTTCCAGTTTGAGCGAAGGGATATCCAATGCAGCGCTGGAAGCCATGGCATGTGGCTTGCCGGTGGTCACTGCTGATTGCGGCGGAATGCGCGAAGCTGTCAGCCATGGAGTGGAAGGTTTTGTAACACCGGTGCGTGATCCGCAGGCAATGGCAAAGGTTTTATTTAATTTGTGGCAACGACCTGAGTTACGTCGCCAACTGGGAGATGCGGGATGTCAGAAAGTGTTGAAGGAGTTTCAACTGAACGGGCAGATTGAGCAGTGGCTTGGTCTGTACAAATTGGTTTTCCGGCAGAAGTGAAATGCGTGTTGTTTTGGTTACATCCAATTTTCCTCAACTTTCCGAAACCTTTCTTGTCTCGAAATTTCTAGGTTTGCTGGATGCAGGCTGGAATGTGCATGTTGTTTGCGCTGAAAGTGATCCGATGCAATGGCAATACTACGCCTTGTTGGATCGGCAAGGGATTCGGCAGCGTATTCACCAGATTTGGCATCACCATCCGCGTTGGCTGGCTATTTTGTTATTCCCAATTGTCTTGTCTCATTGTTTGCTATTCAACTTCTCTGGTGTTCAACGTTACCTTGGGAAGGCGGTGAAGCGGTTTGGTTTTTGGGGCGCTTTACGGCGTATATATCTTGATGCACCCATTATTACTTTGCGCCCGGACATTGTTCATTTTGAGTTCGGTTCTCTCGCTGTAGAACAAGCGGATTTGGGGGAATTGTTGGATTGTGAGGTGGTGGTTAGTTTTCGAGGGTATGACCTCAATTTCGCCGGGTTGGATCAGCCCGGTTATTATGCTCGTGTCTGGAAACACGCTGACGCCTTGCACTTGTTAGGACAGGATTTGTGGAAACGCGCCCAATCTCGCGGATGCCCGCCTGATAAACTTCACGTTCTTATTCCCCCTGCTCTGGAATTGGAAAAATTCATTCCAAAAGAAAGGGATTTTTCTGAACCATTGGGAACCCCCGAAAGCCCGTTGCGTATCCTGAGTGTGGGACGGTTGGAGTGGAAAAAAGGATATGAATACGCTCTTCAATCTCTGCGCATGTTATTGGATGCAGGTATAAACTGCCGATTGCGAATTGTCGGCGCGGGAAATTTTTATGAGGCTCTTGTTTTTGCCCGCCACCAACTCGGCTTGAAAGAGCATGTCGAATTTTTGGGCGGTTTGCCTCATCCGCGTGTGATTGAAGAAATGTATGAAACCGATATTTTCCTGCACCCATCCTTGTCGGAGGGCTTTTGTAACGCCGTGTTGGAAGCGCAGGCGATGCAGATCCCTGTGGTATGTACAGATGCCGGTTCGCTTCCAGAAAACGTAATTGATGGACAGACCGGTTTCGTTGTTCCGCGGCGGGATCCGGTTGCGATGGCGGATAAAATGATCCTGTTGGCGCGCGACCCGTCCCTGCGGCAGGCATTTGGCAAAGCCGGGCGTGAACGTGTGAAACAGAACTTTACATTGGCTCAACAATTGGAAAAGTTTGGAGATTTTTACCGGGGTGTTTTGGCAGAATGAATGTTGACTTGATCCTGCTTTCATTCGATGAGAATCCGTTTTTACCTGATTGGTCTTTGGGAGAGGTGCGGGTTGTGAATCCAACGATCACAGCGCTGAATGACCTGGTGACCCGTTTCCTGCCTCAAACTGGAGTCTGGTTGTTCTGGTCATCGGAATTGGGTCAGCCTGATCCGGGTCTGATTTCCAGGACTCTTTTAGGTCCGGCAGATATCTATCATGCCGGGTTGGCGTTGGGAGCGGGAGGACTTCCGCATGCGATTGATTTCGTCTCTCCCACCTGGATGTTGAACTGCGATCCGCCTGCAAATATCGAAGCCACCTCCTGGCGCGTTTCCTTAAAAGCATGCCTGGTTCGAGTGGATGTTTTGCGTCAAATGGGTTTCTTGCATCCCGGCTTCCACAGTCTTGATGCGGCGGTGTTGGACTGGGGGCATCGCTGTATTCGCCGGGGCGTGATCATGCGCCATCTCCCTTCCCTTGTAGTGAAACCAAAACAGGTAACTTCACCCATTATGGATTTCGATGATGAGTTGCAATTCATTCGTTTGCGTTTTGGAAAAAAGTGGCAGATTTGGACCAGTTTCCGGGCGCTGATCAGTTTCCGGGTCCGGTTGGGAAGCGTTTTGAAGGCGAATATAAATTTGATGGGGGAGTCGGTCCCGCTTGATCCTGCTCCATTTCAGAGGGAGGTCCAATTAGCCGATTCGATGCCGGAAGATGTCCGTGTATCGGTATTGATTCCCACTATGGATCGATATCCATATCTACAGGTGTTATTATCTCAATTGCGGGAACAAATCCACCGGGCATATGAGATCATAATAGTTGACCAGACGCCTCTTCCTACCCGTAAAGTGGATTTCTACGACGAATTTGTTGATCTGCCCTTGAAAGTTGTTTTCCTTGATCGACCCGGGCAATGTTCCTCGCGTAATGCGGGCTTGAAGACGGCAGGCGGCGGATATATTTTGTTCATTGACGACGACGATGAAGTTCCACCTGACTTGATCGAAGCACATCTTAACCATTTGATGGGGCGAGAAGCAGATGTGTCATCTGGAGTGGCAAATGAGATCAGTGCCGGTCCATTACCTGTTGATTTCACCTACCCGCGTATGAGCGATGTGTTTCCAACAAATAATTCTTTGATTTGTCGTTCTATATTACAGCGCAGTGGATTATTTGATTTGGCTTACGATCATGGCGCACGCGCTGATGCAGATGTAGGTATGCGCATGTATCTTTCAGGCACGTTGATGTTATTGAACCCGGAGATCGCTGTCTTGCATCATCATGCCCCGCGGGGCGGATTGCGTTCCCACAAAGCCAGGGTGGTGACATATGCCAGCAGTCGTGCGAGTTTGATTCAACGGCAGATTCTATCTGCCACGGAAATCTATTATTCAAGGCGCTATTTCCGTCCACAGCAGGTGCAGGAATTTTTTTGGTTGGCGGTTTTTTCCGGCTTTAGTCTGGTGGGTCCACTGTGGCGGCGGATTCTAAAGGCTATCGTCAGTTTTATTTTGTTGCCGGATACACTTATGCAATTGTGGCGCAATGCGCGGCAGGCGGATGAGTTAATGGAAAAGTATCCTATAATTCCCACAGTACAGAACACGGGATTATCTGAATGAAACCAATTTCAAGACCAGTTCCACTTTCTCCACAGCACAGACCTGATGTGCTTGCTCCCGCATCAGGCATGGTTTCATTTTTCCCCAAATTTCTGCAATTGGCGGTTTTGCATTTTGTATTGGGCTTTGTGCTTTATCTGTTCCGGCCGGGACTGCCTACGGCTTATGCGTTTGCAGTGGCGGTTGCCGGATTATATGTAATAGCGGGCAAAGACCCGCGCCGGCTTGCTTTTATATTGATCTATATCGCAGGTGCTGAGATCGTCTGGCGCATGACCAAGGCGGATGTTTTCTGGGAGTTTGGCAAATATTTGACTGTCGGATTGATCTTGTTGGGTATATTACGGTGGCGGTTGCATCTCTCGGCTCTGGGTATGATGTATTTTGCCCTGTTGCTCCCGTCGATTTTTTTGACCCTGAATTGGTTGTCTGCCTCGCTCGCACAAGATGCAATCAGTTTTAATTTATCCGGACCGCTTGCTCTTGCATTTTGTGCCATTTATTTTCAAAACATCAAACTGGATAAACATATAATAACCCGCCTCTTGCTCGTGGGTATACTGCCGGTATTTAGTGTTTCAGCGCTTACCCTGCGTGGAATTGTGGCTTCGGAGCAGATTGTTTTTAACTTAAATAGTAATTTTGCAACGAGTGGTGGATATGGACCCAATCAGGTATCGGCTATCCTTGGGTTGGGGGCTTTGTTGTGCATTCTCTACATGTTTATTGCTCGGCCAACGGGTTTTTCTGGGCTGGTTATGCTGGGAATGACATTGCTGTTTGTAGTGCAATCCATTCTAACTTTTTCACGCGGGGGGGTGTATAACCTCATTGTTGCCCTGCCTTTGACAATATTCTATTTAATGCGTCGAAGGTTGTCGTCGCGACAGCGGTTGCCCATATTTTTGCTGGTCTTTTTGACCGTGTTATCTTTTTTCATAATCGATATAAATGCTTTTACCGGTGGAGCATTGTTTGAACGTTTCCAGGATCTCAATTCCACAGGCCGTCTGGAGTTATTTTTGATAGATATTCAAATCTGGTTGCAGAATCCGTGGTTGGGAGTTGGAGTTGGGGTTAGCCCAATTTATCATCCCTTGTTTGGGGGGATAGAATCGGCGGCGCATACAGAGTACAGCCGTGTTTTGGCTGAACATGGTATTTTAGGGATCGGCTCCCTTCTCATTTTGGGGTTTTTATGTATCCGTGCTTTTTTTCGTTCCCGTAATAATTTGGCCCGCGGATTTCTGGCAGGTACGTCATTGTGGTCCCTGGCTGAAATGGCGCATTCAGCCATGCGTATTTCTGCGATTTCAATTGTGTTCTCCCTATCGCTTGCCATGCTGGATTTGGATGAACAAGAGTTACGAGACCCGGTGCCTTGAAACGCGTATTGTTATTTTCAAGTGAATTCCCTCCGGGACCGGGTGGAATTGGAACTCAAGCCTGGCAATTTGCCAGCCACATGACAGATTTTGGGTGGCAGGTGCAGGTCTTGACTTTGCAGGATTATTGCACTGATGAAGAGATTAAGGATTTCAATAATTCGCAATCCTTCTTGATCCGGCGGTTGGAGCGTAAAAGCCACTGGGTGGGGGATCTTTTTTACCGGTGTAGCCAGTTGCGTGAAGTAATTCATAATTGGAATCCAGATGTGATGGTTGTAACTGGTGACCGATTGGTTTGGCTGGTTGCTGGCGCTTATCGGATATGGATTATTTCATCGCGATTGCCATGGATGGCGATCTGGCATGGAGATGTGCCGAACCGGATCATGCCAAGACGTATGTCAGCCTGGTCATTTGGTCGGTGCGACTCGACTGTTACGGTCAGTCACTATAGTTTGGGCAAATTGCGGCAAATAGGCTGTCGTCCAAAAAAGGCGGGTGTGATCACCAATGGAGCCGATGGACAGTTATATGCTCCCGATCCAGATCTGGGTGCGCGTTTCCGATCGGAACATGGGTTGCCGGTCGATGCCAGGGTGTTGCTTACGGTCGGGCACATGAGTGAACGCAAAGGACAGGATATCGTCATTCGTGCCATGCCCGATTTACTGAAAGCACATCCCCAGGTGCATTACCTGGTGGTTGGATTGCAGACCATCCAGCCTGAATTGGAGCGCGTGGCTGAAGGACTGCACGTGTGCTCACATGTTCACTTTTTGGGGCGGCTCTCCCAGGCAGATCTAAAGTCCGCATACAATTCCTGCGACATTTTTGTTTTGACTAGCCGCCACAGTTCGGATGGACAATTTGAGGGTTATGGAATTGTAGCGGCAGAAGCGGCACTATGCGGGAAGCCAGCGGTGGTAACCTCCAATTCCGGGTTGGTGGAGGCGGTACAGGATGGTCACACGGGATTGATCGTGGAGGAAAATAATCCTGCCGCCACAGGACAGGCAATAGGTTTTTTATTGGAAAACCCTGCCATTCGTCAACAAATGGGACAGAATGCCCGTAAACGGGCGTTAATCGAACAAACTTCCATCATCAAAATGAAAGAGTACGAAATCGAGATCAACGATTTGATACGTCTGGCAAAAAAACAATGACCAATCTGTTGATCATTTCTCATACTCCTCACTATTTGCAAGATGGTCGTGTCGTTGGTTGGGGTCCCACTGTCCGTGAGATAGACAATTTTTCCCGGTTGTTCGAGAGGATAATTCACCTGGCTGTGATGTATCCCGGCTCCGCGCCATTGAGTAGTTTGTTTTATCAGGCAGATAATATCGAGTTTGTACCAGTTCCACCTGCTGGTGGTGAGTTTTTCACCGATAAATTGACGGTGCTCAAATCGTATCCTGGTTATCTGCGAACAATTCATGAGACGATCAATCGTCTGCAGCCGACCGATGTTATCCATGTGCGTTGTCCCGCAAATATCAGCCTGCTATCGCTCCTTTACCTATCATTACGAAAACAGCCATCCCGGCGTTGGATCAAATATGCAGGCAATTGGTCGCCGACTGGAAAGGATTTCTGGTCATATCGTTTCCAGCGCTGGATCTCGCGTCAAAACTGGACCGGAGGGCTGGTGACCGTTAATGGGAGTTGGTCCAATCAACCAGCCCATGTCTATTCCTTTCTGAATCCATGCATCGATCTGAATGAATACGAACATGCAATTCGCCTGGGTGAGAAAAAAATAATTAACTCACCTCTTGAATTGCTGTTCATCGGCGGTCTGGAGGAACAGAAGGGTGTGATGAGATGCCTGGAGATAACAGAAAAACTGATCTTGAAGAATATTCAAGTGAATTTAACTCTGGTGGGTGACGGTCCTTTGCGTGAAAAGTGTGCGGCTTGGGCGGCTGATCACGGGTTGAAAAACCGGGTGCGGTTTGTTGGTTGGCTGCCTCGCGATGCTCTCGCGGAGTTTTATTCAAAAGCTCATATCCTTGTTTTTCCTTCTCAGTCTGAGGGTTGGCCAAAGGTTCTCAGCGAGGCAATGGCTTATGGTGTTGTACCGGTCGCGAGTGAAGTTTCCAGTATCCCGCAGATTTTGGCTGAATTCAAAGTTGGGCGTTCTCTCCCTTTCATGGATGTGGAAGCGTTTGTCGATGCCATCCAGGACTATTTGTCAAATCCTGAACGGTGGAAGCAGGAAAGCCAGGCTGGCATTGAAGCGGCTCGCAACTTCACCTATGATGTCTACCTGGGGCGGTTAAAAAATTTGTTCAAAAACACCTGGGGTTTGGAACTGCCAGAGATTTGAAACGGCAGATTCTTGTTTTCGAGTCTCAAGTTTGGTGTTGCGAAAAATTCATTGGAAAATGACAAAAAATATTGACGCGCCTGACTCTGTAAAGGTCGTCTGGAATAAACCTGATCGAGTTTGATATTCTGGTCTGTCATACGGAAAATAAAGCAAGATGTGTGGAATAACCGGTATTGCAAATATTCATGGTGGTTCGTTTGATGAACACGATATTCTCAGACAAATGACATCATGTATTAGTCATCGTGGGCCTGATGAAGAAAACTATTTGATTGATGGTCCCGTTGGACTTGGTTTTCGGAGATTAAGTATTATCGATCTAGCCACTGGCAGTCAGCCTGTTCCCAATGAAAACGAAACGATTTGGGCGATGCTCAATGGTGAGATTTATAATTTTATTGAAATACGCCGGGATCTTGAAGCCCGGGGGCATATTTTTCGGACCAAGTCTGATACGGAAGTCATAGTGCATGCCTACGAAGAATTTGATTTGGGGTTTGTTGATTATTTGAGGGGTATGTTTGCAATTGCTCTCTGGGATAACCGAGGAAAGCGGCTTGTCCTTGCGCGCGATCGAATGGGTAAAAAACCGTTATTTTATAGTGTGAACAACGGTCAATTGGCTTTTTCATCAGAGATAAAAGGCCTTATTCCCTGGCCGGGATTTGAACGTGTTTTGAGCGCAGGAGCGTTGCATGACTACCTGACCTTGCTGTACGTTCCCACTCCACAAACGATTTTTTCTAATGTATTTAAACTCCCCCCGGCTCATTTCCTTTACCTGGATTGTCGAACAGGTAAAATGCTCGTTCAACGATATTGGAGCTTGAAAATACAGGAAGCGCCGGAACTTACACTTGCTGATCACCAGGAGGCTTTGAGTGCCAAACTGACAGAATCTGTACGACTCCGTTTTCGGAGCGATGTACCTTTGGGGGTCTTTCTAAGCGGGGGGATTGACTCAACGATAGTAACAGGAATTGCCGCAAAAGAAATTCCCGGTGTTCATGCCTATAGCATTGGTTTCAGCGATGAACGCTTCAACGAACTTCCAATCTCCACTCAAACAGCCAGGCGCTTTAACATTCACCTTACAAGTGAAATCGTCGATGAAAATTCCTTTTCGCCGGATGAGTTTCTTTCCATTGCGCGATATCTGGATGAACCGTTTGCTGATTCTTCATTTATTCCCACTTATTGGGTATCTAAAATTGCGAGTCGTCACATCAAAGTCGCCCTCACCGGTGATGGCGGTGACGAAATATTTGCCGGTTACCCTCGTTATCCCAGACTGTTGTTGTTGCAAAAACTGCGGCTATTGCCGTCGTGGCTAAGGATATGGCTGAAAAAAAACGCAATTAATAGTTGGCCGTTTTTATCTCGCTATAATGAGTCTCTGGGAGAAAAAATCAGGCAAATTGCCAGGGCATTGGATCTAAGCGATTTTTCGCTGGACAAACAAATGACCGCATTACATACCTATTTTGACGAGAAGGAAAAAAATAAGTTATACACACAAGATTGGCAGGCAGGTCTGGGTGGACACGTAACCTCTTATATTGGTCAGAATTTTTCGGCGACCAGCCGGGTGGGTGTTATTGAACAATTCATGATAGCGGATCTCTTAAATGGACTTGTGGATGATTCATTGGTGAAAGTGGATAGGGCTTCGATGGCATGTTCCCTGGAGGTGCGTTCCCCATTTTTGGATCACGAGTTGGTGGAACTGGCAATGAAAATCCCAACACGATACAAATATAGAAATGGGATATCGAAATGGATACTGAAGCAAACTTTCAATAATCTGTTATCTAACGATTTATTGAAAAGGAAAAAGCGCGGTTTTGAGGTTCCATTTGCGCAGTGGTTTCAGAAGGAAAATTGGAGAACCTTTTTGGTGGATATGCTGTCTGAGTCCAAATTGTCTGCCCAGGGGATCTTCAACGCAAAGGAAGTCATTCGGCTCCGGGACTTGATGCTGGATGATCCGGAAGCTCTGCACCTTCCCATGAGCGCTTACCAACTTCGTCATCGTGTATGGTGCCTGCTCATGTTCCAGGTATGGTCAGAGTACTATGGCTGATGCAGGTGACAAGTGGAGAGACGGAATAACGATTTGCTTTGTCGGACCCATGCTGGGACGTCATCCCGGTTGGGTTCCCAATCCATTCGAATATCTGGCGCCGCGGTTGGTTGAGCGTGGGTTCGAGTGTTTGTTGGTTTCATCTAGGCTGAACCGGTATGTGCGTTTTCTGGACATTCTTTCGACGCTTTGGCAAAAACGGAAATTGATTGATATCGTTTGTTTGCAGGTTTATGGGGGACCAAGTTTTGTCGTGGAACACGCGGCTAGTTGGTTTTCCAATGTTTTAGGTATTCCCGTCGTGATGGTCTTGCGCGGCGGTGAACTACCCGATTTTTTCGCCCGATTCCCACGCTGGAGCAAATGGGTGATTGGGCGGGCAAATGCCATTGTGACGCCTTCCGATTTTTTGGCGGAATCAATTCGAAGGTCAGGATTTGACGCGGTCATTATCCCAAATACGATTGAAGTGGAGAAATATCCGTTCCTCCAGCGTGGTCAGGTTCAGCCAAACTTTCTCTGGATGCGAACGTTTCACGATGTTTATAATCCGCAGATGGCAGTTAAAGTGTTTGCGAAGGTAAAAGAGATTTATCCGCATGCCAAACTCACAATGGGTGGTCAGGAAAAAGGTTTGTTGGAAGCGACCCGTCAACTGGTCGATAAGTTAGGCGTCGGCGACTCGGTACGCTTTATTGGCTTTTTGGGCTTGGACGACAAACAACGTGAATTCGCCCGGCATGATATCTTCCTGAACACCAATCGTGTGGATAACATGCCGGTCAGTGTCATCGAAGCGGCGGCTTTTGGAATTCCGATTGTTGCAACGAAAGTGGGCGGAGTGGGATATTTACTTCGGGATGGTGAAACAGGCCTCCTGGTCCAGACAGAAGAC
>JBFYRY010000034.1:0-18969 GCA_041302025.1 Chloroflexota bacterium | reverse complement strand
TTTACACCCCGCAGGCGGAAAATGCCCAACCGTTGTTCGAGGAAGCGCTGGCAAAATTTACATGCAAAAAATGATCCGGTCTCTTGAGACGGCACGCGGCACGGTCGTTCTCCGAGAAGCGAACCTGGCAGACGCGGCACAATTCCGTGATCTGCGCCTGAACGGCTTGCAGGATAGTCCCACCGCATTCAGCGCGGACTATGAGGTCAATTTCAACCACCCCATAAGCCACTGGGAAAGCCGCCTGAATTTTGACGAGCACGGGATCATCTTCTTTGCCGAGCACGACGGCAAACTCATCGGCATGACAGGCATCCGTCGAAGAGAATCGCCAAAGACAAAACACAGTGCCGATATTTTTAGCGTCTACATCCGCCCAGAATGGAGGGGACTGCGCATCGCCGAAACGTTCATCGGAATGTGTGTAGAGTGGGCATGTCAATGCGAGGTAGTCATCCTCAAATTAGGTGTGATGACATCCAACACATCTGCCATACGCTGTTACGAAAGATGCGGTTTTAAAATCTATGGAACCGAGCCGTGCGATATCTTCCATGAAGGTAAATATTACGATCTGTATCTGATGTATCGAGAGATTTGAGAAGCGCAGTAGCGGATAGGTATCAACCCCCCAGTTTCTTCGCTTCGTTCCACAATACATCCATCTCTTCGAGGGAGAGGTCAGAGAGATTCCGTCCCAGTTCTTTCGCACCCTGCTCCACATAAGCAAAGCGCTTTTTGAACTTCCTGTTCGTCCCCCTTAGCGCGGACTCGGCGTCCACTTTCTTCCAGCGTGCCAGATTGACAAGTGCAAAGAGCAGGTCACCAAGTTCATCGGTCAATTCATGTTCATTCGTAGCATTCTTCACTTCTGATATCTCTTCGGCGATCTTATCCAGAACACCTCCGATTTCGGGCCAGTCAAAGCCGACTCGGGCGGCGCGGTCCTGGTATTCCTGCGCCTGTTCGAGGGCGGGCAACGCAACCGGAACGCCATCCAATAAACCTTTACTGTCTTTCTTTTTTCCTCTTTCCTTTTCCTTCAACTTCTCCCAATTCGCCAGTACACCGTCTACGCTATCCAGTTCCAGTTCACCAAACACATGCGGATGTCTCCGCACGATCTTTGAATGAATTCCCTGCACCACCTGGTTGACATTGAACTGTCCCTCTTCGTTCGCGATCTGGGAGTGCAAAACGATCTGCAATAACAAATCCCCGAACTCCTCACGCATGTCGGCAAAATCGCCCGAGTCAATGGCGGTGAGCGCTTCATAGGATTCTTCGAGCAAATGCCTGCGCAGGGTTTCGTGAGTCTGCTCTTTATCCCACGGACATCCGTCCGGCGCGCGCAGGTGGGCAACGATCTCGGCAAACGACTCGAATGAAGTCCCTTCTCCCAATGCGGGAATGTACCAGCAAGCGGCGGCAGAAAGATTTTCCCCATTAATTTCATCGATACTTTCTTCTTTCCACTTTCCACTTTCCACGACAAACACTCCGTGTCCTTTCGGATATGTTGACAGTAAAACGGTTTTCACCTGCAAAGCCAGTTCGCGCGAATCGACCTCGGTCAACAACACCGGCATATCGGGCGGGAACGGCGGAACATGTGCGGAGGAAAGAGTCCGCGCTTCGAGCAGGATCAACTTCGAGGGTGGAGCGATGCGAAGCGTGTCAAAGGTCTGGGCAACGAGGGAAAAGTCCATATGAACTCCTGTTTAAACGAAAAACGTAACCCGTAGGATTGTATCCTACGAATTACGCATTCCGTATTAAAGTTTGCAGAGCGAAAATTAACGCTTGGTGTAGGTGGGCGCCTTGCGGGCTTTCTTGAGACCAGGCTTCTTGCGTTCCTTGATGCGGGCATCGCGGGTCAGCAAACCGTGCTTACGCAGAGTGGAAATCCAATCGCCGTTCACGAGGACGAGAGCGCGGGAGAGACCCAGTCGCACTGCTTCAGTCTGGCCGGTCACCCCGCCGCCGTTCACCAACACGGTGACATCGTATTTGCTAAAGTCCTGTCCAACCGCGGCGAACGCGCGCAGGATATCCTGCAGGTCACCCAGACGGGTGAAGAAGGCGGGGGCCTCCTTCTCGTTCACAATGAACTTGCCGGAACCACTCGCCAGGCGGACACGCGCGGTGCTTTCCTTGCGGCGGCCGATTGCTTCGTAGTATTGAGTCATATCTTCTTTCCTTTTTCTTTACGCCAGCGGCTCAGGGTTGTTCGTGGTGTGCGGGTGGCTCGGACCAGCGTAGATCTTCAGACGCTTGAGTATCGCGCGTCCCATCTTGTTGTGAGGCAGCATACCCCATACCGCAGCGCGTAATACACGATCGGGGTGTTGCTGCAATTGGTCGCGCAGAGAGATGGCTTTGTACCCGCCGGGGTAATTCGAATGGCGGTGGTACATCTTGGTTTCCATCTTCGTGCTGGTCTTCGTTCCGGTGGCGGTCACCTTCTCGGCATTGACCACCACGACATAATCACCCATCTCCACGCCGGGCGTGAAGGTCGGTTTGTGTTTGCCCAAAAGGACATGCGCGATGCGCGTGGCAATGCGGCCCAGGGTCTGCCCGTTGGCATCCACCAGCACCCACTTGCGTTCGATTTCGCTTGCTTTCGGATAGTACGACTTGTACACTTTCTGATTCTCCGTTTCTTTTTCTTATTGACCAATTGACTCAATGAGCTGGATACGTCACTTCGACGAGTGTCAGCCCATGTGCAGGAGCGAGCCCAGCGGGAATTTCGCTTCGCTTCCCAGCCGGAGCCTGCTCCGCTACAGAGCGGGCAACTGCCTCGACTGAAACTTTTCCCTGTGCTACGGCAACCTGTACAAACACCAGCCTGCGCACCATCCGATACAAAAACGCATCGGCTTGCACTTCGTAGTGCCATTCATCCTTCTCAACTCGCGTCCACTCGGATTTCACTATGGTCCGCACGGTGGTGCCTTTTGGGGTGGTCGGGGAACCGAAGGCAGAAAAATCGTGCGTACCGATAAATATCTTCGCGGAATCTGCAAGAGCTTTCTCGTCCATTTCAGAGATGATCCGCCACGCATATCGTTCCCGGATGGGATCTCGCAGCGGCTGGCAGAACAATCTGTAACGATAACGACGGGATGCAGCATCGAAACGCGGGTGGAATGTTACATCCACCACTCGCACATCGCGTACAGCCATGTCGGCTGGCAAAGAGGCATTGAGCGCCCGCACGAGGTCGTTGTCAGCGTGAGACCAGTCAAGGTCAAACGCGGCAACCTGTCCCGTCGCATGAACGCCGGTGTCCGTCCGCCCAGAGATAAGGATCGAGCGTCCGGACCATCCCAGTTTGCGCAAGGCATTTTCGAACTCGCCTTGCACCGTTCTGCGCTTCGCCTGCCGCTGGCTCCCGAAAAAGCCGGTGCCGTCGTAGGAAAGAGTCAATTGGTAACGTGCCATTTGAGCTTTCAGCTTTCAGCAAGTAGCTTTCAGCCGAATGCTGAAATTCCTATTCTTCCACCAATTCCAGAATCACCATCTCAGCCGAGTCGCCCATGCGGGGACCGAGCTTCAACATACGGGTGTAGCCGCCGGGACGATTCGCAAAACGGGGGGCGATCTCGTCAAACAGGCGCTTGATCACCTGATTGTCCCCAAGCTTGGAGACGACAAGGCGGCGGGCGTTGACCTTCTCCGCATCGCTGGCGTTCGCACTGTTGCGAGCAATGGTAATGAGACGTTCTGCCTCACCGCGGATCGCAGACGCTTTGGCTTTCGTGGTCTGGATACGCTCGTGCGTAAAGAATTGTTTGATAAGATTTCGGCGAAGCGCCAGGCGTGCGCCCGAGGTTCGCCCAAGTCTGTAACCTGATACTGAATGTCGCATTCTAATTACTCCGCAGAATTCGTTTCGTCTTTCATGAAGCCCTTTTCGCGCATTTTCTGGCGGAGCTCATCGAGACTCTTTTCACCAAAATTGCGAATGGACATGACTGCCGTTTCGCCTTTTTCGAGCAGATCAAGAACATCGCCGACGGTCGTAATGCCGGTACGCTTGAGTGAATTGAAGACACGGACTGAAAGGTCAAGGGCTTCCACGGGGGTATCAGCCAGTTCGCTTGTCAGGCGGCTTCCGCTCACTTCCTTCTCAATGGCGATTGACAGGGTCTCTTCACTGACTCCGGCAATATAACGCAAATGGTCAATGATGAGTTTTGCCGCTGTACTGAGCGAGCGTTCCGGAGAAATCGTTCCATCGGTCCAGATCTCCAGGATCAATTTGTCGTAGTTCGTGCTCTGCCCCACACGGGCTGATGTCACTTCCCAGTTGACGCGCTTGACCGGGCTGAAGATCGAGTCGATGGGCAGTTCGCCAATGGGCATGTGTCCACTGCGTTCATTGGCGGGTAAATAGCCGCGTCCGCGCTCCACAGTGAATTCGATGTCCAGTTTGGCTTTCGGGTTGTCCACGGTGAAAAGATATAGTTCCGGATTGACGATCTCGACTTCGGCGGGGGTAATAATATCCGCCGCAGTCACTGTTCCTTCACCACGCACCTCCAGGTGCATACGGGTGCTGTCCACGCCATCGAGTTTGAGGCGTAACTGTTTCACCTGCAGAGTCACCTGGATCACGTCCTCGCGCACACCGGGTATCTCACTGAACTCATGCAATACATCCGCAATACGGATGGATGAGACCGCTGCGCCTTCAAGGGAGGAAAGCAGAACACGGCGCAGTGCATTCCCAAGCGTTACACCGTATCCACGCTCAAGAGGGCTGATAACAAACTTGCCGTAGTTCCGAGCTTCAGCCTCACGCTCGATTTTCGGCATAACCATGTTCGTGATACTCGTCACGGTTCACCTCTCCCTGTACAATACAGTAGAAATTTCACTGGTTGACAAATCACATTACCAGTTTCAATAGACCGACTACTACCGTGAGTAATATTCGACGATGAGTTGTTCGTTCAAACTTCCGTCGATTTCAGCACGCTCAGGAAGACGTTGGACAGATCCAGTCAAACCTTTTGTATCGCGGTTCAACCAGGCGGGGGCCGTCCGGGCATCCGCCAAATCGCCAAGTCCTTTGAAGTAGGTCAGGCCTTGAGAGCCTTCACGAACAGAAATAGTATCACCCTCTTTGAGAAGCATGGAGGGTACATCGGTTCTTCGGAGATTCACGGTGAAGTGACCATGCGTCACCATCACACGCGCCTGCGCGCGGCTGGAAGCAAATCCAAGGCGGAACACGACATTATCCAGGCGGGATTCCAATATCTGTAACAAGTTCAAGCCAGTTAGACCGCGCCGTTGAAGGGCAACTTCATAGTAGCGGCGGAATTGACGCTCCAAAATGCCATAGACGCGGCGGGCGCGTTGTTTGGCGCGCAACTGGCGCAAATAATCGGACTCGCGGCCCATGCGGTTTCCACCGCCACTGCGGCTGCCTGTGCGACCATGCTGACCAGGCGCAAAACTACGGCGTTCGAAGGCACACTTTGGCGAGAAACAACGCTCGCCTTTGAGATATAGCTTATCGCCTTCGCGCCGGCAGAGTTTACAAACCGGACTAAGATTCTTCGACATATTACTTTCCTCTGCTCTAAATTACACGCGGCGCTTCTTCGGCGGGCGACAACCGTTGTGCGGGACCGGTGTAATATCAGATATTGAACGGACTTTCAAACCCATCGCCTGCACCGCACGGATGGCATTTTCACGGCCGGGCCCAGGTCCCTTGACAAAAAGATCAACCTCCTGGATACCCAACTGCTGGGCGGCTTTGATCGCCTGTTCAGCAGCAAGGCGGGCGGCAAAAGGAGTGCTCTTACGCGAGCCCTTGAAACCGACCGAGCCGGCGCTCCCCCACGCAACCGTATTACCTTCCGTATCAGTGACGGTGATAATGGTATTGTTAAACGATGCAAAAACATGCACCTGCCCGGATGACAATGCGCGTTTTGTCTTCTTGGCACCGCTGGCGCGGCGCGTTGAACGTACACTTTGTGCCATAGTTTTTCCAGCCTCTTATTTCTTCGCACCGCGGCGGCGTCCGCGCCCGGCAACAGTCTTCTTGGTACCCTTGCGGGTGCGTGAATTCGTGCGGGTCCGTTGGCCGCGTACAGGCAGATTACGGCGATGACGCATCCCGCGATAGGAGCCAATTTCGATCAATCGCTTGATGCTCATCTGAACTTCGCGGCGTAGATCGCCCTCAACCTTGTAATTCTTGCTAATATACTCACGAATTGCAGCAACATCTGCCTCGGAAAGATCCTTCACCCTGATATCAGGGCTGACCTTTGTATGAGCCAGGATTGCGCGTGCACGAGTAGGGCCAATACCGTACAAATAGGTCAGGCCAACTTCCACCCGTTTGTTACGGGGAAGATCAACACCTTCAATTCTCGCCATGGTTCACTATCCCTGTCGTTGCTTGTGTTTTGGATTATCGCAGATGATAAATACTCTGCCTTTGCGTCGAATGACTCTGCATTTGGCGCAGCGTTTCCGTACAGACGGTGATACTTTCATAAAAGAAATACTCCTTACTTACATCTTCCACGTGTAGCCAAGGTTTGGATTATACACGCTCATATTGCTTTCGTCCAGTTTTGGCGGGATTTTCCACCTTTGGATCATCACCGGACAGTCAGGAGTAGAGGTTCTCCTTCGGTGACAGCCACAGAATGCTCAAAATGCGCCGTCAATGATCCATCTGCAGACACTACCGTCCACTGGTCGGGCAGGACACGCGTTTCCGCTGTTCCCACGAGCACCATCGGTTCAATGGCAATCGTCATACCTGCCTTCAGGAGCATGCCCGTCCCCGGCTTGCCATAATTCGGCACCTGGGGACCTTCATGCATTTGCCTTCCCACGCCATGGCCTGTATACTCTCGCGTTACGTAATACCCATGGCTTTCCACATAGTTCTGTATCGCCGCAGAAACATCCCCGGTACGGTTGCCAGCACGCATCGCGTCAATACCAGCCTTGAGCGATCCTTCCGTAACGTGCAATAGTCTCTGCGCCTCTGGAGCTATGTCTCCAATCCCGGCGGTAAATGCCGAATCGCCCACAAAACCATCGAATACAGTCCCGCAGTCAACAGAAACGATATCTCCGTTCTTCAGTTTCCGCGATTTGCTTGGGATTCCGTGAACAAGTTCCTGATTGATACTGACTGTGATCGACGCCGGGAAAGGCGGATGACCATATCCTTTAAAGGGCGATACACATCCATGTTTCCTCAGCACTTCCTCAGCAGCCGCGTTGAGGTCGGCCGTGGAAACACCTGGTTTTAAAAGTTCCTTGACAGTCGCTAAAACTGTCGCATTGATACGTCCTGCTTCACGCATAATCTGCAATTCAGCAGGACTCTTTATATGAATCTGGCGTGCCCAGCTCATATCATTGCTTCTTCAAGGCAACCAGAAGATCCTGGGTTACCTGATCAATCGATTGCATTCCATCGATCTCCATCAGTTTTCCATGGTCGCGATAATAGGAGATCAAGGGTGTTGTCTGTTCCAGGTAAACATGAATACGGTATTTCACTGTCTCGGCTTTGTCGTCATCGCGCTGATACAATTCCGAACCGTCAAAATCGCATTTACCTGGTTCCTTCGGCGGATTATATTTTTCATTGAAAATATGACCAACAGCCCGACAGGTCCGCCGCCCGCTCAACCGCTCGACCAGCACATCCTCTGAACCGAAGATAAAAGGCACCGCATCGACACGTCCACCGAAATCGTGTAACATAATTTCGAGTGCATCCGCCTGGGTGGGAGTACGGGGAAAACCATCCAAAATGGCGCCAGTTTTACAATCCGGACGACTGATGCGGTCTCTTATCATGGCAATTGTTACATCGTCTGGAACCAATTCCCCTTTGGTCATATAGTTCTGGGCAAGTTTTCCCAATTCTGTTTGATTTTTAATGTTCTCCCGAAACAAATCACCGGACGAAATATGAATCAGACCGGTTTTCTCGGAAAATATTTTTGCCTGAGTTCCCTTGCCAACTCCCGGAGGACCAAGTAGGACGATGAAAGTCGTCATGAAGGCTCCTAGCTGATAAGTAGTTTTTCCTGATAACCGTGCAATTTCAATTCGGCTTCGATGTTCATGAATGTATCACGCACGACGCCAACTACAATCAGCAAACCCGAAGAAGAGACAAGAAATAACCCTGCACTCGAAGATGCTTCAGGTAGAATCAACTGCAAAAGGAACGGCATTATGGCCACAGTACCCAACAAAAGGGCACCCGGCAATGTAATACGGCTTTGGATGCGATTAAGATATTTTTGTGTCGCCGCACCGCTATGCACACCTGGGATCTGGGCACCGGACCGTTTCAGGCTGTCTCCATAATTTTGTTGTTCAAAAATCACGGTAGTATAAAAATAGGTAAAACCAACCACCATGAAGAAATATAACACCCAATAACCCCACGAACCAACCCCTGTGGGATTGAAGAAAGTCTGTATGCTCGTGGAAACCCGACTAACCCATGCTGTTTCGGATCGAACAAAGTAACTCGCGACAATTGCAGGGAATTGGAGAAGGGCACCAGCGAAGATCAACGGGATCATTCCCGCGAGATTTACCATCAACGGGAGATAGGGCTGAGGCATTTTTACGGATTTTCCACGTTGCATCGCGTAGAAGACCTGACTCTTATGCGGATACATAATGGGGACATTTCTACGTCCTTGTTGAACGTAAACTATGGCAATGACAGTCAGGACGATCACGATCAGCATCGCTGCAATCAATTTCCAGCGATTTGTCTCATCCAGCCAGAGTGTGCCAATATTGGTGGGGATCTGGGAAACAATACCTGCAAAAATCACCAGGGATAACCCCTGTCCGCGGATACCGTATTCGGAAATAAGTTCACCCAGCCAGATAGCAAACATGGTCCCGGCAGTCATCACCAAAAGGATCATCACTGAAGACAGCCATAACTCCTGAGTAAAACCGAAACCAATAATCGGGGTTGACGCAAGCGAGTTGAAAATATTAATTTGACCCACTGCCGAAAGCATCGCCATCGGAACAGCAAGGTAGTATGTCCATTTCTCCATCCACTTGCGCCCTTCACGTTGGTCTTCTTGCATTTTCTGTTGCAGTGCAGGGATAATCGGGACTAACAACTGCAAAATGATCTGGGCAGTAATATACGGATATACACCCATCGCCAGAAGGGAGAAATTTCGAATCGTTCCACCAGAAAGCAGGTTCAGAAAGTCAAGGAACCCACCGGATCCCTGGGTTGCAAAAAATTGCGCCAGCGCCTCACGGTTGATGCCGGGAACCGGTATATTTGCCGCAAGTCTGAAGAGCATTAATATGCCCAATGTAATGAGCAACTTCTTCCGAATGTCCTGCGATCTCCAAAGAAATCGCCAGGCTGATTGTTTCTTTTCAGGCATGTAAGGATATTCCTCTCGGATACTGCCTAGCTGATCAGTTCTACGCTGCCGCCGGCCGCCTCAATCTTCGATTTGGCACTGGCACTTACGCGATGGGCACGCACCTTAAGTGCGACGTCCAGTTCACCACGGCCAAGAATAACAACCGGGTTGCGAGGATCACGAAGCAAACGCGCGTTTTTCATTGTATCAGGGGTGACATCAGAATTGGCTTTGAATGTTTCCGCCAATTGGTCAAGATTAACTTCATTAAAAGTAACCTGATCTCGTGGCGTAAAACCCTGACCACGCATAAAGGGCAAACGGCGATAGAATGGCAGGTTGCCGCCCTGGCGATACATCTTTCCACCTTCGCCCGAGCGTGAACCCTGACCCTTGGTACCACGGCCTGCAGTCTTACCCTGCCCTGCCGAAATACCGCGACCAACGCGTTTGCGATTCTTTTTGGAGCCCACATTGGGCACAAGATCGTGTAGTTTCATCATTCTTTCCTACTCTTCGACCTGAACTAAGTGAATGATTTTTCGAATCATCCCACGCAAGGCGGGATTGTCCGGATGTTCAACGGTCTGATGCATCTGGCGAAGACCAAGAGCCATTGCTGTCGCCTTCTGATCCTTGGTATAACCAATCGGACTACGAACAAGTGTCACACGGATGGTCTTTCCGCTGATTTCCTTCTTAGGCATGTTGTTTCCTCCGCTCCCAGAACGGCAACAACTCACTGACATTCTTGCCGCGTCGGGCCGCCTCCTCCTGAGGAGATTTTAATTGCTCCAAGGCATCGAATGTCGCCTGCACCACATTCAAGACATTAGCACTGCCCTGGGATTTGGTCAAAATATCGCGCACACCAGCCACTTCCAAAACAGCACGCACACCGCCTGCGGCGATAACACCCGTACCAGGAGAGGCGGGTTTCAGCATTACCTTCGCTCCAGCCACCTTCCCCAACACTTCGTGCGGGATGGTTGTACCAGCAAGGTTCACAACCTTCATATGCTTGCGTGCGCGTTCAGACGCCTTGCGCATCGCATCCGGCACGGCATTCGCCTTGCCAACGCCCATTGAAATGGTACCCTTCTTATCGCCAATGACAACGGTCACGCGGAATTGAAAACGGCGGCCGCCCTTGACTACTTTGGCTACGCGGGCAATCTCAATGACCCGTTCTTCAAACTGATCCTGAGCTTCATAGTTCTGTTGTTCAGTATTTTCGTGTTCTGCCATTTCGTTCTCCACTCAGCCTAAAACTGCAGGCCGCCTTCACGCGCGCCATCTGCCAAAGCCTTGACGCGTCCACTATAACGATAACCACCGCGGTCAAAAACCACCGCCTGAATGCCCATGTTTTTAGCGCGTTCAGCAACAGTTTGACCGACAAGTTTTGCCTGTTCGGATTTTTTCAAGCCCTTCATTTTTTCGCGCAAATCACGGTCAATCGTGGATGCGGAAACAAGGGTGTTGCCTGCTTGATCATCTATCACCTGGGCATAGATTCCCGAAAGACTGCGAAACACGTTCAAACGCGGACGTTCGATTGATCCCATTAAATTTTTGCGGACGCGCGTGTGACGTCGGGTCCGTGCAATGGAACGAGACTTGTTAGCCATGCTTACTTGGCTCCTTTCCCAGCTTTACCAGCTTTGCGGCGGATCTTCTCGCCTTGATAGCGAATACCCTTGCCATGGTACGGTTCAGGCGGTCGAACCCGACGGATCTCAGATGCGGTCTGACCAACCACTTCCTTATCATATCCAAGCACTTTGATCTGGCGTGTCTTTAACTCAACCTCAAAGGAAATTCCTGTGGGAGGCTCGATCTTCACAGGGTGTGAATAACCAACGAACAGGGATAGATTCTTACCTTCCATTTCAGCGCGGTATCCCACACCTTCCACTTCAAGCACAACTTGAAACCCTGAGCTTACGCCACGAACCATATTCGCGATCACGGCACGAGTAGTGCCATGCAAAGCGCGTTCAGCAGCAGCATCCGAATTTCGGGTGATGACAACCTGTCCATTTTCCATCGCAATGCCAACTAACGAGGAAAATGTTCGTTTCATTTCGCCTTTCGGCCCTTTCACGTGGACATCTGAGCCCTGTACATTAATCTGCACACCGCTCGGAATAGCCACCGGTAAACGTCCAATACGAGACACTGGTTACCTCCTGCCTTCTACCATACTTTGCACAGGATCTCGCCGCCCACGCCTAATTGGCGGGCACGAGCCCCGGTCATAACGCCCTTGGGCGTGGAAAGTATGGCAACACCAATACCAGAAAGAACCCAGGGAATATCCTGCTTCTTGGTATAAATTCGGCGTCCGGGCTTGCTTACCCGCTCGATGCCGGAAATAACCGGTCGACGGGAGCGGCGCTCACCCACATACTTGATTTTCAAACGCAACACCTTCTGGGTGGATTCTTCACTCTCCACCAGTTCGAAGCCTTCGAGGTAACCCTCATCCTTCATAATCTTGGCAATCTCGACTTTAAGCTTGGAACTCGGCATTGCAACTAACGCATGACCAGCCAGCACAGCATTGCGGACTCGGGTCAGCATATCAGCGATCGGATCAATAACAGTCATGCTAGCACCTCCACCCGGTTACCATGAAGACTTCACGACACCAGGGATCTTTCCCTGTAATGCCAGTTCACGAAAACAAATGCGGCACAAGCCAAAACGGCGGATAAATCCGCGCGGCCGTCCACAACGGACACAGCGATTTCGCACCTGACTCGGGAATTCACGACGAGCCTCGCGATATTGCATACATTTCTTCGCCATAATTTACGCTTCCTTCTTGATGAACGGCATTCCAAGCAACTGCAACATCACACGTGCCTGGTCGTCATTCCTGGCAGTGGTCACAATGGTGACCTCCATGCCACGCAACTTGTCAATTTTGTCGTACTCGATCTCAGGGAAGATCAATTGGTCGCGCAATCCAAGCGTGTAATTTCCACGACCATCGAAGGCATTAGCGGAAACACCGCGAAAATCGCGGACACGCGGGAGAGCGGTATTCATTAAACGATCGAGGAATGCCCACATACGGTCACCGCGCAGGGTTACTTTGGTTCCAATCAAACGGCCTTCGCGCAGTTTGAAGTTCGCAATACTCTTGCGGGCCTTCGTCGTAATCGGTTTCTGCCCAGTGACGGTGGTCAGGTCAGAAACAGCAGATTCGAGGGCTTTGGGGTTATCCATCGCTTCGCCCATACCGATATTAACCACCACCTTCTCGATACGCGGGACCTGCATAATGTTCTTCAGATCAAATGCCTTGCGCAGAGCAGGGATGACTTCCCGGTTGTATTTCTCTTGCATCTTGTTCATTATCATTACTCCGCAGCTAGTCGATCTGCATCTGGCAGTTTTTACAAACACGACGTGTGCCGTCTTCATTGCGCTGGACGGCAACACGGGTCGGTTCGCTGCATTTCGGGCAGACCAGCATCACGTTCGAGATGTCGATCGGTCCCTCGAATTGGATCCGGCCCGGGTTGATGTTACGGCCCGCCTGCGTTTGCACCTGCTTCTGATGCTTTGTACGAATGTTCACGCCCTGGACCACAACGCGTCTTTTTTCCAATAGCACATTGATGACTTCGCCGCGCTTGCCTTTGTCTTCCAAGCGGCCGGAGATGATCTCCACGGTATCGCCTTTACGAATCTTTACTCTCATACCTGATACTCCTCTAAAGCACTTCCGGCGCCAGGGAAACAATCTTCATGAACCCCATTTCACGAAGCTCTCTGGCAACCGGGCCAAAAATACGAGTGCCCTTGGGGTTGACACCATCAGCATCCAGAATAACCGCGGCGTTATCATCAAAGCGAATGTAGGAACCATCTTCGCGACGCCATTCCTTGGAACAGCGGACGATGACAGCACGAACTTTTTCGCTCTTCTTCACCCCACCCTGTGGAGAAGCCGATTTCACAGATGCAACCACCACATCCCCGATGCTGCCGTATTTGCGGGTGGAGCCGCCCAGAACATGGATCACCAACAACTCGCGTGCGCCGGAATTATCGGCGACTTTGAGTCGAGACTCATGTTGGATCATAGCTTACTCCTCCACTTTCACATCAGCGTTCAAATCGGCAACGCCGGTATCCGCAGTTCGGATCTCACGCTTGACAACGCTTTCCACAACCCAGCGCTTATCACGTGAAAGCGGGCGGGATTCCACGATCTGGACCTGGTCACCAATCTGGCAACCGATTTCATCATGAGCCTTAACACGCTTACTGGTATGTACGACCTTGCGGTACAACGGATGGCGGAACACGCGGGTGATCTCAACCACGACCGTCTTGGTCATTTTGTTACTGGTAACGACGCCAGTTATGCGACGACGATTGTTCATGCTTCACCTTCCACAACTTCAGCGGATGCCTGTTCGCGCAAAATGGTCTGCATTCTTGCAATCTCACGGCGCAAAACTCGCATACGACTGGTGTCCGTTAACTGTCCGGTTACCTGCTGGAAACGAAGTTTCATTATTTCTTCGCGGGCATCCGAAAGTTTTGTCTCGATCTCGCCTGATTTCAGGTTGCGCAGTTCACTGGGTTTTACTGACTTCATGACTGCTCTCCTGCATCGTGGCGGGCAACTACTTTGGTTCTGATCGAGAACTTATACTGCGCATTCTTGAGCGCCTGTAAAGCAGTTGCGGCATCCAGGCCACCAACCTCGAACATGATACGTCCGGGTTTGACGACCGCAACATAGTATTCAACATTTCCCTTACCGGAACCCATGCGGGTTTCAGGCGGCTTGTGGGTATATGGTTTGGCCGGGAAAATGCGGATCCACACCTTACCACGGCGCTTCATTTCGCGGACAATGGTTCTGCGCGCCGCTTCGATCTGCCGTGCGGTCACCCAACCAGGCTCCAACGCCTGCAGACCGAACTCGCCGAATGAAATTTCAGCACCACGCAGGGCTTTCCCTTTCATACGACCACGCATCTGCTTGCGCCACTTAACACGTTTTGGCATCAACATTGCTAACTACCTCTTTTCATGACAACTTGTACACGTAGCTATTCGCTTACGTACACGCCTTCAGTTGTCTCCACTTTTTCCTCAGCCTCTGGCTGGGCCTCACCTTTATAAATCCAAACCTTCACGCCGATCTGGCCATAGGTTGTGCTGGCTTCCGTCTTTGCGAAATCCACGTTCGCACGCAGAGTCTGCAGAGGAACACGACCATCACGAAGCCAGACATCGCGCGACATTTCAGCACCGCCTAAACGACCACCGACCATAATCTTGATGCCTTTCGCACCCTGGCGGATTGCCTGCTGGATGGCACGCTTCATGGCACGGCGATAGGCAATACGACGCTCCAATTGATCTGCAACATTACGAGCCACAAGCATCGCATCTGTATCGGGCGAACCAATTTCTTTGATATCGAGATCGACCTTTTTGCCGATCAAGGTTTCCAGTGCGTGACGGATTTTCTTCACACCCTCGCCTTTGCGGCCGATCAAAATACCGGGTTTAGCAGTATGAATGGCAACCCGGATCTTCCCAGGATAGCGTTCAACTTCCACTTTCGAGACGCCAGCCTTGCCGTCCTTGATGGCATCGGGCAATTCCTTTCGAAGCTTGCGGACATCAGTGTTCTTGTAGGAGCCGCCTTTGGAGTCCATTCCCAGCAAAAGACTGCGAATGGCGAAATCCTGGTGCAACTGCTGACGATAGGAAGTCCCTTCGGCAAACCATCGACCCTGCCAGCCCTGATTGATCCCAAGGCGCATACCAATTGGATGAACTTTACGACCCATGATTTCTCCTTCTAAGCCCCGCGCTCGCGCAAGACAATAGTGACATGAGAATTACGGCGAAGCAACGGCTTGAAGCGGCCACGGGCGCCAAAACGACGCCACTTGCGAGTGGGAGCCTCATCGGCAAAGATCTTGGCAACAACCAGATCATCACGGCTGACACCAAAATTTTCTTCAGCATTGGCAACAGCAGACACCAGTAATTTCCGGACAGGCAACGCAGCCGCTTTGTTCACAAAGCGCAACATTTCCAACGCTTCATTCGCATCCTTGCCGCGTACCAGGTCAACCACAAGGCGAACCTTCTGGGCAGACATGGGGAGAAATCGTAAGTTTGCTTGAATATCATGCATAATACACTCTCCTCATGCCTAGGCCGCAGGTGCGGCTTTCTCCGCAGCCATATGGCCACGGAAGGTGCGCGTCGGGGCAAACTCACCCAATCGATGTCCGACCATGTTCTCGGTAATATAAATCGGAACGTGACGGCGTCCATCATGAACAGCGATGGTATGACCAACCATCTGGGGGAAGATCACGCTGGCGCGACTCCATGTGCGCACAACTTTCTTCTCACCTTTTTGGTTCATCGCTTCAATTCTCTTCAAAAGCTTGGGCTCGATAAACGGACCCTTTTTCAATGATCTTGACATATCGTACCTCTATATCGGTTAGCGGTTCGTCTTACTGCGACGACGCACAATATACTGGTCGGTTTTCTTGTTACGACGGGTCTTGTAACCCAATGTGGGCTTACCCCACGGACTCTTCGGTCCCGGAAGACCGATCGGCTGACGGCCTTCACCACCACCATGAGGATGATCGCGCGGGGTCATCGCAGAACCACGGACAGTTGGGCGGATACCCTTATGTCGACTGCGTCCCGCTTTGCCGAGCTTGACATTTCCATGATCGAGATTTCCAACCTGACCAATGGTTGCGTAACAGACCTGATGGATCAAACGGACCTCACCAGAAGGCATACGGACCTGGGCAAAATCACCTTCCTTGGCGAGCAATTGAGCAGCACCACCGGCAGAGCGAACCATCTGACCACCGCGACCTTCACGTACCTCAATATTGTGGATCAAGGTACCGACCGGGATATTTGAGATCGGAAGCGCGTTACCAGAACGAATTTCGGCTCCCGCGCCAGCCATAACTGTATCTCCAACTTTGAGATCCAACGGTGCGACAATGTATCGTTTCTCGCCATCTGCATAGTGCAACAAAGCGAGGCGGGCAGTACGGTTCGGATCATATTCGATCGCAGCCACTTTGGCGGGAATATCACGCTTGTCGCGCCTGAAATCAACAAGACGAATGAAGCGTTTGTGTCCACCACCACGGTGGCGAACGGTCACACGACCATAGGAATTGCGACCACCGCTCTTGCGAAGCTCAACCAGCAAAGAGCGTTCTGGTTTGGACTTGGTGATTTCTTCAAAGGAATGACCGGTCATTCCACGGGTGCCCGGAGTTACCGGTTTATACTTTTTGACAGCCATTACTGCACCCCTTCAAATATGGGAAGTGTTTGACCTTCAACCAGGGTCACGATTGCCTTCTTATAGCCCGCCTTGCGGACGAGCAAACGTCGACTTCGAAGGCGGCGACCACGCTTGGCTGGAGTATTGATAATATTCACGCGTTCAACAGTCACATCATAGATGGTTTCAATCGCATCCTTGACCTGCTTGCGTGTGGCGGAATCAGAAACAATAAAGGAATATTGGTTCAGTTTTCCGGATTGATAGCTTGATTTTTCAGTTACCAATGGACGACGAAGGACTTCGTATATCGTTGACATTCTTTCTCCTATCCTAAAGTCGCCACCAAGGCATCGATGGACTTCACAGGCAGAATGAGTTTATCGTAACCAAATAGGTCGCGAATGTTCAAATATCCAGCCAGTAAAACCTTCGCATTATCGAGGTTGTCCGCCGTGCGCATTGCGGTCTCATAAGCCTGATCTTTTTCAGGTAGGACCACGAGCGCTGTGGACAGACCGACGAGGTTCTTGAGCGTCTGAGCCATTACCTTGGTCTTTGCCTCGGAAAGAGCGATCTCTTCCACAACAATGACACCGGATTCCGCTGCCTTGGCAGACAACGCTGAACGGAGTGCCGCTTGGCGCATTTTCTTCGGCATGCGCTGTTCATAACTGCGAGGGTGAGGCGTGTGAATACGTCCACCGCCAACCCACTGAGCGGCACGGCGTGATCCCTGACGGGCACGCCCCGTCCCTTTTTGCTTGAAGGGCTTGGCACCACCCCCGGCTACTTCGCCGCGCACCTTGGTTTCATGGGTACCAAGACGCGCATTCGCCATCTGGCGGACATAAGCCTGGTGCATCAAATCAACATTAATTGGGGCTTCGAAAATCGCGGAGGGAAGTTCAACCTCACGCAACTTCTTGCCTTCGATACTCAAAACATCCACTTTCATAGTAATCTAGCTCCCGTTTCCTCAGCG
The DNA here is from genome assembly GCA_041302025.1 of Chloroflexota bacterium. Classification (GTDB taxonomy): domain Bacteria; phylum Chloroflexota; class Anaerolineae; order Anaerolineales; family Villigracilaceae; genus Defluviilinea. The sequence goes on along the minus strand of JBFYRY010000034.1, from coordinate 1,238 downwards.
GCTACTGTTTGCGCGCTTCTTTGATAACAACAAGGCCGCCTTTACCACCGGGCACTGCGCCATGAACACCGAGCAAATTGCGCTCAGCATCCACAAGGACCACCTTGAGTGACTGAACGGTAACCCGCTCACTGCCCATGTGACCCGCGCGACGAGAATTCTTAAGGACACGACCCGGTGTTGTGCCAGAGCCGTTCGAACCTGGGGCGCGATGACGATCAGACTGGCCATGTGTCTTCTTACCACCTTGGAAGTGATGGCGTTTGACAGCACCGGCAAAGCCTTTTCCTTTACTTGTTCCAACTACATCGACATGCTCGCCGACAGCAAAGACTTCCACTGTCAATTTATCACCCACATTCGCGGCGTCTTTCGAACGAAATTCTCGCAGGAAACGCATCGGAGGCAACTCTTTCGCCTTCAAATGTCCCAGTTCACCCGCCGCCAATTTCTTGGGGTGGACTTCGCTAAATCCAAGTTGGACTGCTGAATAGCCATCCGTCTCGGGTTGACGTATCTGGGTAACGTAACATGGCCCAGCTTCGATGATTGTCACAGGATACGCGACACCTTGCTCATCGAAGATCTGGGTCATGCCAATCTTCTTCCCTATAAGCCCTTTTAACATACTCGATTTTCTCCTTCAAAGAATGTAGTTGAGACTGTCAGCCTGGGCTTAGGCTGCATCATCTCCAGGCAACGCAGTAAACAATTTGATGGGACGCGCAGTATTTTGTAGTCCCTGACAATATTGTTCTTGCATTGTCGAAATTAGAGAGTAGAGATAAACGAACGGCCTCTACTCCCCACATAACAACCAATTAGATTTTTATTTCAATATCAACACCAGCGGGTAGATTAAGCCGCATCAGCATATCGATTGTCTTCGAGTCCGGATCAAGCACATCAATCAAACGGTTATGTGTGCGGATCTCATAGTGCTCATGTGAATCCTTATCTATAAAAGTCGAGCGTCGTATTGTAAACCGTTCTGTCTTGGTTGGCAAGGGCACTGGACCAACAACATGGGCGCCACTGCGTTCCGCTGTTTCAACGATACGCTTGGCTGATTGATCGAGAACACGATGATCGTAGGCTTTAAGCCGGATGCGGATTTTTTGTTTAGTCATGCCAGCACCTATTCAATGATTTTGGTGACGACACCGGCACCGACGGTCAGACCACCTTCACGGATGGCAAACTTCGAGCCCTGCTCCAACGCCACCGGCACAATCAGT